>NZ_LABX01000061.1 GCF_001043915.1 Methylobacterium aquaticum | reverse complement strand
GGGTCCCCCCCCCGGCACTGCGATCCCCCCGCCGCAGAGGAAGTCCGTCGAGGAGCAGCAGCACCACACCCGCCGAGATCCAGACGTCCGCCAGGTTGAAGGTGAACCAGCGGATGCCGCCGGTGTGCAGGTCGAGGTAGTCCGTGACGACGCCGTCCATGAGCCGGTCGACGAAATTGCCGGCGGCCCCGCCCGCTATCGCGGCGAGCCCGAGGCGTTCGAGCCCGCCGCCCGCGGCCAGGGCCCAGCCGGCCACAAGGCAAGTGAGCGTGCCCTGGATGGCGAGGAGCAGCGCCAGGGAGGACTGGTCGTGCGCCGGGAACAGGCTGAAGCTGATGCCGTGGTTGAACGACAGGCTCAGGTCGATGAAGGGCAGCGCGCCCCTGACGGCGCCTTCCTCCAGCCACGCCTCGGCCACCGCCTTGGCGACGAGGTCGATGGCCGCGGAGGCCCCGGCCACCCCGGCCACGGTCGCGGCCCGGCCGGCCCACCCTGACAGGGAGATCATCAGGCCCTCAGGAGACGGAGCGCGTTGGCCGTCACCAGGACGGTCGCGCCGGTGTCGGCCAGGATGGCCGGCCAGAGGCCGGTGATGCCGGCGATGGTCGTCACCAGGAACACGGCCTTCAGGCCGAGGGCGATCGCGACGTTCTGGCGGATGTTGCCTAGGGTCGCCCGAGAGAGGGAGACCAGCGCGGCCACGTCGCCCACCCGGTCGTTCAGCACCGCCGCGTCCGCCGTTTCCAAGGCCGCGTCGGTGCCGCCGCCCATCGCGATGCCGACGCTGGCGGCGGCGAGCGCCGGCGCGTCGTTGATGCCGTCGCCGACCATCGCCACCGGAGCCGCCGCCTTCAGGGCCGCGATCTCGGCGAGCTTGTCCTGGGGCAGGAGCTCGGCCTTCACGTCGAGCCCGAGTTCGGACGCGACCGCCTCGCCCGTGCGCCGGTTGTCGCCGGTCAGCATCACGCTGCGGACGCCGAGCTTCCGCAGGGCCGAGATGCCGGCCGCCGCGTCGGTGCGGGGCTCGTCCCGGACCGCGATGGCGCCTAAGGCCTCGGCGCCGCGGACGACGATGACCACCGTCTTGCCGCCGGCTTCCAGGTCCGCGACCGCGCGCTCGGCCTCAGGGCCGAGCCGCACGCTCTCGGCGGCGTGGCGCGGGGAGGCGACGAGCACCGTCTGACCCATCACCGTGGCCGACACCGCCTTGCCGGGGATGGCGCGGGCGTCCCGCGTCGGGCGCAGCGGCACCCCGTCCGCGCTCGCCCGGTCGAGGATGGCCCGGGCGATGGGGTGGCTGCTTCCGCTCTCGACCGCGGCGGCCAGGCCGAGAAGTGAGCGCTCCGACGCGTCCGGGGCGAAGGCCAGGATATCCGACACCCGCGGCCGTCCGGCGGTCAACGTCCCGGTCTTGTCGAACGCGACCGTGCGAACCCGCCCGATGACCTCCAGCGCGGCGCCGCCCTTGACGAGCAGCCCGCGTCGCGCTCCAGCGGCCAGTCCGGAGGCGATGGCCGCCGGGGTCGAGAGCACCAGCGCGCAGGGGCAGGCGATGAGGAGGAGCGCCAGGCCCCGGTAGATCCAAGTGCCCCAGTCGGCGCCGTGCAGCGGCGGCACGACCGCGACCGCGGCCGCGAACGCGAACGCGATGGGCGTGTAGACAGCGCTGAACCGGTCGATGAAGCGCGCCGTGGGCGACTTCGACGCTTGCGCCTCCTCGACGAGGTGCAGGATGCGGGCGACCGTGTTGTCGGCCGCCGTCTTTGTGACCCGGACCTGGAGCGCACCGTCGGCGTTGACACTGCCGGCGTAGACCGGGTCGCCGACCTCCTTGGGCTTCGGGACCGACTCGCCGGTGATGGGGGCCTCGTCGAGGCTCGACGCGCCGTCGGTGATCACCCCGTCGGCGGGCACGCGGTCGCCCGGCCGCACGACCACGACCTGACCGATGGCCAGCGATGCGGCGGCCACCTCGCGGATGGTGCCATCGGCCTCGTCGACGAGGCGGGCGGTCTTCGGCACCAGGGCGGCGAGCGCCTTGATGCCGGCCCGCGCCCGGCCCGCCGCCACGACCTCCAGCATCTCGCCGACCGTGAAGAGCAGCACGACGATCGCGGCCTCTTCGGCGGCGTGGATGGCGAGCGCCCCCGCGGTCGCGACCGACATCAGCATCTCGATGGAGAAGGGCGTGCCGGCGAACGCCGCCACGGCCGCGCGGCGGCCGTAATAGGCGAGACCGACGAGCGCCCCTGGCCAGTAGGCGTACTCGCCCGCCACGCCCGGCGCGATCCGCTCGATCAGGAAGCCGGCGGAGAACAGGGCACCGATCAGGATGCCCAGCAGCGCCTTCCGGGTCCGCCAGAGCGGCGGCTCGGGCTCCTCCGCGGTCTCGGCGGGTGGGGCGCCGCCCGAGGCTTGGGCCATGGCTAGGTCCGAGGCCGTGGGGAGCGGCGCGACGCCATAGCCCAGGCGCTCGATCCGCCCCTCCAATTCGGTCCTCGGCGTCGCAGCCTCATCGAGCGCGAGGTCGAGGACTTGGCTGCCGTAGTTCACGCGCACGTCCGCGACGCCCGGCAGTCGGGAGACGGCAGTCTCGATCTTCCCGGCGCAGGTCGGGCAGTCCATGCCCTTGACCCTGTAGCGCAGAGCCTGCGGTCCGTTCGTGGGGAAGGATGTGCGGTCCGCGCCGGCGGCCTGGTTCATGATGCGCTCCGTTCGCCGGGCTCCTGGTCCGGACTGGGAAGGCCCCCTACATGCACCCTGTAGTCACTACAGGGTCAAGGCCGTGCGGACCGCCTCTTCCATGACCATCGGCAGCCTCGCGGAGGCCACGCAGACCCGTGTCGAGACGGTCCGGTGGTACGAGAAGGTCGGGTTGCTGCCCCCGCCGGCGCGGTCGAGCGGGAACTACCGGCTCTACGGGCCCGAGCACCTGCGCCGACTGAGCTTCATCCGCCGCGGTCGCGCCCTGGGTTTCACCGTGGAGCAGATCCGGGACCTGCTCGCCCTGGCGGACGACCGGGATCGCTCCTGCGGCGAGGTCGACACCATCGCCCGTGCCCATCTCGCCGACGTGGAGCGCAAGTTGGCTGACCTGACCCGGCTCGCCTCGGAACTGCGCGAGGTCATCGGCCAGTGCGGCTGCGGGTCGGTTGCGGATTGCCGCATCATCGAGGCCCTGTCGCCGTTGGGTGAGCCCGCGTGAGGGACCTGAGCCCAGGTCAGCGAGCGACGTAGGGGGGCATCAGCACACGGCTCTCGAACAGCCCCTTGGCCACGAACCCGCAGCACGCGACGGCGAGGACAGCGACCGTGATCGCGACGAAGGCTCGGCGCGCGGCGGTCCGGACGTGCGGCCTGACGCGACGGCGACGTCCCGCGTTCCTCTGGCCCCAGGAATGGCGTTCCTTCATCACCAGCTCGGCCTTTCCTAAAGTGGAGGCTTGTCACGATTGCGCCGAAACTACGCCCGCTAGGCACTAGCTCCGCCTCAAAAACCGGGAGGCGGATTTGTGGTGAGATGAAAGCCCGACCTGCCACCGCGAAGTAATTACGAAGGCTGGCAGATGTACGCCAAAAAGCCGACGCTTCGTCCAGGCGCGGCTAGAAAAAAGGGGATCCGCGGCGCCCGCATAAGCGTAAGCCGAGCGACAACTTCGATCCAACTGGTAAGGAGGCGAAATTCCTCTGTGATTGAACCGCGACGCCAGCGTTTAGGCCAGGAATGCGTGACCATCCCTGCGAGCCGGGGAAGCTGAGCGCCCTGGTTACCTCCTCGAACCTGGCTCGTGCGTCCGACCAGCCCTGCGCGAAGTCGAACAGCTCCCGCAGGGCCGGCGAGATCTCCTTGTAGGCCGCGAGTGCGGCGACCAGCGCCCCGAGCGAGAGCCGGCCCTGGATGACAAGGTAGCCGCCGACCGAGAAGAAGAAGAACGGCGTCAGGTTGGCCGTGTAGTTGTAGAGACCCTTGAGCCGGCCCTTCAGATCGGCGATCTCGACGCGCACCCGCTCCAGCGCCTCGGCCTGGCGCATCTGCCGGAGCAGGGCCGGAGGATGGCCCGCGTTCCCAGCTTCCGGCGCGGTCAGGAGGCCGCCGAGCGCCCGGGTCGCGTGCACCCGCTCGCGCACCTTGGCGTTCAGGCGCCGCTGCAGCCGCGGCAGGAGGGTGAGTTGCACCGGCAGCATCACCAGCGCGGCGAGCGCCAGGGCGGCGTCCTGGAGGAGCAGGAAGGCCACGCTGGTCAGGAGCGTGCCGCCCTGGACGAAGGGCACGGCCACCAGGCCCGCGCCGGCGTAGCCGATGGGCTCGACCTCCTGCACTGCGACGGCGGCCAGCGCGGCGCGGCGCTCGGGCGAGCGCTCCCCGCGGGCCCGCCGGAAGACGGCGAGGCGCAGCCGGCGCACGAGGCGCTCGTTGAGGCCGCCGCGCGCCCGGTTGACCGCGTACTTGGCGAGGCCGCCCAGCGTCAGCACGGCGAGGTAGCTCGCACACAGCGCGAACAGGAGCTCGACGCGTCCCAGTTCGAGCCCGAGGAAGGCCATGCCGGGACGGACGTCGCCCTCCGCGTCCGAGAGGGCGTGGTTGATGATGTGCTTGGGGATCTCCAGGAGGAGCCACGCGGCCGGCAGCGTCAGGAGCGAGAGCAGCACCAGCCGCAGCTGCGGGCGCAGCGTCGCCCGCAGGACGTAGCGCTCAAGGCGCCACGCTCCCGGGCTCGCCGCGCCGGGCAGGTGCCGGTCGCGCAGCGTGCGCCAGGCGAGGCGCAGCGCCATCCACCCCGTCCACGCCGGCGCCACGACGAGGACGAGGAGCGACACCAGCTCCATCCACCAATGGCCGTGGGGCCCGTCGAGGCCGGCGAAGCGGTGGATCAGGTCGTGGATGACGACAGGCGTGAACAACGCTGGCACCGTGACGGGAATGCGGATGCCGGCGGACAGGACCCGCCGCGCGACCAAGCCGGATGGGAGGCCATGCCGGCCTACATGCGTTCCTTGATGCCGGACCCGACGAGCCACCAGTTGACGGGGTAGCTGGTCAGGAATCCCGCGACCATGGCGAGCTGCATGGCGGCCCAGAACTCGACCGAGTTCATCGGCGCCCGTTTCCCCGCGAGGTGCGGGAACAGGTAGAACTGGGCGAAGGCCATGAAACCGTACATGCCGACCTGCCAGGCGATCAGCGAGGCGGTGTCCGCCTTCACGGCCGCCACGAGGCCCTCGCCGGGGGAGAGCCCCCGCATCGGCACGATGGCGTAATACTGGAACACGATCCCGAGCGCGTAGGCGAAGACGAAGTCCAGCACCCAGACCGCGTACATCTTCTCCTCGAACAGCGAGTGCCAGCCGAACCAGACCGCCACCGCCGGCACCAGGAAGGCGAGCCACTCGGCGGCGACGTCGCCCAGCATGCAGCCGCTGCCGCAGTGGAGTGCGCCCTTTCCGACCATCATCGGGAACGGCGTGCCGGTCATGTTCGGCGGGTCCTCGCCCCGCTCCTTGGCGTGGTGGTGCGCCTCCATCGTGGCGAGGCGCCCGTATCTGAAGTAGGCCCAGACCACGGCCACCGTGCCGAACAGGGCGCTGACCGGCCAGACCACGTTCATCACGGTCATGTGCTGCGGGTGGCGGATGACCTGCACCGACAGCAGCAGGGCGCACGCCGCCCCCAGCAGCAGGGACGCGACGGCGAGGGCGTGGAGCCAGGTCGGGAACATGGAGGCTCCTAGCGGGCGGACGAGGGATCGAGCTTCGTCGCCTGCAGGCGCAGGGCGTTGCCGATCACGCTGACCGAGGACAGCGCCATCGCCGCGGCCGCGATGACCGGCGAGAGCAGGATACCGAGGAACGGATAGAGGATGCCCGCCGCCACCGGCACGCCGGCGGCGTTGTAGACGAAGGCGAAGAACAGGTTCTGGCGGATGTTGCCCATCACCGCCCGCGACAGGCGCCGGGCCCGCACGATGCCGACGAGGTCGCCCTTGAGCAGCGTCAGGCCGGCGCTCTCGATGGCCACGTCCGTGCCCGTGCCCATGGCGATGCCGACGTCCGCGGCGGCGAGCGCGGGAGCGTCGTTCACGCCGTCTCCGGCCATCGCGACGACCTGACCGGCGGCCTTGTGGCGCTCGACCACGGCGGCCTTCTGGTCGGGCAGCACCTCGGCCTCGACCTCCTCGATGCCGAGCCGGCGCGCCACGGCATCGGCGGTCGTGCGGTTGTCCCCGGTCAGCATCACGACCCGGATGCCCTCGGCCCGAAGCGCGGCGAGCGCCTCGGGCGTCGTCGCCTTGACGGGGTCGGCGATGGCGATGACGCCGGCCACGCGCCCGTCGACGCCCGCGAAGATCGCCGTGGCGCCGTCGCGCCGGAGCTCGTCGGCCTCGGCCGCGTGGGCCGAGACATCGACGCCCTGCTCACGCAGGAAGGCGGCGTTGCCGAGGGCCACGCGCCGGCCCTCGACGGTGCCGAGCGCGCCCTTGCCGGTCGGGCTGTCGAAATCCTCGACGGGGGAGGTCGCGATCCCGCGCTTCCCGGCGGCCGCCACGATGGCCAGGGCGAGCGGGTGCTCGCTCGCCCGCTCGACGCTCGCCGAGAGGCGCAGCACGGTAGCCTCGTCGAAGCCTGTCGCCGCCACGACCCGCGTCACCGCCGGCTTGCCCTCCGTCAGCGTCCCCGTCTTGTCGACCACCAGCGTGGTGACCCGCTCCATGCGCTCCAGGGCCTCGGCGCTCTTGACCAGCACCCCGGCCTGGGCGCCGCGGCCGACCCCGACCATGATCGACATCGGCGTGGCGAGGCCGAGCGCGCAGGGGCATGCGATGATGAGCACCGCGACCGCCGCAAGCAGCGCGAACGTGAAGCGCGGCTCCGGCCCGAACGCCATCCAGGCGACGAATGCGAGCACCGCCACGCCGATGACCGCCGGTACGAACCAGCCGGCGACCTGGTCGGCGAGGCGCTGGATGGGCGCGCGCGAGCGCTGCGCCTCGGCCACCATCTGGACGATGCGGGCCAGCATGGTGTCGCGCCCGACCTTGGTCGCCTCGACCACGAGCGAGCCGGACTGGTTGAGGCTGCCGCCGATGACGCTGGCGCCGACCTCCTTGCCGACGGGCATGGATTCCCCCGTCACCAGGCTCTCGTCCACCGAGCTGCGGCCCTCCACGACGGCGCCGTCGACCGGCACCTTCTCGCCGGGGCGCACGCGCAGACGGTCGCCGACGCCGATGGCGTCGAGTTGCACCTCCTCGTCCGTACCGTCGGGGTGGATGCGCCGGGCCGTCTTCGGCGCGAGGTCGAGCAGCGCGCGGAGCGCGCCACCGGTGCTCTCGCGGGCGCGCAGTTCCAGCACCTGCCCGAGCAGCACCAGCACGGTGATGACCGCGGCCGCCTCGAAATAGGCCGGCACCGCCCCGCCGTGCCCGCGCAGCGCCTCCGGGAAGAGCCCGGGCGCGAACGTCGCGACCACGCTGTAGGCCCAGGCCACCCCCGTCCCGATGGCGACCAGGGTGAACATGTTCAGGTTGCGCGAGGCCACGGAGCGGTAACCTCGCACGAAGAATGGCCAGCCGGCCCAGAGCACGACCGGGGTCGCCAGCGCGAACTGTATCCAGTTGGACGTCTGCTGGCCGAGGCGCTCGGTCAGGCCGAACAGGTGGCCGCCCATCTCCAGCACGAACACCGGCAGGGTCAGGACGAGCCCGACCCAGAACCGCCGGGTCATGTCGACGAGCTCCTCGCTCGGTCCTTCGTCGGCGCCGACCATCGCCGGCTCCAGGGCCATGCCGCAGATCGGGCATGCCCCGGGGCCGACCTGCCGAACTTCCGGATGCATCGGGCAGGTGTAGATCGTGCCTTCGGGCACCGGGTCGGCCTTCGTCGCGGCTTGGCCGGGGTCGACGTAGCGGACCGGGTCGGCCTCGAACTTGGTCCGGCAGCCGTTCGAGCAGAAGTAGTAGGGGTGGCCGCCGTGCTCGGCCCGGTGCTTCGTCGTATGCGGGTCGACCATCATCCCGCAGACCGGGTCCTTCACACGGTCGGCACCCGCGTCGTTCGCCGCGATGCCGGCCTGGTCGCCGTGCGCATGGCCATGTGCATGCCCGTGCCCGTGACCGGCATGGCCGTGGCCGCCCGCGCAGGCATGGCCTCCCGGGGCGGGGTGATGTCCCTGTGGCGCGTCGCTCATGACCGCTCCTTCCGCATGGCCGAGGAGGCGCCGCCGGGCCACGAGCGACCCGACGGCAGCCGGCGGCTTACTGGCGGCCTTCCTTCTGGGCGTTCTTGTCGAGCCAGGACGTGAGTTCCTTGATGCTCTTCTCCTGCTCCTGGATGGTCTTCTCGGCGATCTTCTTCGCCTCGGGATTGTCGCCGTTCCTCAGGCCGACCTGGGCCATGGCGATGGCGCCCTGGTGGTGCGGGATCATAGCGCAGATCCAGGCGACGTCGGCGTCCTTGGCCATCATCCCCTGCATCATGGGACCGTTCATCGACATCATGGCCTGCTGCAGGCCCTTCTGGGCCTCGGTCATCTGGCCGCCCATGCCCTGCATGGCCTGGGACATGTGACCCTGCATGTCCTTCATCGAGTCCTCCTTGGCGGTCGACGCCGCCTTGCAGGCCGCGGGAAGCTCGAACGAGGGCCCCGGCATGGAGCCGTGGTCGTGGTCGGCGGCGAAGGCCGCCCCGGTGCCGGCCAGCGCCAGGGTCGCGGCGAGGGTCAGGGTGCGAACGAACAAGATTGCCTCCTCAGGTTGGTTGGCGGGGGGCGGCCGGCCAGGCCGCCGCGTCGGGTTCAGGCGGCCATCTTCCGGCAGCTCTCGGCGCAGGCCCGGCACTGCGCGACGCAGTCCTGCATGTCGCCGACCTGCTCGCAGCTCCTGGCGCAAGCCTCGCAGACCTCGGCGCAGGCCAGGCAGGTGTGCTTGTGCTCGGGGGTGCCGATCAGCATGAAGTGCGCCGAGGTCCGGCACATCTCCGCGCAAGCCATCATCAGGCGGAAATGGCCCGGCTCGACGTGCTTGCCGCCGGCCGGCAGGCAGTGGTTCGAGGCCATGCCCAGGCAAGTCTGGTAGCAGCGCAGGCACTCGTCGATGCAGGATTGCATCTCGCTCGACACGTGGCTCATTCTGGTCTCCATCGCGGCTTTATTGGGAGATATGGGCACAACTAGAGATCTGATAAAGTATTAACTCGACCAGCTAGCTATAACCTGGATATCAAACTCCCCAATCCGCGAAGCGTTCAGAAATAAATACTCTGGACGATCACGGATTTGGGAGCGCCGTCTACCAGCGCGAGGGCGACCTCACTGGGTGCCCTTCTTCTTGAGGAAGGCCTCCATCTGGGCGATCTCGACGTCCTGGGCCTTGATGATCTCCTCGGCCAGCTTCCGGATCTCGGGGTCCTTGGAATACCGGAGGGCGACCTTGGCCATGGCGACGGCGCCCTTGTGGTGGGGGATCATGCCGCGCACGAAGTCGACGTCGACGTCGTTCGAGTAGCGGATGTCCATGTCCCGGTGCATCTCGGCGCCGACGTCCCGGAACGCCTTCGTGGCCGGCGTGTCCGCCTTGTCCGTCGCCGTCATCGCGGCGTGGTCGTGCCCGGCATGCCCGGCATGGTCGTGGGCCTCGTGCGCCAGGGCGATGCCCGAGAGACCGAGGGCCAGGGCCGCGACGGCGAGGGTCGAGGGCAGGATCTTCATCGGAGGATTCTTCCTGGTGCGCGGGGTCAGTTGAACTTGCCGCTGGCGGTGGCGCCGTCGGGGCCGGTGAGCTGCACGGCTCCCTTCGGGCTGTCGCCGAGGGCCGCCGCGGCCTTGCCGGTCAGGCGGTTGCCGTTGGCGGGCTCCAGGGGCACGCGGGTCGGCTTGCCGCCGACGACCAGGATGGCCGTGCCCTTGAAGCCCGTGGCCGGGACTGGCTTCTGGCCCTCGTCGGACACGAACACGTCGACGGTCTCGCCCTTGGCGACGAGCTCGACGTGGAACTTGCCGGCGTCCGCCACCCGGCCGCCGTGCTGGCCGGAGGTCTCGTGGGCACACACGGTCGTGGCGGCGAGCAGGCCGGCGACCAGGGTCACTCGCGGTATGATCATGCTCAGGTCTCCTCTCGGGGTTCAGTAGGCCTCGGCCGGGCGCGGGCGCGCGCCGTCCGGGGATGGGTGGGCCGGCGCCTCGGCGTGGAGGGCGCGCAGCCGCTCCAGCGGCTTGCGTCCGAAGCGCAGGAACAGGACGGGGGTCAGGAAGGTGTCGAGCAGCGTCGCGCTGACGAGGCCGCCGAAGATCGTCACCGCCACCGGGTGCAGGATCTCCTTGCCCGGGCTCGCCGCGTCGTAGAGCAGCGGTACCAGGGCGACACCGGCCGAGAGCGCTGTCATCAGCACGGGTGTCAGCCGCTCCAGGCTGCCGCGGATGACGAGGTCAGGCCCGAACGGCACCCCCTCGTGCAGCGACAGGTTCAGGTAGTGGCTGATCTTGAGGATGCCGTTGCGCGCAGCGATGCCGGTCAGCGTGATGAAGCCGATCATCGACGCCACCGACAGGGGCTGCCCGACCAGCCACAGCGCCGCCACCGAGCCGATGAGCGCGAGCGGCACGTTGCCCATGATGATGAGCGCCAGCGCGGCCGAGCGGTATCGGCTGTAGAGGATGGCGAAGACCAGGGCCAAGGACAGCGCCGAGAGCGCCGCGATGGTCCGGCTCGCCTCCTCCTGCGCCTGGAAGGTGCCCTCCAGGCTGGTGAAGAAGCCGGGCGGCAGCGGCTCCTTCGCCACGGCCTCGCGGATGGCCGCCACGATGGTGCCCATGTCGCCCTCGCCGTTGGTGTTGGCCTGGACGACGATGCGGCGGCGGGCGTTCTCGCGCAGGATCTGGTTCGGCCCGTCGGTCTCGCGGATGTCGGCGACCTGCCGCGCCGGCACCCAGCCCGAGGGCGTCTCCAGCAGGAGATCTCCAAGGCCCGTCGTGGTCCGGCGGTTCTCCGAGAGGCGCAGGACCACGTCGAAGCGGCGCACGCCGTCGACCACCGTCGAGACCACGCGGCCGTTCGAGAGGCGGCTGATCTGCTCGACGACCGCCGCCGGCTGCACGCCGTAAAGGGCGGCCCGGGTGTAGTCGACGCGCACCTCCAGCTGCGGGATGCGCACCTGCCGCTCGACCTGCAGGTCGACGAGGCCCGGGATCGCGGCCATCCGGTCGCGCAGGGAGTTGGCGACCCGCCGCAGGGCGTCGAGGTCCTCGCCGAACACCTTGAGGGCGATCTCGGCCCGCACGCCCGAGAGCATGTGGTCGAGCCGGTGCGAGATCGGCTGGCCGACGTTGACCGCCACCGGCAGGGCCGCGAGGCGCCCGCGGATGTCGGCGACGAGCGCCTCCTTCGGACGCTTGGCGCCTTCGTCGAGCGCCACCTCGATCTCGGACGAGTGGACGCCCTCGGCGTGCTCGTCGAGCTCGGCCCGCCCGGTCCGGCGGCCCACCGCCTTCACGCCCGGGATGTCCAAGAGCAGCTTCTCGGCGATCAGCCCGACCCGGTTGCTCTCGGCGAGCGAGATGCCCGGGTTGAAGGTCATGTTGACCGTGAACGAGCCCTCGTTGAACGGCGGCAGGAAGGCCCGCGGCAGGTTCCAGGCGGCCACGCCCGCGGCCACCACCGCCGCCGCGACGGTGCCGACCAGCAGGCCCTTGTGGCGGAAGGCGACCCGCAGGAGGGCGGCGTTGCCGCGCTTGAGCAGCTTCAGGAAGCGGCTGTCGTGCTCCTCCAGGTTCTTCAAGCCCGGCAGCAGCAGGGACGCCAGCACCGGCGTCAGGGTGATCGAGGTGAGCAGGCTCGCCAGGATCGAGATGATGTAGGCCTGCCCCAGGGGCGCGAAGAGCCGGCCCTCGATGCCCGAGAGGGCGAAGAGCGGCACGAACACCAGGATGATGATCAGCGTCGCGTAGACGATGCCCGAGCGCACCTCGTTCGAGGCCTCGACCACCACCTGGAACACGCGCTTCGGGTTGCCGGCCCGCCGGTTCTCGCCGAGCCGCCGGTAGATGTTCTCGACGTCGACCACCGCGTCGTCGACGAGCTCGCCGATGGCGATGGCTAAGCCCCCGAGCGTCATCGTGTTGATCGACAGCCCGAACAGGTGGAACACCACCGCGGTCGTGAGCACCGAGACCGGGATGGCGAGCAGCGAGATCGCCGTGGTGCGCAGGTTCAGCAGGAAGGCGAACAGCACCACCGCCACCACCAGCACGGCCTCGACGAGGACGCGCTCGACGTTGCGGATCGAGGTCTCGATGAAGTCGGCCTGCCGGAACAGGACTTGGTCCGCCCTGATGCCAGCCGGCAGGGTCGGCGACATCTCCTTCAGGGCCGTCTCGATGCTGCGAGTCAGCCGCACCGTGTCGACGTCGGGCTGCTTCTCGACCGAGACGATGACCGAGGGCTTGGCCATGTACCCGGCGTCGCCCCGCTTCACCTTCGCGGCGAAGGACACCTCGGCCACCTGGCGCAGGTGGACCGGCGTGTCGGCGACCGTCGCGACCACGAGGTTGCGCAGGTCGTCGAGGCTCATGGTCCGGCCGATGTTCCGGATGAGGTACTCGCGGGAATGCTGGTCGGTGAAGCCGCCGCCGGCATTGGTGCCGAACTGCGCCAGCGCCGTCTCAAGCTGGGCGTTCGTCACCCCGAGCGAGCGCATGGCGGCCGGGTTCGGGCTGACCCGGAACTGGCGCACCTCGCCCCCAATGGGGATGACCTGCGCCACGCCCGGAATGGTGAGGAGCCGGGGCCGGATGGTGAAGTCGGCGACCTCGCGCACCTGCATCGGGCTCGCCGTCTCGCTGGTCACCGCCACCAGCAGGATCTGCCCCATGATGGAGGAGATCGGCCCCATGACCGGGGTCACGCCCCGCGGAAGCTGGTCCTGCACAAGGGACAGCCGCTCGGCGACCTGCTGGCGGTTGCGATAGATGTCCGTGCCCCAGTCGAACTCGACGTAGGTGATGGACAGGCCCACGCCCGAGACCGAGCGCACTCGGGTCACGCCGGGCAGACCGTTCATCCGGGTCTCGATGGGATAGGTGACGAGCTGCTCGACCTCCTGGGGCGCATACCCTTCGGCCTCCGTCATGATGGTGACGGTCGGCTTGTTGAGGTCGGGGAAGACGTCGACCGGCAGCTTGGTCGCGGTGAAAGCGCCGAAGAGCACCAGCACCGTGGCCATGGCGAGGACGAGCAGGCGGTTGCGGACCGACTGGCTGACGAGGAAGGTGAACATCGGGCGGCCCTCCTCAGCGCACCTGGTCGAGGAGTTCGGCGCCCTGGGTCACCACCCGCTTGCCGGGTCCGATCCCCTCGGCGACCAGCACGCGGCCGCCGTCGAGCGGCTCGACCCGCACGGGCCGGGCCTCGAAGCGCTCGGCGGTGGTGTGCTCGTAGACGACGTCCTGCCCGTTGCCGGTGCGCACGACGGCCGCGCGCGGCAGCGCCAAGCCGGACTGCTCGGTGTCCGTCCCGGCCAGCACCGTGACGAACTGGCCGACCCGCAGGCCGGTGGCGTCGCCCTGCACCGCGAACTGCACCGGGATTGCCTGGTTGCGGTCCGCGAGGCCCGTGCCCTGGTAGGCGAGCTTCAGCGTGCGTCCGTCGGCGAGCCGCGCCGTGGCGTTTTGGGCCGCGGTCAGGGCGTCGAAGCTCAGCGCCTCGACCCAGAGGCGGTTCGGGTCGACGATCTGGAAGACCATGGCCCCGGGCGCGGCCATCTGGCCGGCCACCGCGGTCGCCTGCGCCACCACGCCGTCGACGGGCGAGACCAGGGTCTCGGGCTGCTGCCGGATCTTGTCGAGGGCGGCGCGGCGGTCGTGCAGGCCGGTCAGCTCGGCCTGGGCGTCGTCGAGCTGGGTCTGGGCGACGGCACCGGTGATCGCGAGCTTCCGGTAGCGCTCGACCCGGCGCTCGACGATCGCGATCTGCTGGTCGAGTTCGCCCTGGCGCTGGCGCATGTCGGAGACGTCGACCGCCTGCACCGGGGGCGTCACGGTGGCGAGCACGTCACCCTTGCGCACCTTGGTACCGAGGCGCGGGAACAGGCCGGACGGGGGCGGCGAGAGGCGGCCGCCGACCGAGGACTGGACGACGCCGCTGGCGTTCGGGTCCGGGATGATGCGCCCGGGCAGCTCGACCGAACGGTGGAAGCTGCCCTGCTCCGTCATGGTGGTGCGCAGGACCAGCAGGCGCTGCGTGGGCTTCGGCACGAACACGGAGCCGTCGGGCAGGCGCTGCGCGAGGTCGGAGGAGCCGGGGGCTCGCGGCTCGATCAGGGCGGCTCCCTGCACGGGGGCGTCATGGTCCTCGTCGCCGTGCGCGAAGGCGGCGGTGCCGAGGACGAGGGTGATGCCGATGGCGAGCAAGGCCACCGCCGGCGCCCCCCGTCGACCGCGCGCGAGCGCCGTCACGAGGACGCCGAGCAGGAAGGCGGCGGCGATCGCGGCCGCCAACGTCGGGTCCTTGGCCGTCAGCCGCTCCCGGACGTCGTGGGCGACCTTGGAGACGCGTGCCAAGGCAGCCTGAGCCGGGGCCGGCATGGCAGGCGCCGCGGCCGCGGCGACCTTCGGGTCGGGCACGGTGACCGCCACGGTCAGCACATCGACCGCGTCCCCGGCCGTGACGGTCGCCACGAGATCGTGCCGGCCAGGCTTCGATAGCCACGGGGCCGGCAGCGCGTAGCCGCCGTCGGCCATGGCGGTCGCGACCCTGGGACCGTCGGGCGTTTCGACCTCGATGGTCGCGCCGGGCACCGGCTCGTTCGTCCGGAAGTGGTCGAGGAACAGCGTCAGGGTCCCGTCGCGCGGAATGGCGACGAGCTCGAAGGCGTCCGAGAGCGCCTCGCCGCGCGGGGCGATGGTCTTCGAGACAGGGGGCTGGGCGGCGCCGTGGTCGTGCCCCTCGTGGGCGAGCGCCGGCCCCGCCAGGACGGCGGCAAGCAGCGCCACCGCGCGCAGGGCGGCGGCAAAACGGGTCGACATGAACAGGAATCCTCGCGTCGGGAAGTCCGGACGGCGCCGTTCTCGGGCGCACTCCGGGCGTCGCGCGCCTCAGGCGCGCCCTACTTCACGCGAGGGTTCGTGGGGGCTTGGGCAGGGCCTCGGGGTCGGCGCCCGAACGGCCGGCGACGTCGCGCGGGATCAGCGTGACGGTCCGGAACAGGGCCGGCGACAGGGCATAGGGCCCGGACAGGACGCCGGTGGCGCAGCAGGCCATCGTCCCGCAGCAGCGAGTCTTGCAGCCGACCGGGCAGCACTTGTCCTGTTCCGGCTCGATGCGCGCGCCGTCGACCGTGGTCGGGGCGAGCGCGACCCTGGCCCATGCCGACATTACGGCCCGGACGGCGACCTTGGGCGCCGCGGAGACCGTGGGCGCGACGGCCTTGGGCGCCGGCGACGGGGCGAACTTCGGCTGCGCCGCGGCGTGGTGGCCGTGGTGCGCGTGCCCCTCGTGGGCCTGGACGGCGGACGGCACGACGTAGGCGATGATCGCGAGGATCATCGCCGCCATCAGGCGCACGATTTGCCGGTCGAGGCTCATGAGTTCTGGCTTACACCGATTCCGGTGGCGGGACTATGTCCGCCGTTGAGACGTGAATGCCTGCAGGCAGGTTTGGTTGCCGTCGCGGCGTTTCAAGCCGCCGCGAGCAGCGGCTCGGCCGGGAAGCCCGCCGCGGCGATGGCTTGGGCGATCCGGTCCGCCGGGCCGGCGGCATCCGACACGGTCACGAGCTTGGCTCCGAGCTCGACCTCGACCCGGGCGTTCGGCTCGATGCCGAGGACTGCGCGGGTCACCGACTTGGCGCAGCCGCCGCAGCCCATCTTCTCGACCTTGAAGCGATGCATGACGCACTCCCTTGGATGGCGTCACACCCAGATGGGGCTTCCCATCATGGGAAGGTCAAGGGACAATCCCATATGGTGGGTCTGATTATCGTCGGCACGTGACATCTCAACTGACGTCGGGGCCTGAAATTTGTCCGATTTGGCAGGGAATGGCGCATGCCCTTCCGGTTTCGCTCAGCGGATCGGTGAGGGGAAAAACACAGTACCCAGAGAGGCGAACTCAGAATAGAACAGCCTCGGAAACCAAGAAGCCCGCAGGCCTGAGCCTACGGGCTTCACACGGGCCGGAGCCCATGGGTTGCTGACGGCGCACCGTTCAGCGTTGACGGATCGGATATGAGTGCATGGGGCTGGATAGTCAAGCGGGAAAATCCAGAATTCGGGCTGCACTCTATATCGACGGCTTCAATTTATACCATTCTGTCAATGACTTAGGAGAGCCGTTCCTGAAATGGTGCAACTTCTGGAAGCTGGGGGAATCCATCATCCCGCGTCAGTCGGAGGAACTCGTCCGCGTCGTGTTCTGCACGGCCTATTACCCGGGCGACCACAGCAAGAAAATCCGCCACGAAAGGCTGGTTCGAGCCCTCAAGCTGGTCGGTGTCGAGACCATCCTCGGGCACTTCAGCAAAGAGGACGCCAAGTGCAGGGGCTGCGGTTCCATTTGGCAGAAGCCAACCGAGAAGGCCACAGACATCAATCTCGCACTCAGCGTCTATGACGATGCCGTACAGGACGTCATGGATACTGCATATCTTCTGACGGCAGATACGGACCAAGCGGCCACCGCGGGGCTATTTGCGAGGCGCTTCCCGAAGAAGAAGCTCGTCAGCGTCAGCCCCCCGGGCCGGACTCACTCGCAGCACATCCTGTCGCACACGCCGCACAAGATCGCGCTCAACCGGGAGCATATCGAGAGGGCACTCTTTCTGGGCCTCGTCACCGCGGAAGGGCAAGCTTCCGTCATGCGTCCGCACGAGTACGACCCGCCGGCTGGATACGTGATGTGGGATCAGCGTCAGAAGCCCGCGCCCAAGTCGGGCGCGAAAGCGCCCCCGCCCGCAGCGGCGATACCCGAACGCTGAAGACGCCGCTGACTTAGGCTGGTTCACCGCCTCGGTACCGGGCGAAGGCGCTCCGCCCCTTGGGACCGAAGAGTGTGATCTCGTATGTGTCCGGCTCCATGCCATCGACCTCCATGCCGGGCGAGCCGACCGGCATGCCCGGTACGGCCAGCCCAGTCCCCTGGGGTCTCTCCGCCAGGAGCCGCTTGATCGCTCCGGCCGGAACGTGGCCCTCGACCACGTAGCCGTCGACCTGGGCGGTGTGGCAGGAGGCGAGGTCGCGCGGCACGCCGAGGCGCGCCTTCACCGGGTTCACGGGCCCCTCGGTCACGGTGACGGTGAAGCCGGCCTCGCGCAGGTGGGTGACCCACTTCTCGCAGCAGCCACAGTTCGGGTCCTTGGTCACCGCGACCGTGGGACGTCCCTCTGCCAGGGCGCCCCGTCCGAGCGCCAGCCCCGCCGCCAAGCCCGCGAGCACGGAACGTCGGGATGGCATCGCATCGCTCCTCATCGTCATCTCCCATTCCCTCTCACTCGGCCGCCTGCGGCAGCCGCATCGCCTCACCATCCGTCCCCTGGCGGAGCGCGCCGGCCGGGGGCATGCCCCGCCCCTTCACCAGGGCGTAGACCGCCGGGATGACCACCAGGGTCAGCGCGGTCGAGGAGACCATCCCGCCGATCATCGGCACCGCGATGCGCTGCATGACCTCGGAGCCTGAACCGGTGCTCCAGAGGATGGGCAGCAGGCCCACCATGATGGCGACGACCGTCATCATCTTGGGCCGGACCCGCTCGACCGCGCCGACCATGATGGCCCGGCGCAGGTCCGGGCGCGCGAGCGGGCGTCCCTCGCGTTCGCACTGGGCGCGGACCTCGTCGAGGGCGTGGTCGAGGTAGACCAGCATGATCACCCCGGTCTCGGCAGCGACGCCGGCCAGGGCGATGAAGCCGACCGCCACAGCGACCGACAGGTTGAAGCCCATCCACCAAAGCAGCCACACCCCGCCGACCAGGGCAAAAGGCAGCGACAGCATCACGATGAGCGTCTCCGTCAGGCGTCGGAAGTTCAGGTAGAGCAGCAGGAACACGATCAGCAGCGTCAGCGGCACCACGACCGCGAGGCGCGCCTCCGCTCGCTCCAGGTACTCGTACTGCCCGCTCCACTGCAGGGTCGTGCCCTGGGGCAGCCGCACCGCGTCTGCCACCGCCTTGCGCGCCTCGGCGACGTAGCCGCCGAGGTCGCGCCCGGCGATGTCGACGAACAGGTAGACCGCGAGCTGCCCGTTCTCGGTGCGGATCGAGGTTGGGCCCCGGCTCAGCTCGACCTTGGCCACCTCGCCGAGCGGCACCGTGCCACCGGCGGGCAGCGGCACCTGGACCTCTGTCGCGATGGCCTTCGGGTCTGAGCGGAAGGCGCGCGGGTAGCGCACGTTGACGGTGTAGCGCTCGCGGCCCTCGACCGTGTTCGTCACGGACTGCCCACTCAGGGCCGTCGCGACGACGTCCTGCACGTCCCCGACCATCAGGCCGTAGCGCCCGAGCGCTTCGCGGTCCGGCGTGATGTCGAGGAAGTAGCCCCCGATGACCCGCTCGGCATAGGCGCTCGACGTGCCCGGCACGCCCCGCACCACCGTCTCGACCTGGCGGGCGACCCCCTCCATCTCCTTCAGGTCGGTGCCCAGCACCTTCACGCCCACGGGCGTGCGGATGCCAGTCGAGAGCATGTCGATGCGGGCGCGGATCGGCTGCGTCCAGGCATTCGACACGCCCGGGAACTGCAGGGCGGCGTCCATCTCCGCCTTGAGGCTCACGAGCGTCACGCCCGGGCGCCACTCCGCCTTCGGCTTCAGGGTGATGACCGTCTCGAACATCTCCATCGGCGCGGGGTCGGTCGCCGTGTTGGCGCGCCCGGCCTTGCCGTAGACCGAGGCCACCTCGGGGAAGCTCTTGATGATGCGGTCCTGAGTGGCGAGGAGCTCGCCGGCCTTGGTCACCGAGATACCCGGCAGTGTGGTTGGCATGTAGAGCAGCGTGCCCTCGTTGAGCTCCGGCATGAACTCGGAGCCGAGCTGCCGTGCCGGCCAGGCGGTCGCGGCCAGCACGCCCACGGCGAGCAGGACGGTGAGGACCCGGGCCCGCAGAACGCCGGCGATGAGTGGCCGGTACAGCCAGATCAGGAGCCGGTTCAGCGGATTGCGGTGCTCCGGGACGATGCGCCCGCGCACGAACAGCACCATCAGGGCCGGCACCAGGGTCACCGACAGCAGCGCCGCCGCTGCCATGGCGAAGGTCTTGGTGAAGGCGAGCGGCCCGAACAGCCGTCCCTCCTGGCTCTCCAGGGTGAAGATCGGCAGGAAGCTCACCGTGATCACGAGGAGC
The DNA here is from genome assembly GCF_001043915.1 of Methylobacterium aquaticum. Classification (GTDB taxonomy): domain Bacteria; phylum Pseudomonadota; class Alphaproteobacteria; order Rhizobiales; family Beijerinckiaceae; genus Methylobacterium; species Methylobacterium aquaticum. Next base: position 13,463 of record NZ_LABX01000061.1, on the reverse strand, counting down.
GAGAAGAATAGCGACGGCCCGACCTCCGCGGCGGCCTCGACGAGGACCTCGACCCGCGGCTTGTCCGGGGGGGCCCGCTCCAGGTGCTTGTGGGCGTTCTCGATCATGACGATGGCGGCGTCGACCATGGCGCCGACCGCGATGGCGATGCCGCCGAGCGACATGATGTTGGCGCCGATTCCGAGCGCCTTCATGCCGGCGAAGGCCATCAGGATGCCGACTGGCAGCATCAGGATGGCCACGAGCGCGCTGCGCACGTGCAGCAGGAAGACGACGCAGACGAGGGAGACGACGATGCTCTCCTCGACCAGCGTGTGGCGCAGGGTATCGATGGCCGCGTCGATGAGTTGCGAGCGGTCGTAGACCGGCAGGATCTCGGTGCCGGCCGGCAGGCCCTTGGCGACCTCGGCGAGCTTCGCCTTGACGCCTTCGATCACGTTGAGGGCGTTGGCGCCGAAGCGCTGCAGGACGATGCCGCCGGCGACCTCGCCCTCGCCGTTCATCTCGGCGATGCCGCGCCGCTCGTCCGGCCCGAGCTCGACCCGGGCCACGTCCCGGAGTCGCAGCGGCGTGCCGCCCACGGTCTTGAGCACGATGTTCTCGATGTCGGCGACGCTCTTCAGGTAACCGCGCCCGCGCACCATGAACTCGAACTCGGAGAGTTCGACCGTGCGCCCGCCGACGTCGGCGTTGCTCGACCGGATGGCGTCCCGGAGCTTGTTGAGCGAGATGCCCTGGGCTCGCAGTCGGTTCGGGTCGACGACGACGTTGTACTGCTTCACGAACCCGCCGACGCCCGCGACCTCGGCCACGCCCTCGGCGCGCGAGGCGCCGAAGCGGATGATCCAATCCTGCAGCGACCGCAGCTCGGCGAGCGTCCGCTCACGCGCCACCACCACGTACTGGTAGACCCAGCCCACGCCGGTCGCGTCGGGGCCGAGGGCCGGCGTCACCCCGGCCGGCAAGCGGCTCGCCGCGCCGTTGAGGTACTCCAGCACGCGCGAGCGGCCCCAGTACGGGTCGGTGCCGTCCTCGAAGATCACGTAGACGAAGGACACGCCGAAGAAGGAGAAGCCGCGCACCACCTTCGCCTTCGGCACCGTCAGCATGGCGGTGGTCAGCGGGTAGGTGACCTGGTCCTCGACGACCTGGGGCGCCTGCCCCGGGTACTCGGTGTAGACGATGGCCTGCACGTCCGAGAGGTCGGGGATGGCGTCGAGCGGCAGGGTCCTGAGCGCCAGGACGCCGGTCGCCACGGCGAACATGGTCCCGACCAGCACCAGCACGAGGTTGCGGGCCGACCAGCCGATAAGGCGCGCGATCACGGCGTGCCTCCCGCGCTCGCCGCCTGTCGGTCATCCTTGGGCGCGGTCATGCCTTGCAGCGCCGCCTTCAAGTTGCTCTCGGCGTCGATCAGGAAGTTCGCCGCGGTGACCACGCGGTCGCCGGCCGTGACGCCCTCGCGGATCTCGGCGTAGCCCCGGCCGCGCAGGCCGACCCTCACGGCCTTCGGCTCGAAGCGGCCCTCGCCGCGGTCGAGCAGCACGACCTGGCGCTCGCCGGTGTCGATGATCGCGTCATCGGGCACCGCCACCACCGGCTTGGCGTCGCCCGTCGCGATCTCGACGTCCGCGTACATCGACGGGCGCAGCGCGCCGTCGGGGTTCGGCAGCTCGATGCGGAGCCGCGCGGTTCGGGTCTCCATGTTGAGGTGGGGGTAGATCCGGGTCACCGTCCCGCTGAAGGCCCGGTCCGGGAAGGCCCGCGCCCGGACCGTCGCCTTCTGCCCCTCCGCCACCCCGGCGAGGTCGCGCTCGGTCACGTCGGCCAGTACCCAGACGCGCGTATGGTCGACGATGCGGAACAGGACGTCCCCGGACTTGGCCTTCATCCCGTCCGAGACGTTGCGCTCGACTACGACGCCGTCCCGTGGCGCGGACCAGGTGATGGAGGGTGGCACCTTATGGGTGCGCTCGATCTCGTCGATGACCTCCGGCGGGATGGCGAGGTTCTCCAGCCGCCGGCGGCCGCCCTCGTAGCCTATGGAGGTCAGGTACTGGGCGGCGACCGCGTTGATCTCGGGCGCGAACAGGCGCAGCAGCGGCTGGCCCCTGCGGACGTGGTCGCCCGTTGTGACCGGCTCGACCTTCTCGATGAAGGCGTCCGTGCGCATGGCGATGACGGAGACGCGGCGCTCGTCCTCCCCGACGCTGCCCGGCGCCCGCACCGGCACCGACAGGACGCGGCGCTCCGCGAGCTCGGTCCGCACGCCGGTGCGCTGGACCTTGCCCGGCGACACCTTCACGACGCCGCCCTCGTCCTCGCCCGCGTAAACGGGGATGTAGTCCATCCCCATCGAGTCCTTTTTCGGCACCGACGAGGTGTCCGGCAGCCCCATCGGGTTCCGGTAGTAGAGGACGCGCCGGGCGTCGCCGGCGGGCTTGGCCGCCTCGCCCGGCTCTGCGTGGTGCCTGGCCATTTCCGCGGGCATGGCTTCGCCATCCCCATCGTCGAAGCGCACGTCCTCGCTGGCGCGGACGGCCCGGAACTCCCGCCCGTCCGCCGTCACCATCGGCGACGCCGAGTAGACGGGCTTCCCGTCCGGGTCCCGGTAGTAGACCACCGGTCCGGACGCGGGCTTGGACGGGACCGGCGCCTGCGCGGCGGGCAGCAAGCGGGCGACGCCGTGCCGGGCCCGCTCGACCAGCGCCGGCACGTACTCGGACCTCGCCCGTTCGACGAGCGCCGGGACGGGACCGTCCTGCTGTCCGGCCCAATAGCCGAGGCCCCCCGCCGCGAGCGCGGCGAGGGTAGCGGCGAACCATGCCGAGCGGGTCATTTCGCGGCCTGAAGGACCAGCTTGTCCTCGACCGTGCCGGTCTCGCCCTGGACCTTGGCGGCCAGCGACAGGCGCCAGCGGCCCTGCATCGAGAGCTTGGCCTTGAAACGGTAGACGCCGGGCTCGGTCGAGGGGACCTGCTCGACCTTGGTGGCCATCTCCTCCATGGCATCGGGGGCCATGTCGAGGCGCTTGGCGAAGACCACGGCGTCGGTCACCGGCTTGCCGCTCCGCTGGTCGACGAGCCGGACGGCGATGACGACCTCGCCGACCTTCGCCTCTTGCTGCACGAGTTCGAAGCGGTAGTCCTTGATGTCCGCCAGGGCGGGCGGGGCGAACGTCGATGTCGTCAGGGCGGCGCCGAGCAGCGCGGCCGGCACGGCGCGCGCGAAGGGGTTCTTGGTCACGGGTCTCATCTCCTGAACACGATGGATGGCGAGGCGCGGACGCGCGTCACCGTGCCGGCGCGAGCGCCGGCGGCATCGGGTTCAGGCGCGGGGGGGCTCGGGTAGCGGTGGCCCGTGCAGGCTGTCGAAGGACGCCGTGTCGGGCCAAGCCGGTGCCGCACGCGTCGCGCTAGGCGCCGCGATGGCGATCGCGCTCGGCAGCAGAGAGGCGACGCTGGCGAGGCAGAGCGCCATCAACGGGCAGCCCGACTGGGCGCAGTCCGGCTTGTCCGCCTTCTCCGGCGGGCAGCAGGGCATGTCGTCCATGTTCATGCCGCCCATGTCCATGCCGGCATGGTCCATGGCAGGCATCGGCTCGTGCGAGCCGCGAGCCTGAACCGTCGCGGACGCGTGCATGCCCGTGGCGGCCGCGGAGGCGATCACCGGCGTCAAGGCGAGGCTGAGAACCGCCAGGAGCGGGAGCAGCCGCCGGAGGGCGAGCCAGAACGTCACGAATCGACGATGCCAGTTTTCCGGGTCACGCGGAAGGTCGATGGCCGCCATGGTGCCCCTTCCAACGGTGGGAAGGTCAAGGGCCCGCGACGGCCGGGACCGGTACGGTCGATCCCGGCGATCTTCCGAGGTCGTCAGTACCCGTGATGGTGATGGTGGTGGCCCCGGTCGAAGTGAACGGGACGGTCGTAACCGTGGTGATGGTGCCGCTCGTGACCATGGCGGTGACCGTAGCCATGGTGCTGGTGGTGCTCCCAGTGATGGTGGTGGTGCCGAGCACCATGGCCATACCACTGCGCCGAGGCGGTGCCGGGAACCAGGATGAGCGCCGCGACGGCGAGACCTGCGAGACGTGCCTTCATGGTGATGACCTTCCGGTTCGAGAGTGAAGGCAACCTGGACGTGCGGCATTGAACCGGTTCTGAAGCGGGCGCGCAGCTTCCGTTCAGCGAGCGGCGCGCCTTCGCCGGTCAGCCTGCGGCGCCCGGCGGAGGTATCTTGGCCGCCTCTACCTCGCGCTCCAGAGGGCTCCCACTAGCACGACGTTGGCCAGGGCGAGCGCCAGCAGCAGGGCGTAGGCCGCGTCCACGCCGCCGTAGGCAAGCACCATGGCCCCGAGCGACGGGGCGAGCGCCTGCGCTGCCAAGCCCGGCCGGGCGAGCCGCCCAACCAGGGTCGCGTAACGTCCGGGTCCGAACAGCGCGAGCGGCACGGTGCCGCGGGCGATGGAGTAGATCCCGTTACCGGCCCCGTAGAGCACCAGGGCGACGCCGACCGTCGGCACGCCCACCGCAAGGACCGCGAGGCCGGCTGCCACCAGCACCATGGCCACGGTCAGCGTCCATAGCGGGTGATGCCGGCCCTTGTTGGCCATCTCCACGATGCGGGCGCCGACCTGGGCTGGCCCAATCAGAGCGCCGTAGGACACAGCCGCTGCGAGCGCGACGCCGCGGGCCTGGAGCAGCGTGATCAGGTGAACCGAGACCAGCGTCATCACCGTACCGCCCAGGACCAGCACGCCGGCCATCAGCAGGAAGGCCCGCCGCTCGCGCGGCGTCAGCGGATCGCCGTGCCCGTGCGTCCCCTCCGCGCCAGGGGGCGCCGCGGGCGCCGGCGGGATCAGACCGAGCACCAGCGGCAGGGTCACGGCGAGGTGCAGCCCGGCATAGGCGAGGCAGGCGCCGCGCCAGCCGACCTGCTCGACGAGGAAGGCCGAGAGCGGCCAGCAGACGGTGCTCGCGAACCCGCCCCAGAGGGTCAGCGTGGTGATGGCCGGGCGCGCCTCGGCGCCGTAGAGCCGGCCTAGCGTCGCGAAGGCGGGGTCATAGAGGCCGCAACCCATCCCGAGCCCGAGCAGGAGCCAGCCGGCGAGGAACACCGGCAGGTTCGGCGCCAGCCCGATCACCACGTGGCCCGCCGCCAGCAGCAGCGCGGCGAGCGCCAGGACCGGGCGTCCCCCGTGCCGGTGGATGGCGAGCCCCACCCGGGGCGAGGCGATTGCCGCCACCAGGAGACCGATGGAGAGGCCGCCGACCACCCACGCGAGGGGCCAGCCGGTGTCGGCGGCGATGGGGCCGGCGAGCACCGCCGGCAGGTAGAACGACGAGCCCCAGGCGAGGATCTCGACAACGCCCAGGGCGGAGATGACGGCGAGGCGGCCGTGGGCCTCAGACCTCACGGGACGCAGGCTTCAGGGCCGCTCTCTTGCCCGCCGCGCCGCGCTCGTACCAGCCCTGGCTCTGGTTCACGATCCACACGACCGAGAGCATGACCGGCACCTCGATCAGCACGCCGACCACGGTGGCGAGCGCCGCGCCCGAGTTGAAGCCGAACAGGCTGATCGCGGCCGCCACCGCGAGCTCGAAGAAGTTCGAGGCGCCGATCAGCGCCGAGGGGCCGGCCACGCAGTGCTGCTCGCCCGCGGCGCGGTTCAGGAGGTAGGCGAGCCCGGAGTTGAAGTAGACCTGGATCAGGATTGGCACCGCGAGCAGCCCGATGACCTCAGGCTGGGCCAGGATCTGCTCGCCCTGGAAGCCAAACAGCAGCACTAGCGTGGCCAGGAGGGCGACGAGCGACACCGGTCCGAGCCGGGCGAGCAGCCGGTCGAGGGCGGCCTGCCCGCCTGAGGCGAGGAGGCTCCGGCGCACGACCTGGGCGATGATCACCGGGATGACGATGTAGAGCACCACCGAGAGCACCAGCGTGCCCCAGGGCACCGTGATGGCCGAGAGGCCGAGCAGCAGGCCGACGATCGGCGCGAAGGCCACCACCATGATGCTGTCATTAAGCGCGACCTGGCTCAGGGTGAAGTGCGGCTCGCCGCGGGTCAGGTTCGACCAGACGAACACCATGGCGGTGCAGGGTGCCGCCGCCAGGATGATGAGCCCGGCGATGTAGCTGTCGATCTGGTCGGCGGACAGGTAGGGGCGGAAGAGGTAGCCCACGAAGAGCCAGCCGAGCGCGGCCATCGAGAACGGCTTCACCGCCCAGTTGATGAACAGCGTCACGCCGATGCCGCGCCAGTGCCGACCGACGTGCCGCAGCGAGGCGAAGTCGATCTTGAGCAGCATGGGGATGACCATGAGCCAGATCAGGACGGCGACCGGCAGGTTCACCTTGGCGACCTCAGCCGCGCCGACGGCGTGGAAGAAGCCCGGCATGACGTGGCCGAGCGCGATGCCGGCCACGATGCAGAGCCCGACCCAGACGGTCAGGTAGCGCTCGAAAGTGCTCATGGTGCCTCAGGCGGTGGCGACGCGGCGGCCGCGCTCGTCGACGACGCGCTCGCCGTCCTCCTTCACGAACTCGCCATGCTGAGCAGGGAGTAGGTCCAGCACCGCCTCGGAGGGCCGGCACAGGCGCACGCCCTTCGGGCTGACCACGAGCGGGCGGTTCAGCAGGACCGGGTGCGCCTCGACCGCGTCGAGGAGTTGCTCGTCGGTCAGCGCCAGGTCAGCGAGGTCGAGCTCGGCGTAGGGCGTGCCCTTCTCGCGCAGCACCTCGCGGACCGAGAGGCCGGCGCGGGCGAGAAGCTGGCGGATGAGCGCCCGGTTTGGGGGTGTCTTGAGGTACTCGACCACGTGCGGCTCGACCCCGGCGTTGCGGATCATCGCCAGGGTATTGCGGGACGTGCCGCAGGCGGGGTTGTGGTAGACGACGACGTCGAACGCCTCAGGCATGGGCGGTGTCTCCGGTGGGGCAATCGCAGGCGGACAGGGCGGCGACGGCGGGGGCGCAGACCTCGGGTCGGCCCTGGCAGCAGTCGCGCATCAGGAACGCGATCAGGTCGGACAAGCCGCCATAGGCGGCGCTGTAGATGACCGACTTGCCCTCGCGCCGGGACGTGATCAGCCCGGCATGGGAGAGCTCCTTCAGGTGGAAGGATAGGTTGGTGCTCGCGACCCCGACCTCGGCCGCAAGCGCCCCGGCGGCGAGACCGTCCGGCCCGGCGGTGACCAGCGCACGTACGACCCGGAGCCGGTGTTCCTGGCCGAGGGCGGCGAATGCGGCGACGGCTTGCCGTTCATCCATGATTGGTCCATCTATCCAACGTTCGTTGAAACGTATGGGATGACTGCCGCGTGGACAAGCCCCAACAGCCGTTCGTCGACGGGATGCCGAACCTCTCCGAGGCGCACTTTAAGATGCCGACCTCGGAGCGGGTGCTGGCGCCCGCGCCGCTCGACCACGCACCGCGCTTCCTGATCCTCTACGGCTCGCTTCGGGAGCGCTCGTTCAGCCGCTTCCTCGCCCACGAGGCGGCCCGGCTTCTGGAGGCGATGGGCGGCGAGGTCCGCATCTTCCACGCGGACGGCCTGCCGCTGCCCGACGACGCGACCCCAGACCATCCGAAGGTGCAGGAGCTGCGGCAGCTCTCGATTTGGTCGGAAGGGCAGGTCTGGGTCAGCCCCGAGCGGCACGGCAACCTTACTGGCGTGATGAAGGCCCAGGTCGATTGGCTGCCGCTGAGCGAGGGCTCGGTGCGACCGACCCAAGGGCGAACGCTCGCCGTCATGCAGGTCTCAGGTGGGTCGCAGAGCTTCAATGCGGTCAACAGCCTGCGGGTGCTTGGGCGCTGGATGCGGATGATCACCATCCCGAACCAGTCGTCGGTACCGATGGCCTACAAGGAGTTTGACGACGCCGGCCGCATGAGGCCGGGGCCGCTCTACGACCGGGTGGTGGACGTCTGCGAGGAGCTGATGAAGTTCACGCTCCTGACCCGCGGGCGGGCCGATTATCTCGTCGACCGCTACTCGGAGCGGAAGGAGCGTGAGCCCGACCGGCTCAAGGGCGTCGCCGCCGACATCGGGTTCGTGAAGCGGTAGGCATCGCCGGTGAGGGCACTGTGGCGCTTCGCCGTGCCGCCAGACCCTCGCGGGCAAGAGGAGCAGGATCGCGGCGTGTGCCGGCGGTCGTACGAGGCTCTGCACCAAGCGGAGTGACTGGCCGCCGGTGACGTCGCGGTCCAAAAACCCCAGGCCCGCAGCCTGTCGGTGCCTGCGAGCCGGCCCGCGAACCGTGCGCCAACTCGCCTGTTACCGACAAGGCTGCGCCAGGTGTTGGTTGCTCGGAGTGCTGCTAGGCTTCCCATGGCGCATTAGCGCGATTCCATCAGCCAGAAGCACCGCCGGCACATGCCCATCCCCGCAGACAAGCAAGGCGACTGGCACGACGCCCTCGACCTGAAGCTCTACCGGACCCACGGCGAGGAGTTCGAGAATTTCTTCGCGACGATGATGGAGATGCGTCACGGCGAGGAGTTCGAGCGCGTGGCCGCCTCCGGACGCGCCGGCGACCGCAAGTGCGACGGGTTCCTGCACACCACGGCCGAGGTCTTCCAGTGCTACGGGGCGGCGAAGGGCGGGGAGAACCGCAAGTCGGTCAACAAAACCCTCACGAAGAAGATGGAGACCGACTACCGGGGGGCTGCGCGCCATTGGACGCGGATGACCCGCTGGCACATGGTCCACAACTTCGTGGACGGTCCCACCGCGGAACCCCTGGCCAAGATCGAGGAGCTGCGGTTGGCGAACCCGCAGCACCAGCTGCACCTCTTCGGGAAGATGAGCTTCAAGAAGGTGATCTTCGCCCTTGAGGAACCGGATGTCGTCCGCCTCATCGGGCGTGCAGCGACGCTGGCCGATTTCGAGAACCTTCAGCCGCCCGAGGTCGTGGCCGTCCTGCATGCCGTCGTGAAGGCCATCTCGGACGACCTGCCGGAGGACGACGATGCCGCGTCGGTGCCCCGGGACAAGCTGCGCTACAACGCCATCACCGGGGCCGTGGCCCGCAAGATCGCGATGGGGCAGACGAACGCGGACATCGTCCGGGCTCACATCCTCAACGATCCGAACCCGCTCCTCGGCATCACCCTCGCGAACGAGTTCCGCCGCCGCTACAAGGACCTCGACCTGCAGGACCTCACCTCCAACGAGATCATGCTCGGGCTGTACGACGGCATCGTCGGGACCGGGAACCCGACACAGGAGCGCGACGTCGCCGCCTGGAGCCTCCTGGCCTACCTCTTCGACGCCTGCACGGTCTTCAAGGACCGGCCGCCCATCGAGGTGGCCGCGTGATCCTGCCGGCCAAGCATCTGCGCCACGACCGGGCGCTGATCGGCGTTGGGGCCGACATCCTGGCCGTGCTCGATGGCCCGAGCAGCGTCTCCGCCATCTGGGACGCGGTCCGCGCGGCCCGTGCCCGGCGACCTGACGCCTCGCCCCTGTCGTTCGACTGGTTCGTCCTGGCGCTCTGCTTCCTGAATGCGGTCTCCGCCATCGAGCTCGTCGAAGGAGGGCTCATCGCCCCGCGCGGTGGGCCGCGATGATCCTCGGCATCTCCAGCGACCTCCCGAGCTTCAAGGCGCTCAACTTCCGCGAGGGGCTCAACGTCCTCGTAGCGGACCGGACAGAGGAGTCGACTGATAGGCAGACCCGCAACAGCGCGGGGAAGACCAGCGCCATCGAGGTCATCCATTTCCTGCTGGGGTCAGATGCCGGCAAGGGTTCCATGTTCCAGGTCCCGGAACTGGCGGCCTACGCCTTCCACGGCACGTTTCGGCTTGGCGGTCACGAGGTGTCGGTGTCCCGTCGGGGGGACAACGCGAACCAGATCCTGCTCGACCCGAACGACGCAGCCCTCCTGGGCGTCGAGCTGTCCCAAGACAAGAAGGCTAATCGGCCGTACCTGCCGGTCAAGAGATGGCGCGAGCTCCTCGGCCACCATTGGTTCGGGCTCCCGCACAATCCCAATGGCACCGAGCTCGGCGCTTCGTTCAGCCCGAGCTTCCGCTCGATGGTCAGCTACTTCGTCCGGCGCAACAAGGTCGGCGGCTTCCAGTCGCCCGAGCGCCAGGGCGACAAGCAGCAGTCCAGCGACTGGCAGATCAACCTCTCGTACCTCATCGGCCTCGACTGGCGCGTGCCGCGCGACATCGAGGAGCTGCGGCTTCGCGAGGCGAGCCTGCGCGAGTTGAAGAAGGCCATCCGCGAGGGCGCGTTTGGCCGTATGTTCGGATCCGCGGCCGAGATCCGGCCGGAGCTCAACCGGATCGAGGACAGGATGGCTCGCCTGCGCGAGCAGACGGCGAACTTCGAGGTGTTGGAGGAGTACCGGACCTTCGCCCGCGTGGCCGCCGACGCGCGCCGTCGCATCAAGGCCATCGGGCACGAGCTCGTGCAGGCGCGGCAGACCATCGAGCACCTACAGCGCGTATCCGAGGTCGAGCGGCCGCCGGAATACGCGGTGCTGGAGCGAATCTACAGGTCGGCGGGCATCGAGCTGCCCGGCGTCGTCCTGCGCCGGTTCGACGACGTCAAGTCGTTCCAGCTCTCGGTGGTCGAGAACCGCAAAGCGCATCTGGCCGAGCAGGTTGCGGAGACCCATGCCAGGATCGCGGCGCTAGAAGCCGAGATGGAGGTCCTCGACGGCCGGCAATCGCAGATCATGCAGGTCCTGGCCGGGAAGGGCGCGCTCGACGACTTCACCAGGATGGGCGAGGAACTCGCCACCCTGGAGATGCAGGCCACGCTGCTCCGGGAGAAGCTACGCAACGCGGAGATCCTGGAGGGCAAGAAGAACCAGGCGCAGATCGAGCGGCTGACCCTCCACGAGCGGCTTCAGGCCGACCACCGGCAGCGCGAGGGTGTCCTCCGAACCGCCATGCGGCGCATCGATGCCGCGATCTCGGGCCTCTACGACGACCGCCGGGGCAACCTGATCGTCGACGCGACGAGCAAGGGACCGGAGTTCCGCATCACCATCCAGGGTGACGGTAACCGCGGCGGCATCGACCACATGGAGATCTTCTGCTTCGACCTGATGCTTTATCAGGCTGCGCGGGAGCGCTTCGCCGGCGGCCCCGGATTCCTCGTCCACGACAGCCACCTCTTCGACGGCGTCGATCCGCGGCAGGTCCGCTCGGCCCTGCTCCTCGGCAAGTCCGTCATCGGCGACCTCGGGGGGCAATACATCGTCGCCCTGAACTCCGAGACCCTCCCGTTGCTCGGACTGGACGCGGAGATCGCAGATGACATCCTGGACCCGCGTCTGTCCGACGACGAGGGAGGAGGCCTATTCGGCATCCGCTTCGAGCTTAAGTGAGCCTGATCAGCGGCTGGGACCTTGCCTTTCCGACAGCAGGCTGCGGCACCGTTCGCGAGGCCGCGAAGGTGCGCCGCGTTAGCGCCCCGGAAACGTCCGCTGCCCAGCGTCGGATCTCTGGACCGGGTCGCCCCGCCACTTGCCAGCCATCTGTGGCCAGGCGAGCACGCCTATCCCCAAAGAAATCTTCGTCATGAAACGTACGGCTAGGCGCCTGTAATTGATCGCGGTCTCGATCCACGGTGTGTTCGACTGAAGGTGCTTGTGGAACTCCTTCCGGATGCCGAGCACGGCGTGCTTGGCGACCTCGTCGACGGCCCAGCCGGCGGCGCGCCAGGCCTCGATGGAGGGGGCGACGTCGGTGGCGATGCTGACACGGAACTTGGCGCTCATGCCCGGCAGGTTGGACCGCCGGGCGTGCCCCGTTCCAGGCTACGCGGCAGCGGGACATGGAGCAGCCGGCCTCGACGCGCCGGCGCGCAGAATTGGAACGCCTTTCCTGAAGCCCGCATCGCCCCCGACCAATTTTTCCGCGCGGAACCGCCGTTCGAGGCGCCCAGGGAAGGCCGCCTGGTGGGGGGATTTTTATTTTCCGACTGGCGACCCACCCGTTCCTTAAGGCCGGCGTAGCCCCCGTTTCCTCGCCTTCTGCGAGGGGTGGTCTGCGGACCTGCCTGCCGAGCCCGATTGCCCGGGCTTTTCAATTGCTTGCGACGCGCGGACGATGCTGGGGTTCGCGCGTCGGGTGTGGTGCCCCGTCGAGCCGCGAGACCGGGTCAACGGGTCCAGCACATGCGTTTCAGCCAGGGCGACGACGCGCCCTTATCCTTCGCCCATCACGTGCCGGAGGCAGCCTTGACGCGCCTCGGCATCCCTCTCGGACGCACGCGCGACGACCGCGCGGTCCAGCGCGCCATCATCGGCCAGGCCCTCGTCCGGCACGATGGCGGCGGCGGCCGGATAAGCTACTCGCGCTCGGGCGAGTGGTGGAAGCTCGACCGCTATGCCGACATCCCGTTTGGTCGCACCCGCGTCCTCGGCACCGTCGACACCTTGACGAAGATGGGCTTGCTCGAAGGCTTCCGGGCCAAGCGCGGCGCCCATCTTGCCGAGGAAAAGGCCGACCGGCTGCAGTCGGCCTTCTGGGCGACCGAGTCCCTCGTGCAGGCCATGCGGGGCGAAGCCATCGAGCACCGTCGCCCCCGCGTGCCTGTGCTGCTCCGGGACGAGAACGGCGATCCGCTACCGCTTCCTCGCACCCAGAAGGTCGACCGCATCGTGCGGACCATGGAGCGCCGCAACGAGGCCATCGCCGACATCTGCCTGACGGTCGACCCGGCGGCTGTGGCGAAGGGGCTTTGGCGGTTCTCGGACCACCACTGGTGGGCGCTCTCGGACAAGGGCGAGTGGACCTGCGTCCAATCCGAGCCATACCCCTTCATGGTCCAGATGTTCGCCCGGCGGAGCTTCGACTTGCATGGGCGGATGTACGGGCCGTGGACCGGCCTGCCCGGCGTGCGTCGGTCCGAGCTTCTCCTGAACGGGCTCCCCGTCTGCGAAGAGGAACCGGATTGGAGTTGCCTGCACCTCGACCTCGCCTACGCCATGTGCGGGTTACGCCTCGACGGGGATGCCTACGAAGTGCCGGGGGCGGAGGGCGTCAGCCGGAACCAACTGAAGGGTGCTGTGAACACCTACATCAACGCCGCGGACCCTGTGGCAACCGCACGGTCGCTGATGCTGAAGCGGTTCGAGCGCGACAAGAAGGGCCGCAGGAAGTGGCCGCTCAGCATGACCTGGGATGGCACGAAGGCGGTGATGGCCCGCATCGAAGAGCGGCACGAAGGCATCAGGCACATGTTCGGGTCGGACATGGGCGTGAGGCTCATGCGCATCGACTGCGAGATGGCAGGACAGGTCATGGATGCCTGCGCGAAGGCCTCGGTGCCATGCCTGCCGGTGCACGACTCCTTCAACGTCCAAGCCCGACACCAGGGGTTCGTCGAGGGGGTCATGGGCGAAGTCCTGGAGCGGACCCGCAACAAGCTTTCCGGTTCTAGTTCAACGGTTTACCCCGTCGTTCGCCTACACTGTGCGGGGGCGGGGCCGGGCGCCCC
>NZ_LABX01000060.1 GCF_001043915.1 Methylobacterium aquaticum | reverse complement strand
TCGCCCGCGCCGCCGCGTTGCTCTCGGTCGAGGCCGGCCTGCTCCGCACCGCCCTGGTCGAGGAGATCGGCGGCGAGTCGGTGGTGATGGACACGATTGCCGACGTGCCCCACCTGTTCCTGCGCGGCCTGCACGCGGCGGAAAGCGCCATCGCCGAGCGCCTGATCGCTCTCGACGAGGCGCCCCTGCCCTGGGACGAGATCGATGCGGGCGCAGCCCTGGCACGGGTCGAGGCCGAGACCGGCCGGCCGCTCTCGCCCTCGCAGCGCGCCGCCGCGGCGACGCTCATGACCGCCAAGGTCGCGGTGATGACCGGCGGGCCCGGCGTCGGCAAGACCAGCACCCTCGACGCGCTCCTGCGGATGCTCGACGAGGCGGGCGCCTCCGTGCTCCTCGCTGCCCCCACTGGCCGCGCCGCCAAGCGGATGAGCGAGCAGACCGGCCGCGAGGCGAAGACGATCCATCGCCTGCTCGAGATCGACCCCCAGCACGGCGGCTTCCAGAGGAACGAGCACAGCCCGCTATCCTGCGACCTGCTGGTGCTGGACGAAGCCTCGATGATCGACGTGCCGCTGATGAACGCCCTCACCCGGGCCCTGCCGCGCCACGCCGCGCTCTGGCTCGTCGGTGACGTCGACCAGTTGCCCTCCGTCGGGCCGGGCCGGGTGCTGGCCGACGTGATCGACTCGGGCCGCGTCGCGGTCGCGCGGCTTCGGGAAGTCTTCCGCCAGGCCGCCGAGAGCCGGATCGTCACCGGCGCCCACCGGATCAATGCCGGGCAGATGCCCGAAGGAGCCGATACGCCCGAGGGTGACTTCTTCGTGGTTGGAATCGATGATCCCGAAACCGGTGCCGACAAGCTGGTCGAGATCGTCACCCACCGCATCCCGCGCCGCTTCGGCCTCGATCCGGTCAAGGACGTGCAGGTGCTCTGCCCGATGACCCGCGGCGCCCTGGGCAGCCGCCACCTCAACCAGGCGCTCCAGCGGGTGCTGAACCCGAACCCGCCGGTCGCGGTCGAGCGCTTCGGCTGGGTCTTCGCCCCCGGCGACCGGGTGATGGTGGGCCAGAACGACTACGACCGCGAGGTGTTCAACGGCGATCTCGGCGTGGTGCTGCGGGTCGATCCCGAGGATGGTGTGCTCACCGCCGGCTTCGAGGGACGCGAGGTCGTCTGGCCGTTCGAGGAGCTGGACGCGCTGAGCCCCGCCTACGCCATCACCATCCACAAGTCGCAAGGCTCGGAATACCCGGCCGTGGTGATCCCGGTGGCGATGCAGCACTACACGATGCTCGCCCGCAACCTGCTCTATACGGGGGTGACGCGGGGCAAGCGGCTGGTGGTGCTGGTGGCGCAGGCCCGCGCAGTGGCGATCGCGGTGCGGGGTGGGGCGAGGCCGCGATTCACGAAACTGGCCGAGTGGCTGCGGCAACCGGCCAGGACGAGACAGACGGCCCGCTCGACTCATCGGCGTTCTTGAGAGCCACTGTCTCATTCCGGGACCGCGAAAGCGGAGCCCGGAATGACCCGGAGGGTGCACACTCCGTCGGAGCCCATCGATCGAACGGGCTCGCTCGGCTAGAGCGCTTCACGATCGCATTGCAATCGCGAAGCTTCTCTAGCTGTTTGATTTTGCCGCATTTTCTACGACGAACCGGTATCCACTTCGTCGGAAAATGCTCTAATACCCCTTCTTCACCTCCGCCAGGGCCCGCGTCAGCCCATCGGCGACCACCTGCCGCTCGGTCGGCGAGGCGTCGCGGGCGACGAGCACCCGCTGGCCGCGCGAGACGAAGGACAGCGACATGAGGCCGTACTCGTCATCCTCGACCTTGTGCAGGCGGGTCCAGAGCGGGTTGAAGCGCCACTCGGCCCGCTCGCCGCGATGGCTGACGCGGGCGACCAGCACCTCGATCTGGCTGATCACCACCTCCTCGAAGGAGCGGCCGCGGCGGGCATTGACGGTCAGCGCCAGCCACAAAGCCGCGATGTCGAGGCCGAAGAAGCCGGTGACCGGCCACATCCCCATCTGGAGGAAGGCGATCCCCGTCACCAGGGCGACGCCGCCGCAGAACACCATCACGACCCGGAAGCCGAGGCGCGACAGCGAGCAATGCGGCCGGATGGTCGCCGAGAAGACCGGGCGCTCGATCGCGTCCGGGTCACGCCCGTAGGGGTGCCGCGCGCCTGCGTCGTCCGGTGTCTTGCCGCTCGCCATGCGCCCAATATAAGGCATGCATGACTCGCCGGAAGCAGGCCGCCCCCGACCAAATCACCGCACCTGCCAAGGTGGAACGCGGCAAGGCGGGACTCGCGAAGGCGGGCCTCGCGAAGGGGGCGCTCGTGACGCCCCTCGCCGCCCGCGCGACCACGCCGGAGCCGGTCGACGCCGCGACCCTGCGGGAGATCTTCGCGCGGCTCAGCGCCGCCAACCCGGAGCCGCGCTCCGACCTGGAATACGTCAATCCCTACACGCTGCTCGTCGCGGTGGTGCTGTCGGCCCAGGCGACCGACAAGAGCGTCAACCTCGCCACCGCGCCGCTCTTTGCCCGCGCCGACAACCCGGCGGCGATGCTGGCGCTCGGCGAGGAGGTGGTGCGCCATCACATCCGCACGATCGGGCTGTTCAACACCAAGGCCAAGAACGTCATCGCCCTGTCGCGCATCCTGATCGAGGAGCATGGCGGCGCGGTGCCGCGGGCGCGCGAGCAGCTGGAGGTGCTGCCCGGCGTCGGCAAGAAGACAGCCAGCGTGGTGCTCAACGTCGCCTTCGGCGAGCCGACCATCGCGGTCGACACCCACATCTTCCGGGTCTCGAACCGCATCCCGCTCGCGCCCGGCTCCACCACCGACAAGGTCCAGGCCGGGCTGGAGGCGATCGTGCCCGAGCCCTACCGCCTCAACGCCCATCACTGGCTGATCCTGCACGGGCGCTACACCTGCAAGGCGCGGAAGCCCGAATGCTGGCGCTGCCCGATCGCCGATCTGTGCCGCTATCCCGACAAGACCCCGGGGCCGGGCTGACGTTCACGCTCCGGCTTTCCAGCGCGCCGGAATCTGGTATCCTGCCGGCATGATCCTGTCCCGTCCCCTCGCACGGCTGCTCGCCGCGGTGATCGTGATGATCGCCGCCTGCGTCAGTGCGTCGGTGGTCGGGGCGTCGGCGGCGCAAGCCCATCAGGGCCAGGGACATCAGGGCCATGGGCATCGGGGGCACGCCCCCCATGCGACCTCCTTCGGCGCGTCCGCCGTGACAGCGCTGACGCTGGCCGAGGCGCACACCGAGGCTCACATGGCCGCGCAGGCACCACGCCTGACCGCCGCCGACCCGGATGAGGCGCCGGCCGGCCGGCCCTGCAATGGCCTGTGCTGCCTGATGGGCGCCTCCTGCTGCGTGCCCGGCCTGCTTCCCGAGGGGCTTGCGGCGTTCCCGTCCCTCACCGCGGCCCGCCGGCTCACAGCCGCCGCGGTGGCGGTGCCAGCCGGCATCGTGCCGGATTCCCCCGCCCGTCCCCCTCGATCCTTCGCCTGACGCCCGCGTCCCGCCGCCGGCAGCCGCCCTGACGGGCGAGTGTTGCCGCGGGCGCTCCTCGACGTCCGCTCGCGAAGGTTCATCCCGCCATGGTTCCGTTCCGGTTGCCAGCCGCGCCGCGCGTGCTGGACGCTGCGCCCGCCAAGATCGGACTTGTCCTTTTGGCGCTGCCGCTCCTCACGAACTCCCCCCGACCCGCTCACGCCCACGAGGGACACGACCACGGCGCCCCGCAGGCGCCGATCTCGAAGACCATCGCACCGCGGGGCGAGGCGGCGTCGGCCGCCTTCGAGCTGGTGGCGATCCCCCGGGGTGACGCCCTGGTGCTCTATCTCGACCGGTTCGCAACGGCTGAGCCGATCACCGACGCCACCCTGGAGGTCGAGACGCCGGCCGGCCCCGCCACGGCCGAGCCGGCCCCGGACGGCAGCTATCGCCTCTCCGCCCCCTGGCTGGCGAGGCGCGATCCTGGCCAGGACCACCTCGATCTCGTCGTCACGGTGACGGCGGGCGCCGATGTCGACGTGCTGTCGCTGGCGATCGTCCTGCCGCCGGCCCCGAAGGGCGGCAAGGCGGCTGCGTCCCCTCCTGCCGAGCCCCCCGCCCATGCCGGGCATGACGGCGAAAGTTGGGTGCAGGCGCTCCATGAGCGCCTGACCGACAGGCTCGCCGCCCGCGATCCCGGTGCCGGCCTCTTCGCGGCCGGGGGCTTCGTGCTCGGCCTCGCCACCATGGCGCTGATGCGGGCCGGGCGCCGGGCCCCCGTCCTCGCGGTGCTGGTGCTGGCCGTGACCCTGGTGCTGGGCGCCACCGCCTTCGCGCATGACGGCGATCATGCCGAGACCCGGGCGGCCTTCGTGCCGCCGCCCGCCGACCTCGCCCAGCGCCTCGCCGACGGGGCGGTATTCGTGCCGAAACCCACCCAGCGCCTGCTCTCCCTGCGCACGCAGATCGTGGCCGAGGGCGCGTTCCGCCGCACCGTGTCGCTGCCGGGGCGGATCATCCCGGATCCGAATGCCAGCGGCGTGGTGCAATCCTCCGTTGGCGGGCGCCTGGCACCGCCGCCCTCGGGGACCTTCCCGCGGCTCGGCACCAGGGTCCGCCCGGGGGAGGTGCTGGCCCTCGTCACCCCGCCGGTGCAGCGGGTCGACCTGTCGGACATGCGCCAGCGCCAGGGCGAACTCGACCAGCAGATCGCCATCGTGCAGCGCCGGGTCGACCGCTACCTCAAGCTCGCCCCGGGCGGCGCGGTCTCGCAGGTGCAGCTCGACGAGGCGCAGGACGAGCTGAAGGGCCTCAAGGACCGCCGCACCGCCCTCGACCGCATCCGCCAGGAGCCGGAAGTTCTCACCGCGCCGGTCGGCGGGGTGATCGCCGAGGCCGCGGCGGTCGCCGGCCAGATGGCCAATCCCGGCCAGATGGTGTTTCAGATCGTCGATCCGCAAAAGCTCTGGGTCGAGGCGCTCAGCTTCGACGCCCTGACGCCGGCGGCCGACGCCACCGCGCGGATGGCCGACGGACGGACCCTGCCGCTCGCCTACCAGGGCGCCGGCCTCGCCGACCGCAACCAGGCGATCCCGGTCCAGTTCGCGATCCAGGGCGGCAGCGAGGGCCTGCGGGTCGGCCAGTTCGTGACCGTGCTGGCCGCCATCGATGCCGAGCAGCGGGGCCTCGCCCTGCCGCGGGCGAGCGTGGTGCGGACCGCCAACGGGCAGGACGTGGTCTATGCCCACATCGCCGCCGAGCGCTACGAGGCGAAGCCCGTGCGGGTCGCGCCCCTCGACGGCGCCCGCGTGCTGGTCGAGGCCGGGGTAAAGCCCGGCACCCGCGTGGTGGTCCAGGGCGCCGAGCTTCTGGACCAGGTCCGGTAGGAGAGCCGAACGATGTTCTCCGTCCTGGTCACGCAATCCCTGCGCAACCGCCTGCTCGTCCTGGCGCTCGCCTGCGTGCTGGTGCTCTACGGGGCGTTCAGCCTCACCCGGCTCCCGGTCGACGTCTTCCCGGACCTCAACCGCCCGACCGTCACCATCATGACCGAGGCCGAGGGCTACGCGCCCCCGGAGGTCGAGCAGATGGTGACCTATCCGATCGAGACCCGGCTCAACGGCCTGCCCGGGGTGACCCGGCTGCGCTCGATCTCGGGCGTCGGCCTGTCCGTCATCTATGTCGAGTTCGCCTGGGGCACCGACATCTACCGCAACCGGCAGCAGGTCGCCGAGCGCCTGAGCCTGGTCCAGGACCAGCTCCCGCGCGGGGTCTCGCCCCAGATGGGCCCGGTCTCCTCGATCATGGGCCAGGTTCTGCTGATCGCCGTGACGGGCGAGAGCCTGTCGCCGATGGAGCTGCGCGAGACCGCCGATTTCGTGCTCCGCCCGCGCCTCCTCACCGTGCCGGGCGTGGCGCAGGTGATCCCGATCGGCGGCGAGGTGCGGCAGTTCCGGGTCGCCCCGAACCCGGCGGCGATGCGGGCCCTGGGCGTCAGCAACGCGCAGCTCGATGCGGCCTTGCAGCAATTCGGCACCAATGCCGGCGGCGGCTTCACCGACCAGGATGCGCGCGAATACCTGATCCGGAACATCGGCCGCACGATGAGCCTGGAGGATCTGCGCGATCTGGTCGTCGGGGCCAGCGGCAACGCCCCGGTGCGGCTGCGGCAGGTGGCCGAGGTGTCCTTCGCCGCCAAGGCCAAGCGTGGCGAGGGCGGCTATCAGGGCCGGCCCGCGGTGATCGTCTCGGTCGAGAAGCAGCCCGAGGTCGACACGGTGGCGCTGACGCGCGCGATCGAGGCGGCCTTGAGGGACATCGCGCCGTCGCTGCCGGCCGGCATTTCGGCCGACAAGATCCTGTTCCGTCAGGCGGACTTCATCGAGACCGCGATCGGCAATGTCGAGCGGGTCCTGGTCGAGGCGATCGCCGTGGTGGCGCTGGTGC
>NZ_LABX01000006.1 GCF_001043915.1 Methylobacterium aquaticum | reverse complement strand
CATGAACGGAAAACGCTCTAGAGCGCTTCACGATCGCGTTGCAATTGCGAAGCTTCTCTCGCTCTTTGATTTTGCCGCATTTTCTACGACGAACCGGCATCCACTTCGTCGGAAAATGTTCTAGGTGGGCAGTCCCGGAGTGTGATGGTGCATTATCGGCGCTGACGTGTCAGACGGAGGATGCACTATGGCAGGAGTTCTTCACGGCTGCGCCCGCACGACGCCGCGTATCCGAGCCGAGCTCCAAGCGTCGCAAGAAAGTAGCCGCGCCCTTGCTGCCCAGTGCGGACTGAACCCCAAGACAGTCGCGAAATGGCGCAAACGGACGGTGACGACGGATGCGCCAATGGGACCGAAGACGTCCAGAAGCACGGTCCTGACACCGGCCGAAGAAGCGATTGTGGTTGAGTTCCGGCGGCGGACATTGCTGCCACTCGACGATGTTCTGGGCTGCCTGCGTGACACGATCCCGAGGCTCAGTCGCTCCGCCCTGCATCGTTGTTTGCAACAGCAAAGCATCTCTCGTCTTCCGGCAGCCGAGACGGCTTAGACGCGCAAGCGGTTCAAGACTTACGAGATCGGCTACGTGCATATCGACAGCTGCGAGTTGCGCCATGCCCATGGCAAGCTGGTCATGTTCCTGGCGATCGACCGCGTCTCGAAGTTCACCTACGTCGAGTTCCACGAGAGTGCCGGCAAGATGGAACGGGGGCGTTCCTCCGGAACGTTGTGTCAACCTTTCCCTATATGATCCACACCGTTCTGACCGACAATGACATGGCCTTCGCTGATCTGCCGAAAAACAGGACAGGGCCGAGCCGGTGTTTTCTAGGTCCGCATATCTTCGATCGCGTCTGCATCGAGCATGGTATCGAGCATCGCCTGACCAAACCGTACCATCCTTGGACCAATGGTCAGGCTGAACGCATGAACCGGACGATCAAGGATGCGACCGTCAAGGTCTTCCACGACGATGACCTGCAGAGCTTGAAGGCGCACGTGCTGGCCTTCGTCACAGCTTACAACTTCGCCAAGCACCTCAAGGCGCTGCGCTGGAAAACCCCTTCCAAACCATCTGTCAGGCATGGACCAAAGATCCAGACCGGTCCAACATCGACCCGCACCACCTCACTCCGGGACCATACACCTAGAACGTGGTGTGCTAAATGCGCACGCGGTCTAGAAACCCGAGCGCCCGGAGGTTCGCGACATGGCCGAAATCGAGGTGGTCGACGTCTTCACCTACAAGGGCGGCGGCGGCAATCCCTGTCCCGTTGTGACAGACGCCGCGGGCATGGATGCGGACGAGATGCGGGACGTCGCGCAGCGGCACGGACACGAGAGCGGCTTCGTGCTGCCGGCCGAGGACGACGCCCACGACTTCAGGTTCCGCTTCTTCGTGCCCAATCACGAGATGGAGATGTGCGCCCACGCCACGGTCGGCGCCCTCTGGGTACTCGCCCGCCAAGGACGATTGCCGCGCGGCTCGGTACGGGTCGCAACCGCGAGCGGCACCGTGACCGGCTACGTGAAGGTGCGCGACGCAGGCTCCTGGGAGGTCGAGATCACCCAGCCTCCCGGCCGCGTGGTGCCCTTCACGCCAGCGCGGATGGACGAGGTTTGCACGGCTCTCGGCATCAACCGGGACGCGCTCGCCGACCTGCCGGCGCATAATGCCGCCACGTCGCGCGTGAAGACGCTGGTTCCGGTGCGCGACCCGGAGATCCTCAACGGCCTGGCTCCCGATCCGGCCTCCGTCGAGGCCGTGTGCACGCGGATCGGCTCGACGGGCCTCTACCCGTACGCGGTCGTTGACAGGGCGGCGCGCTTGTTTGAAGCGCGCCAGTTCCCGCGTTCGTCCGGCTACCCGGAAGACGCCGCGACCGGCATCGCCGCGGCGGCCCTGGCGTTCGTCTTGCTCCACGACGGGACGGTTCCCCCGGACGACGGCGTGATTCGTGTCCATCAAGGTCGCGCCATGGGTCGGCTGTCGGAGATCCGTGTCAGGATCGGCTTCGTGGGAAACCGGCCCGTCGGATGCCTGCTCGGCGGTGAGGTCGCCCCGGCCCACCTGAAAGCCTGACTTTGCGTGAGCGGAGGGGCGGCGCCAGTATATTATATCATGGCCCACGCGGTGCGTCGGAGTTCTAACCGGGTGGAGGTCGGATGCCGAGGGCGCGGATGATACCGTAGGTCGCCGCTGCCGACAGGAGGCTCAAGGCCGAGTACGAATAGGATTCCGCGCGGGTCCTCGGCGAAGGACAAGCCCTTCACGTTCATGCCGAACAGCCCGGTGATGAATGTCGGCGGCAGGAGCAGTGCCGAGAGGACCGAGAGCACGTAGAGTTGCTGGTTGCTCTCTTCCGCCACCCGGGCGGACACCTCCTCCTGCAGCAGCCGGGCGCGCTCGGCGAGGGCCGTGTCACGTCCCGGTCGAGGGCGTCCAGCCGCTGTGCGAGCCGTGCCGTGGGATTGCCCCGTTTCTGTGGTTCTTGCTCGTTTTACGTGGATGGCGGTGGATTGACTCGGGCCGCTGAAGGGTAGGCCTGCCCTCCCCATCGTGGATGGGCATGGATATCTCCCTCGCCATCCCCGAGTGCCGTGTCGCGCGGTTCGTAGAGCAGCACGAGGATCACCTCATCATCCCCGTGCGACTGGACGCAGCCAGCGGCCGATGTCCCGATTGCGGGCAGGCGAGCCGGTCCGTCCATAGCCGCTATCACCGCCAGCCCGCCGACCTGCCAGTGTCGG
Organism: Methylobacterium aquaticum; assembly: GCF_001043915.1. GTDB lineage: Bacteria > Pseudomonadota > Alphaproteobacteria > Rhizobiales > Beijerinckiaceae > Methylobacterium > Methylobacterium aquaticum. Next base: position 35,628 of record NZ_LABX01000006.1, on the reverse strand, counting down.
CATCGCAGACCAGGCTCTGCATCGAGGTGCGGCGGTTCTTCCGCTCCGCCAACTGCCTCAACCCAGCCTGCCGACGCCGGACCTTCGCCGAGGCGCCCATGACCCTCCTCGCACCGCGCGCCCGGCGCACGCGGCGGCTTGGCGAGGCGCAGGCCAGGGTCGGCCTCGCCTGTGGCGGTGCAGGCGGGGCGCGTCTCCTCACGCACCTCCACATGCCGGCAAGCCGCGCGACCGTGCTGCGGCTCGTCACCCGCATGCCGATGCCCGACGCGCCGGCTCCCATCCGGGTCGGCATCGACAACTGGGCAATCCGGAAGGGCCGCCGCTACGGCACGATCGTCGTCGACCTCGATCGTCACCGCGTCATCGATCTCCTCCCTGATCGCACGGCACCCACGGTGGCCGGCTGGCTCGAACGGCATCCCGGCGTCGAACTCGTCGCCCGGGATCGCTTGACGGAGTATGCCCGAGTTGCAAGCCTTGGCGCTCCCCAGGCATAGCAGATCGCCGATCGATGGCACCTGCTCACCACCATGCGGCAGGCCGTCGAACGCTGGCTCCACAGTGCCCATGCCCGGTTGCGGAACCTTCCACTCCTCCCTGGCTCGGCCGTTCGTCCCGCCAAGCGCGACCGCGCCTTTGCCCGCTCTACGACGGAGTTGGAAGCGGGGGCACAGAGCCGGATGCGATGGCAGGCTGTCTACGACGAGGTCCGCCGCCGGCACGCCGGCGGGGAGCCCCTGCTCGGGATCGCCCGTGCCCTGGGGCTGGCTCGTGCGACGGTGCGCAAGTATGCCAGCGCCGAAGCGTTCCCGGCGCGGCTGCCTCACGGTGCCGGCCCGAGCCTGCTTGATCCGCACGTCGCGTACTTGGCGGAGCGGATCGACGAGGGCTGCGAGACCGCGATGGCCCTGTGGCGCGAGATCCGGGAGCAGCGCTACCCGGGGACGAGCCGGCAGGTGCACCGCTTCGTCGCCGAGCGCCGGACGAGGCCGGTCCGATCAGGCCGCAAACCCCTCTGTGCGAGGGCCAGTGCATCGCAGCGGCCTGGCACGGAAGCTCCATTGCCGCCCGCACGGCAAATGGCGTGGTTGCTCGTCCAGCCACCCTCGGGGCTGGATGCGAGCGACGCAGCTGTGGTGAGATGCGTCGAGCAGGATGACCCCGCACGGACGGTCGCGGGTCTGGCTGGCCGCTTCACGGCCCTGGTGCGCGCCGCAGGGAAGGGCAAGACCGTCACCAATGATCAGGATGCAGACGCTGCAGCGGACATCGCCGCCTGGATCACGCAAGCACGGAGCTGCGACGCTCCTGCCATCGCGACGTTCGCCTCGGGATTGGAGACGGACATCGCTGCCGTCCGGGCTGCTCTCACGGAGCCCTGGAGCAGCGGCCAGGCCGAAGGCCAGATCAACCGTCTCAAGCTTATCAAGCGCCAGTGCTACGGACGGGCAGGCCTCGATCTCCCGAAGCGTCGCATGGTTCTGGCCTCATAATCCACGCAAAACGAGCAAGAACCACAGAAACGGGGCAATCCCAATATTGACTATGCTGGATCGCTCGACGGATCGCCGCAGTCGTTGTGGCACAGCCGTGGTGAACCTGGCCCATAGCGCATCCTTCTACTCGCGCGTGAAGAATGCACCATCAAACCCGGGGATCAAACATCTAGTACCCGATACACTCACTGCTCGAGGCAATGATCTCGCCTCGGAAGCTGACCCGTGACTACCGCCGCAAGACGCACCGCCGCCGTCATCGGCCGGTGCTTGAGAGAATATTCCAGCAAATCTCAAGGTTCTGCTGTCATCCCATCGAAGACGGGGCTTACCCATCATGATCGTTTGGTGCTTGCTGTGACTGGTCCAAATACCAGCGATACGTATGATTGATCCCCTGCTTGAGAGAAACGCGCGGCTCCCAACCGAGATGACGCAGTCGTTCTGACGACATCAGTTTGCGCGGTGTGCCGTCGGGTTTTGAGTGATCATGCACAATAGCTCCGCGGAAGCCGACAATGTCGGCAATCATATGTGCTAATTCGGATATTGCGATATCTTGATTGGTGCCGATGTTGATATGTTCCAATTCAGAGTAGTGATGAAGAACGTGGATGAGTGCGTCTGCGCAATCGTCTACGTGCATAAACTCGCGGCGCGGCGTGCCCGTCCCCCACACCGTCACATTTGGACTGCCATTTTGTTTTGCCTCATGTATTTTTCGAATTAGCGCCGGCATGACGTGACTGGTCTCAAGATCAAAATTATCGCACGGACCGTAGAGATTGGTCGGCATGGCAGATATAAAATCTCTCCCGTGCTGTATGCGATATGCTTGAGCCAGTTTAATGCCGGCAATCTTTGCAATTGCGTACCATTCATTTGTAGGCTCTAGCGAACCTGTCAACAATGCATCTTCGGTAATTGGCTGCGGTGCAAATTTAGGATAAATGCAGCTTGATCCAAGGAAAAGCAATTTTTGGACATTGTATTTATGAGATGCTTCCATGATATTGGATTGGATCATCAAATTATGATAGAGAAAATCAACTGGATATCGTGCATTGGCGGCAATGCCACCGACCTTCGCGGCCGCAATGATGACGACTTGGGGCTGCTCGTCGGCCACGAACCGGTGTGTCGCCTCCTGTGAAATCAAGTCGACCTGCGCTCTCTCCGCGGTCACGACCGTACACGCTTCCGAAGCCAGTCGCCGGATCAGGGCTGAGCCGACCATGCCACGATGGCCCGCAACCCAAACTTTTTTGCCTGTGAGGGAGAACATGCGATTATTCCGTGTTCCTGCGCTGATCTTTAAGAGCGAGAGCGATGTCCTCGCGCACCATTTCGGAGCATAGGTCGCGCCAGCTAGTCTTATGTTCCCAGCCTAATATCTTGCGTGCTTTGCTTGCATCTCCCATAAGAAGATCGACTTCCGTTGGACGAAAATATCGCGGATCAATTGATACGAGAACGCGACCTGATGCTGCATCGATCCCAATTTCATCGACACCAGATCCCTTCCATTCGATCGTTTTGTCAATTTCGGCAAATGCTTTCTCAGCAAATTCTCGAACCGACACAGTTTCTCCGGTTGCCAATACGTAATCATCGGGCGTCGAATGTTGGATTATGCGATACATTCCCTCAACGTAATCTCGAGCATGACCCCAGTCCCGTTTGGCGTCGAGATTGCCAAGATACAGACGATCTTGAATGCCGAGATGAATTGCCGCAACCGCGCGAGTTATTTTGCGCGTTACGAAGGTCTCGCCGCGCCGTGGGCTCTCGTGATTGAATAGGATGCCGTTAGATGCGTGTATCCCGTACGCTTCGCGATAATTCACCACGATCCAGTAGGCGTAGAGCTTTGCGGCTGCGTAGGGGCTGCGTGGGTAGAAGGGGGTAGTCTCGCTTTGAGGTGTTTCCTGGACTTTGCCGTATAATTCTGAAGTCGAAGCTTGATAAAAACGAGTCTTTTTGGTCAACCCGAGCAGGCGGATTGCTTCAAGTAGTCGCAGGGTACCAAGTGCATCGGCATTGGCGGTGTACTCAGGGGTCTCAAAACTAACATGTACGTGGCTCTGTGCGGCCAAGTTATAAATTTCGTCCGGCTGCACATTTTGAACAATACGGATCAGATTGGTCGCATCGGTCATGTCGCCATAGTGCAGAATGTAACGCTGGTCGCTTTCGTGCGGATCCTGATAGAGGTGTTCCACGCGGCCGGTGTTGAACGAAGACGAGCGTCGTTTGAGACCGTGGACGATGTAACCTTTATTCAGCAGAAGCTCGGAAAGATACGCACCGTCCTGCCCAGTGACACCGGTAATCAGCGCAATACGCCCTGAAAGTGGTACATTCATATGAATTTCTCCTCTACACGATCCATAAGCGCTCTATACGATCAAAAGATAGTTGAGTGTCATAGATTAATTTTTCCTATCTGCATTTATATAAATTCCTTGGCTTAAAATATAATTCATGATGTTCTTTTTTGTGTTGTATAGAGCCGAGAAAATGGGAGTATTTCATTTTCAAGAAAATCTCTTTTTGGATACTCGATGGTTGGCCCGGAGTTTGGTGGTGTGGTTCAGGAGTGAACCTGGACGGGTCGTCTGTCCAGGCTTTGCCGATGGCCTCGCAGGGTGTGAGGCCGGTAACGTCTTGAGCCGACGCGCAAAGTTGGTGGCTGCGACAAAGTCGGTGAGGTGCTGCCGGACGTTCTGTGCATGGTCCCGGCCTGTCGGAAGGACCCCAGGCCAGGATCGAAGATCAACTCGCGTGCGAGGTATCGGGGAGCGCCCAACGATACCCGACCGCGGGGTCGCGCTTCCGCGGGGCTCTCCCGAAGCTCCCGCCTAACCCGGCCGGAAAGCGATTGGCAGTCGCGGCCGGCCGACGTGCCGCGTCCCTCGCTGCCCCATGGTTTGCACAGAAAAGCGGGTCGCCACGTTTTGACAGCCCTTGGGTCATCTGTCACGGTTACCCATGTCGAACATCCCGACCCGCACCATCGCGCCGGCCCACGAGCTCGAAGGCTACATCAAGGCCAAGGTCGACAGTGGGCACGGCGCGAACGCCAGCGGGGTCGTGAGGGCGGGCCTGCGCCTCCTGATCGAGCGCGACCACAAGGCGCCGCGATCCCGCAGGGCCCCGTCCTGCAAGAAGGCGGACGCTTGATGAACACCCACGTCCCCGGTCCGTCCCTCCCGACCGAGATCCAGGCGGACGTGCTTGCGGTCGAGGGCATCGCGGCGGTTCCCTTGATCCTCGACGTGGTCTGCCGCACGACCGGGATGGGCTTCGCCGCCGTCGCCAGGGTGACCGAGGACCGCTGGGTCGCCTGCAGCGTGAGGGACGGGATCGGCTTCGGGCTGAGGCCCGGGGGCGAGCTCCCGCTCGCGACGACCATCTGCAACGAGATCCGCGGGAGCGGCACCGAGGTCGTGATCGACCACGTCGCCGAGGACCCGGCCTTCCGTTGCCATCCGACCCCGGCGCTTTACGGTTTCCAGAGCTACGCCTCGATGCCGATCCGCCTGCCGGACGGCAGCTTCTTCGGCACCCTCTGCGCCATCGACCCGCGGCCGGCCCGGGTCAGTGACCCCGGCGTCGTCGGCATGTTCCGGTCGTTCGCCGAGCTGATCGGGTTCCACGTCGACGCCCATCGCCGGCTCGCGGGCGGCGAAGCCCTCCGGCGCAGCGAGAGCTTCGTCAGGAGCATCCTGGCCGCCAGCCCGGACTGCGTGAAGGTTCTCTCCGCCGACGGCGTCCTCGCATACATGAGCGCCCACGGCGCCGTGCTCAACCAGATCGATTGCGTCCAGGACATCCTCGGTCGGGAGTATGCCTCCCTCTGGCCGGCCGACGAGCAGGCCAAGCTGCGCGACGCGGTCCGGCGGGCCGCCGCGGGCGAAACCGTCCGGATCGAGGGTTTGTGCCCGACCGCCAAGGGCGAGCCGCGATGGTGGGAGGTGAGCTTCGCCCCGTTCGTCTCCGAGGAGGGGGGCGGGACGAAGCTCGTCGCCATCTCGCGGGACATCACGGAGCGCTACCACGCCGAGGCCGACCGCCGGGCCGGAGCCGAGGCGCTGAGGTCCCTGAACGAGGACCTGGAACGGCAAGTCGCGGACCGCACCGCGGAGCTCAGGCTCTCGCGCGACATCATCGCGTCGAGCGCGGCGCCGATCTGCGCCTTCGACACGGATTATCGCGTCATCGCGTTCAACCAGGCGCATAGCGACGAGTTCTTCCGGATGTTCGCGCACCGGGTACGGATCGGAGAGGTCTTCCCCGACCTGCTTCCCCCGGACCAAGCCCCGGTCATGCGGGCGCTGATGACCCGGGCCCTGACGGGCGAGGTCTTCACCGTCACCGAGGAGTTCGGCGACCCGGACTTGGCCAAGCCTTGCTGGGAGGTCTCGTACTCCCCCCTGCGCGATCAGGACGGTCGCATTGTCGGCGCCTTCCACTACGCCAAGGACGTCTCGATGCGGCTGCAAGCCGAGGCCGAACTCGCCAGAACCCAGGAGGCCCTGCGGCAGTCGCAGAAGATGGAGGCCGTCGGCCAGCTGACCGGTGGCGTGGCGCACGACTTCAACAACCTGCTGACCATCATCCGCTCGTCCGTCGACTTCCTGCGGCGGCCGGAATTGCCCGAGGACCGTAAGCGGCGCTACCTCGACGCCGTCTCCGACACGGTCGACCGGGCGGCCAAGCTGACCGGGCAACTCCTCGCGTTCGCGCGTCGCCAGGCGCTGAAGCCCGAGGTGTTCGAGGTCGGCGAGCGGCTTCGCGCCGCCGCCGAGATGCTCGACACCGTGACGGGCGCGCGCATCCGCCTGGACGTGGAGCTTCCAGAGGATCCCTGCTTCGCCAAGGCCGACCTGAGCCAGTTCGAGACCGCCCTGGTCAACATGGCGGTCAACGCCCGGGATGCCATGGACGGAGAGGGTGTCCTGACCCTGCGCCTGACGCGCAGGGCCGGGCTTCCGCCGATCCGCGGCCATGCCGGCGCCGAGGGCGCCTTCGTGGCGGTCTCGCTCGGCGACACCGGCCGCGGCATCGCGCCCGACCAACTCGCACGCATCTTCGAGCCGTTCTTCACCACCAAGCCGGTGGGCAAGGGAACCGGGCTCGGCCTGAGCCAGGTCTTCGGGTTCGCCAAGCAGTCCGGCGGCGACGTCGACGTGGAGACCAGGCTCGGCCGGGGCACGACCTTCACCCTCTACCTGCCAGAGGTCGACGTGGTCCCGGACCGGCTACCGGGGCGCGCCGTCGAGCCGGATGCCGGGTCGCCCATGGGGACGGGGCAGTCGATCCTGGTCGTGGAGGACAACGTCGAGGTCGGGCGCTTCGCCACGCAGACCCTGGACGACCTCGGCTACCGCACCGCCCTGGCGGTCAACGCCGAGGACGCGCTCGACAAGCTCGGCGCCGACGGAGGCGGGTACGACGCCGTGTTCTCGGACGTGGTCATGCCCGGCATGGGTGGCGTCGCCCTCGCGAAGGAACTGCGCAACCGTTTCCCCGGCCTGCCGGTCCTGCTCGCCTCGGGGTACAGCCACGTACTGGCGCAGGACGGGGTGGAAGGCTTCGAGCTCCTGCACAAGCCGTACTCGGCCGAGCAGCTCGCGCGCATCCTGAGACACCTTACGACTAGGCGGCCCGTCGGCCCCGTCGGTTGACGCCGGGGTCGAGGGACGGACCGGATCGGCTCCCTCCACGGCGGTCCCACCGGTCTGCGCGCGTGGATGGCCCCGACGACGTCCCCCGGAGCGGCCCGCCGCGGTGCCGATCGGACCGCGGGGACCTGGGCAGGACCGTCTTTGCCGCCCGGAGATCATCGTCGGCACAGGGCAACCGTCATCGCCTCAGCAGATTTCGCCAAAGTGGTCACCGGTTCGGCGGCATAAATCTGCGATCAAATAAGAAACTAAGCGGACGAAGCGTTGGCCTGCCAACGCAAGTCTGCTTAGAACCCGCGGCCGGTGCGACCCCGAGCGCCAGAGCGAGCGCCACTGCGTGCCAGGCGAGAAGCCCGGCCTCCGCCTGCCGGCCGGGCCCGAGCGTGCGCGAAACGACCGGCTGGATGCCCCCGCCGATCCCGCCGGCGGAGACCATCTGGACGAGCATCGCCACCGGGAAGACGAGGGCCATCCCGGCCAGGGCATCGGTGCCGAGACCTGCGACGAGATCGGTCTCGATCAGGCCGATGGAGGTTTGGACCACCATGCAGGCGCGGCATGACGACCTCCCGATCCTTGCACAGAGTCGGGGGCGTTCACGTCGCCGGTGGACCTCATCCGGCGACAGAGGCGCGCGCCGCCTCGATCAGGTCGTTGGCAAGCGCCTCGTCGTCGACCGCCCGTGCGAGGACGACCGCTCCGACGAGGGTCGAGAGGTGTGCCAGGGAGCGCTGCCGACGGCGCTCCCTCGACATCCTGGGGATCAGGTCGGCGAGAAGCCCGGCGAGGTGCCGCACGCCGTGGGTGAATCGTGAGCGGACGGCACTGCCGGCCGGCTCCCGCGCAACGTCGTTGGCGAGGGCGGCGAGCGGGCAGCCCTTGCCGGGCGTCCGGACATGGTCGACGGACAGGTAGTTCGTGATCAGGACGTCGAGCGCCCCGCGATACTCCTCGGCGAGCGCCGCGTCGAACGCCTCGACCGCGAGGGCGTCCTTGCTGTCGAACTGCCCATAGAACCCGCCATGGGTGAGACCGGCGGCAGCCATGATGTCGGCGACGCCGACGCCATGGAGGCCCCGCTCGCGGAACAGGGCCGCGGCGACCTGCACCACCCGTTGACGATTGAGCTTGGCCTGTTCCTGCGAGACTCGGGGCATCCTCGTATCCTTCGACGCGTCTGGTCGCGATATATATGCCGAGCGTCATTCATGGAGAACGCCTGCGAAAGGCCGTGTCGCCGATCGACGCGCCGGGACGGCAGGGCTGGCGGCGCAGCCCCTGCCCTTGCTCACGTCCCCTTGCCCACTGCCTCCGGGACCGGGTCAGCGGCCACGCCCGCTCCATCGTCCTCCGTCTCCACCCGGAGCGCGAGGAGGCCGGCGAGTTCGAGGATCCCCCGAGGCACCAGCCGGTCGGACTGGTGCCTGTCCGTCACGGCCGGATCGACCTGCACGCGACCGGAAACCGTCGCGGCCTCGGCCATGACCGTGAAGCGGTAACGACCCCGGTGCCCGCGCCTGAGGACGACGTGAGGGACGCATCCCGCATCTCGGGCATCTCGTCGGGATGTCCCATTCCGCGCGATCCTGCGGGCGTGTCGTGGATGGCGGCGATCCGGGCCGCCCGACGATCGAATTCCCGGCGGGCCCGTGAGGGAGCGGGACCGGGCCCGCCGGGAGACCGCCCGCAACCTTCAGGGTTGCGGGCGATCCGCTGTGACGTCGTTCTCATGACGAGGCCGGCGCTCCGGCCTGCGCACCGGCCAGGCCGTGATGGGTCCGCGCGGCGGCTCCGTCCGGTCGGCGGACCCGGAACCACAGGGCGTAGAGGGCCGGCAGGAACAGCAGCGTCAGCAGGGTGCCGACGCCGACGCCGCCGATCAGCACGTAGGCCAGAGCCCCCCAGAACACCGAGTGGGTGAGCGGGATGAAGGCCAGCATCGCGGCCGCCGCCGTCAGGATGACGGGACGGGCCCGCCGCACGGTCGATTCGACGATCGCCTCGTAGTCCGACAGACCTGCCTCGCGGTCGTGATGGATCTGGTCCACCAGGATCAGGGTGTTGCGCATCAGGATCCCCGACAACGCGATCAACCCCAGGATCGCGTTGAAGCCGAAGGGCTGATGGAAGATCAGCAATGTCGGCGCAGCCCCCACCAGGCCGAGTGGGGCGGTGGCGAACACCATGAACATCGTGGTGAACGAGCGCACCTGGATCATGATGACGGTGAGGGTCACGATGAGCATCAGCGGGAACACCGCCACCAGCGACGTCATCGCCTTCGCGCTCTCCTCCACCGCCCCGGCATTGTCGATGCGGTAGCCGGGGGGCAGCTTCGCCTTGATCGGGTCGAGGAGCGGGGCGACCTGGGCATGGATGTCGGGCGGCTGCTTGCCGTCGACGATGTCGCCCTGGACGCGGATGTAGGTCTCGCGGTTGTACCGCTTGAGCACCGCGTCCTCGTTGCGGCTCTCCAGCCGTGCGACCTGGGACACCGGCACCTGGCGCCCGTCCTTCGTGGCGAGGGTCAGGTCGCCGATGTCGCCGAGCGACCGGCGTTCGGGGCCGGGGCTGCGCAGGAGCACGTCGACCGAGCGCAGGTTCTCGCGCATCTGGGTGGCCGGCGTGCCGTTGAGGTAGTTCTGCAACTGCTGACCGGCCTCCTTCGGCGTCAGGCCGATCAGCCGCAGGCGCTCCTGGTCGAGGACGAGGCGCAGGTTGGGGGTCTTGTTGCCCCAGTCGAGATGGACCATGCGCATGTCGGGGTTCGTGGCCATCGCCCCGGCCACCTCGGCGGCGATGCCCCGGATGACGTCGAGATCGGGCCCGACCACCCGGAAGGCGACGGGGAAGCGGACCGGGGGCCCGAACACGATCTGAAGCACCCGCACCCGTGCCTCGGGGAAGCGGCCCTCGTCGACGAGCCGGCGCACCTTGGCCCGAAGCGCGTCGCGGGCGTGCGAATCGGCGGTCTGGACGACGATCTGCGCGAAGGCGGGATCGGGCAGCTCGGGATCGAAGGAGAGCACGAAGCGCGGCATCCCCTGGCCGATGTAGCTCGTGATCTCGCGCGCCTCCGGCAGTGCGCGAACCGCCGCCTCGACCGTCTTCACCGTCGCCTCGGTGGTACTGAACGCCGACCCGGTCGGCAGCGTCACCTCGACGATGAGCTCGGCCCGCTCGGAATTCGGGAAGAACTGCTTCTCGACCTTGCCCATGCCGACCACGGCGCCCGCGAACAGCGCCACGGTGATGCCGGCCGCCAGCCACCTGTGGTCGACCGACAATCGCACGATCCGGCGCAGACGCTCGTAGTTCGTCGTGGCGTAGATCGCCTCGTGGCCGCCCTCGACGCGCTTGATGTCGGGCAGCAGCTTGACGCCGAGATAGGGCGTGAAGGTCACCGCGACGATCCACGAGATGATCAGCGAGAACGAGACCACCCAGAAGATGTTGCCGGCATACTCGCCCGCCGTGGAGGCGGCGAAGCCGACCGGCAGGAAACCCGCGATGGTGACCAGCGTCCCGGTGAGCATCGGCGCGGCGGTGGCGCTCCAGGCGTAGGTCGCCGCCGAGACCCGGTCGGCGCCTTCCTCCATGCGCACCACCATCATCTCGATGGCGATGATCGCGTCGTCGACGAGCAGCCCGAGCGAGATGATCAGGGCGCCCAGCGTGATGCGGTCGAAGTCGCGGCCCGTCACCATCATCACCACGAACACCGCCGACAGGGTGAGCGGCACGGCGAGCGCCACCACGATGCCGACCCGGAAGCCCAAAGCCACGAGGCTGACGACGATCACCACGCCCAGCGCGGTGAAGAACTTCACCATGAACTCGTGGATGGCGTCGTCGATGACCTTCGCCTGGTCTGTGATCTTGGTGAAGCTGATGCCGGTCGGCAGCTCACGATGGATTGCCGCCTCTTCGGTGTTCAGCGTCTCGCCGAGGGTCAGGCCGTTGAAGCCCGGCTTCATGACGAGGCCGAGCATCAGTGCCGGTTCGCCGTCGTTGCGGATCGCGAAGGTCTTGGGGTCCTCGTAGCCGCGCTTGACCTCGGCGATGTCGCCGAGCTTGAGGCTGCGGTCGCCGGCCGCCACCGGCAGCTCGCGGATCGCCTCAAGGCCATCGATGGCGCCGTCGAGCCGCAGGTAGACGCGCGGGCCGGTGGTCTCGACGAAGCCCGCCGGCGTGACGTCGTTCTGGTTGGCGAGGGCGGCCAGGAGCTGCTGGCCGTTGATGCCCAGCGTCGCGAGGCGCTGATAGGACATCTCGACGAAGATCTTCTGCGCCTGCTCGCCCAGGATGTTGATCTTCTCGACCCCGGGCAGCCGCAGCAGGCGCTGGCGCAGGTCCTCGGCGCGCATCACGAGGTGGCGGTGCGGCAGGCCCTTGGCCTGGAGCGCGTATAGGGCGAAGTAGACGTCGGAGAATTCGTCGTTGAACAGCGGTCCGAGCACACCGCGCGGCAGGCTGGAAGCCTGGTCGGAGAGCTTCTTGCGCGCCTGGTAGAACTCCGATTGCAGCCTGGCCGGCGGCATCGAGTCCTTGAAGAATACCTTCATCAGCATCAGGCCAGGGCGGACCGTGGTCTCGACGCGGTCGTAGTAGACGAGTTCCTGAAGGCGCTTCTCGAGCGGGTCGGCGACCTGACGCTGCATCTCGTCCGTGGTCGCCCCGGGCCAGGCGGCCGAGACGGCCATGGTCTTGACCGTGAAGGCGGGATCCTCGGCCCGCCCGAGCTTCTCGAAGGCGAAGAAGCCTGCGCCGGTGAGCGCGATGATGAGGAAGAGCGTGACGGCTCGCTCGCGGACGGCGAGCGCCGAGAGGTTGAAGCCGCTCATCGGGCCACTCCCGTCATGCTGGAGGAAGCCTGGCGCACCTCCTGCCCGGCCTTGAGCAGGTGGGCACCCAGTGCGACGATCCGCTCGCCGGGGGTCAAGCCTGAGACGATCTCCGCGCGCTCCTCGGACAGGCGGGCGACGATGACGGGCCGGGCCGTGACGGTTCGAGTGGCGGCGTCGAACCGCCAGACGGCAGAGCCGTTGCCGGAATCGAACAATGCCGCGAGCGGCACCTCGACGGACGGCGAGCGGCCGGCCTCCGGTTCCCTCAGCCGGAGGGTCACGGTGGCGCCCAAGGGCGCGCCCTCGCCGCCGCCCGACAGGATGTAGCGCGCCCGGTAGGTCCGCGTCGCGGGATCGGCGGTCGCGGACAATTCGCGCAGCCGCGCCGGATAGGTCGTCTCGCCCTCGGCGTAGAGCGTGGCAGAGGCCGCGCCGTTCGCGAGGCGCCGGCTCGCCTCGGGCAGGAAGACCTCCGCCTCGCGCGACCCATCCCGCGCCAGCCTGACGACGGTCTGACCCGCCGCGACCACCTGCCCGGGCTCGCTCGGCACCTCCATCACCACACCGTCGGCATCGGCCTGAAGCTCGGAGTAGCTCGCCTGGTTCTCGATCTGGCTCGCCTGGGCCTCAGCGGCGGCAAACTGGGCGACGGCCGCGTCCGCCGCGGCCTTGTTCTGGTCGTAGGTCTGCCGGGAGGTCCAGCCTTCGCCGACGAGCTTGCGGCTGCGCTCCTCGTCGGCCCTGGCCTTGACCATCTGGGCCCGGGCGGCCTCGACCGACGCGCGTGCGGCGTTCAGCGCGAGGGTGAAGTCGGTGCGGTCGAGCCGCATCAACGCCTGTCCGCGGCGCACGTGCTGGCCCGGATCGACGAGGCGCTCGAAGATCTTGCCACCGACGCGGAAGCCGAGATTGCTCTCCGTCCGGGCGCGGACGACTCCGGTGTAGCGCGCGACGCCGCCGGTGCTGGGGGCGACCTCGACGGTCTGGACCAAGGGCGGTTCCGGGGCCACCGCCGTCTCGGCCGGCGAGCACCCGGCCAGGGCCAGTCCGGCAAGCCCGAGCGCCCATCTCCTGTCCATGACCCTCTCCCGAGAACTGACCTTTTAAAATTATGATCGTAATTTATTATGGCGGTTGGTCGGCGTCAATGCCCTCGGGCTGACGGCGTGGCGGATCGCTTTGCCCGCGACCTGCACCTCGGTGCCTGCATTCTCCGCTACGACCCGACAATCGGGCATTATGAATGTCTTATAGAGTTTATCTCAGGCGCTGGACCAGCCGATGTCAGCAATCCTCGCCGGTTTCTCGAAGCGCCCCGCAGCGCAGCTTTCGATGAAATGCAATAAAGGTGTTGCTTGCAAGGGACGTGTTCGGGGCGATGCGGGTCGCTACGCAGCTCGAATCTGTCCGGGTCAGGCCCGGCCCTGTCCGTCCGCTCCACGGGCGAAGCAGACGTTCCGGACCCGGACGCGCAATGGTTGGACCGGGTCATGCATTCGCCTTCGTCAAGTCCGGCGTGTTCCTGGAGGAGATCATCCCACGCATGCTGCACGACCCGGTGACGCCTAGCCTGTTCGTGGGCAAGCAGATTGGTGCGTTCGGCCTCGTCATCGCCACGGTGAGGCTCGGGCTGGCGCAACGCCTGGCTCTGGCGACCCGGACGTCGGGCGACGGCGCCTCGCGTCTCGGCGGCGCCGGTTTCACCATGAGCCTGTTCATCGGCCTGGTGGCCTTCGCGAATGCCCAGGAACTCGCGGCCGAGACCAAGCGGCGTGCCGGTCGGCGACGTTCGCGTCGACATTGCGGACGTCACAACACAGGGGGCAAGCTCGTGCTGTTCCCTGCAAAACCCAGATCGTGCTCACCCACAATGGCACGCTTCACCGATCCGACCGGCGATGGTTGGACCCCGAAGACATCGAAGCGATGCGGGTTGAGACGGGACTGTTTCGCTGTCACGCCTTCGAAGCGGCCTGCGCTGATCTCGACATTGGGCATCGTTCGACCAAGCCGCGTCATTCTTGGACGAACGTCCAAGTCGGGACCATGAACCTGACGAACAAGGACGCAACCGTCAAGCACTTCCATGATGAAAGCCACGATGAGCTTCGGCTGAAGCTCGCCGATTTTGTCGCAGACTGCAACTTTGCACGTCGCCTCAAGACGTTGCGTGACCTCACCGCCGACGCGGCCATCGGCAAAGCCTGGACGGAGGACCCGTCAGGTGCACGCATGGCCCGCACCAACACACTCCGGGACCATGCAGATCGGGGTTGTGATCGCCGGCCGCGCCTCGGCGCCGTGGAGCCGCCCGAGGGCGGCGAAGGCCCGGGTCATACGGGCCGCCGGTCAACGCCGAGCCGGGGTCATCGGCGCCGGCCTACGGGGTGTCGAGCACGGGCAGCCAGGCCGCGAGCGCCAGCAGCGTGACCAGCAGCACGGGCGGGGTGATGACCAGGCCGACCTTCATGTACTGGCCCCAGGTGATCGTCTGGCCCTTGCTGGCGAGCACGTGCAGCCACAGCAACGTCGCCAGGCTGCCGATCGGCGTGAACTTCGGCCCCAGGTCGCAGCCGATCACGTTGGCGTAGATCATCAGCTCGCGGGTCAGCGGCGACAGGTCCGGGGCCTGTTGGATCGAGAGTGCCCCGATCAGCACGGACGGCATGTTGTTCATCACCGACGACAGGATGGCTGTGGCGAAGCCGGTGCCGACCGTGGCGACCCACGGCCCCTGTCCGCCCAGCCAGACCAGGCCCTTTGCCAGCTCGTCGGTCAGGCCGGCGTTTCTGAGGCCGTAGACCACCAGGTACATGCCGAGGCTGAACAGCACGATCTGCCAGGGTGCGCCGGCCAGGACCTTGCGGATCGGGATCATCCGGGTCCGGCTGGCGAGCAGCAGGAGCACCGCCGCGCCGGCACAGGTGACAGCCGAGACCGGCACCCCGAACGGCGCGGTGATGAAGTAGGCGGCGAGCAGCACGGCGAGCAGCGGGAACGCGGCCCGGAACACCAGCGGATCACGGATCGCCTGACGGGGTGGTTCCAGCTCCCCGTCCGGGTAGGCCGCCGGGATCACGCGCCGGAAGTACAGCCAGAGCACCACCAGCGTCGCGGCCAGAGATACGAGGTTCACCGGCACCATCACCGCCGCGTACCGGCCAAAGGTCACGTCGAAGAAGTTGGCCGAGACGATGTTGACCAGGTTGGAGATCACCAGAGGCAGGGAGGTCGAGTCTGCCACGAACCCGCAGGCGACGATGAACGCCAGCGCCGCCGCCGGTTTGAACTCGAGCCGGAGCAGGATCGCCAGCACGATCGGGGTCAGCAGCAGCGCCGCGCCGTCGTTGGCGAACACCGCCGCGATCGCCGCGCCGAGGAGGATCACCAGCGGGAAGAGCCGTCGGCCCCGGCCACCACCCCAGCGGGCGATGTGCAGGGCGGCCCAGTGGAAGAACCCGGCCTCGTCGAGAAGCAGGGAGATGATGATCAGCGCCACGAAGGTGAACGTGGCGTCCCAGACGATATGCCAGACCACCGGAATGTCGCCGGGGTGGATCACGCCCGTCGCGAGCGCCACGGCGGCGCCGGCCAGGGCGCTCCAGCCGATCCCGAGGCCCTTGGGCTGCCAGATGACGAAGACGAGGGTGACGAGGAAGATGGCAAGCGCGAGCATCGGGGTCGTTTCGCGTTGTGGTTGAGGCTCAGGCGGTGGCGACGCGGCGGCCGTGCTCGTCCACGACCCGCTCGCCGTCTTCCTTGACGAACTCGCCCTGCTGCGCCGGCAGCAGATCCAGAACCGCCTCGGACGGCCGGCACAGGCGCACGCCCTTGGGGCTCACGACCAACGGGCGGTTGAGCAGGATCGGGTGGGCCTCGATGGCGTCGAGCAGGTGGGCGTCGGTCAGCGCCGGATCGCCCAGGTTCAGCTCGGCGTAGGGCGTGCCCTTCTCGCGCAGCACGTCACGGACCGTGAGGCCGGCGCGATGCAGAAGCGCGACCAGCAGCGCCCGCGACGGCGGGGTTTTCAGGTACTCGATCACGTGCGGCTCGATGCCGGCGTTGCGGATCATCGCCAGGGTGTTGCGGGACGTGCCGCAGGCCGGGTTGTGGTAGATGATCACGTCCATCACGCGACCTCCGGCCGAGGCGACGTCGCACCGTCCTGCTGGCCGATCTCGCGGACCTTGGACGACAGCGCCACCTGATCGAGGCTGCCGATCGGCAGGGCGATGAACGCGCTGATGCGGTTCTTGAGATAGCGCTGCGCCAGCCGGAAGGCCGCAGCCTTCACGTAGTCCAGCCCCTCGATCGCGGCGGGGTCCTCGATGCCCCAATGCGCCGTGACCGGCTGGCCGGGCCAGAACGGGCAGGCCTCGCCGGCCGCGTTGTCACAGACCGTGAACACGAAATCCATCACCGGGGCGCCCGGCGCGGCGAACTCGTCCCAGGACTTCGAGCGCAGACCTTCGGTCGGATAGTCGCTCTCCTGCAGGGTTTCGAGCGCCAGCGGATGCGGCTGGCCCCTGGGCTGGCTACCGGCTGAGAAGGCCCGGAAGCGTCCCTGCCCGTCCTTGTTGAGTATGGCCTCTGCCAGGATCGAGCGGGCCGAGTTGCCGGTGCACAGAAACAGCACGTTGTAGACGCGATCAGCCATGGGCGGTGTCTCCAGGCGGGCAAAGGCAGGCTGCCAGGGCTTCGACGGCCGGGGTGCAGACCTCCGGACGGCCCTGGCAGCAGTCGCGCATCAGGAACTGGATCAGCTCCGACAGCGATGGAAACGTGGCGCTGTAGAGGACCGAGCGGCCGTCACGCCGCGACTGGATCAGCCCGGCGTGGCTCAGTTCCTTGACGTGAAAGGACAGGTTGGTGCCGGAGACACCGACTGCCTGCGCCAGCGCGCCGGCCGCCAGACCGTCCGGGCCAGCGGTGACGAGCGCACGCACGATCCGCAGACGGTGCTCCTGGCCGAGAGCCGCAAAGGCGGCGACGGCTTGCCGTTCGTCCATCATTGATGCAATATCTCAATCATTATTGAAATGTAGAGGAAAGAGCCCCCTTGGACAAGCCCCTTCCGCCCGCACCCACCGTTCACGACGGCTTCCCCAACCTGAGTGCAGCGCACTTCGAGGTGCCGACGGCCGCACGCCTCCAGGTGGCGCAGCCGTTCACCCACGCGCCCCGGTTCCTGATCCTCTACGGCTCCCTGCGCGAGCGGTCGTTCAGCCGCTTCCTGGCCTGCGAGGCTGCCCGCTTGCTGGAGGCGATGGGCGGCGAGGTGCGGATCTTCCATGCGCACGGGCTGCCGCTGCCCGACGACACCACCGCCGACCACCCGAAGGTGCAGGAACTGCGCAATCTCTCGCTCTGGTCCGAGGGCCACGTCTGGGTGTCGCCCGAACGGCACGGCAATCTGACCGGCGTGATGAAAAGCCAGATCGACTGGCTGCCGTTGGCCGAGGGCAGCGTGCGCCCGACCCAGGGCCGCACCCTCGCGGTCATGCAGGTGTCCGGCGGCTCGCAGAGCTTCAACGCCGTGAACTCCCTGCGCCTGCTCGGCCGCTGGATGCGGATGATCACCATCCCCAACCAGTCCAGCGTGCCGATGGCCTACAGGGAGTTTGATGATGCCGGCCGGATGAAGCCGGGGCCGCTCTACGAGCGCGTGGTGGACGTGTGCGAGGAGTTGATGAAGTTCACGCTGCTGACCCGCGAACGGGCCGACTACCTGGTGGACCGCTACAGCGAGCGCAAAGAGCGGGAGCCGGACCGGCTCAAGGCCGTGGCGGCCGATATCGGCTTTGTGAAACGCTGAGCAGACGTGCGTTGGCCTGCCAACGCAAGCCTGCTTAGGTCTTGCGGTGCTGCGGCAGACGGTTCGTGAATGCGTCAATCAGCCCGTCCGCGACGGCTCCGATCCCCGCACAAAGCCACACGCCACCTCATCGGGGAGCCTGAATCACACCATACCACGGACCGTCAGCGATGCCCTTCAAAGCGATCGACAGCGAGGGCCATGCTCCCAAGCCGGTCGATGGATTGTCCAAAAATCGATCGTCCTCGAGGCAACCACGCCCAAGTTTCGACGCCGACTGTGGCAAATTGGACGCTCTCCACAGCAAATTCCGACTGCGATCCCTTACATTGGAATTAGATGATTTTAAAACGTCACAGATAGCAGTGATCGTGTCGGAATTTAGCAGCGAATCGCCTCGGCCCGGCTGGCTCTTATCTAGAATTGATTAAATGTTCGTAATAGGCTGCGATTGCAAACGAAATTTTGGCCCCTTACCCCTTGCTGCGCCTCTCCGTGATGATGTGACGGACGAGGCCCAAGATCAATTTCTCTCGGGGCTGCTCGATGCGTTGGACCCAGTTGGCCGATCGTGCAGGCATGAGCCTGCGCGCCTCTCTCGTGACGGGAGTCGCCATCGCGGCCATCGGAGCCGGGCTGCGCGACGCTCAGGCCCAGGCTTCGAAACCGCCCGGCACCTCGAACACGCCGTCTCAGGCCCAGCCCGCCGACGGCGGAGCCATCGCCCTCGACGAGATCTCCGTCGCGGCCCAGCAACCGACCTTCGGGACCACCGGCTTCGTCGCCACGCGCTCGACGGCCGGCATGAAGGGCAACGACTCGATCCTCGAGACGCCCGCGACCGTCAGCGTCATCACCCGCGAGGAACTCGACGTCCGCGGCGTGCAGGACCTCAACACCGCGGTGGCCTACACCCCGAACGTCCAGGCTGTCGATTACCCGGGCGGCCAGGGCGGTCCGACCTTCACCTTGCGCGGCTTCAACGCCAACAACTTCGACAACGTCTACGAGGACGGCCTGCGCTACGGCTTCAACTCGTTCGACCAGAACGTCGAGCCCTACGCCTACGAGCGCATCGACGTCATCAAGGGCCCGATCTCGGTGCTGTACGGCGCCGGCCAGCCGGGCGGCATCATCAACCTGGTCTCGAAGCGCCCGAGCTTCACCCCGTTCAACGAGGTGTTCATCCAGGGCGGCACCCGCAATCGGATCCAGGCCGGCTTCGACCTGTCCGGGCCGGTCGAGGGCGCCCCCGACTTCGCCTACCGGCTGACCGGGCTGGTGCGCAACTCCGACTCTCAGGTCCGCTACACACCCGACGACCGCACCTTCCTCGCGCCCGCCATCACCTGGCGGCCGGATGCCGATACCTCGCTCACCGTGCTCGCCAAGTACGCCGAGTTCCGCAGCGGCGGCTCCGAGCAGAGCCTGCCGATCGTCGGCTCGATCATCCCGAGCGCCCGCGGCTTCTACCAGCCCAACGTCTTCGTCGGGCAGCCGAACTTCAACACCTTCCTGCTCGAGAACAAGGAGATCGGCTACGTCCTCGATCACTCGTTCGCGCCCGGCTGGCTGGTCCACTCGGCCTTCCGGATCTACGAGACCTCGACCAAGGCCGACGTCGTCGGTGCGGTGCCGGGCTTCACGCCGCCGGGCTTCCTCTCGGTCGCGACTGTCCCGTACTTGCGCCGACAGTCGAGCTACGGCATCCTGGCCGACAACCATGTCGAGGGCCAGTTCGATACCTTCGGTATCAAGCACAGCGTCGTCTTCGGCGTCGACATCCAGGACTATCACCGGGACGACGCGCGAACCTTCCCGCTCGGCTATCCGCTGGCGGCCGGCACGCGGCTGATCGACCTCTACAATCCGGTCTACAATTACAGCTTCAATTTCCCGAACCGGACGAACATCGCGACCCGCGCGTCGCAGCAGCAGATCGGGGCTTATTTCCAGGATCAGATGAAGTGGAACGGCTTCATCTTCACCGGAAGCGTGCGTAACGACTGGGTCGATCAGCAGATCGACACCGTGAACAGCTTCCCGAACCTGCCGATCGCCTCCGCGAACCGGGCCACGGTCAGCAAGCAGGATTTCTCGGCGCTGAGCTACCGCGTCGCCCTCGGCTACGAGTTCGATGCCGGCGTGGTTCCTTACGTGTCCTACTCGACGTCGTTCAACCCGCAGATCGCCGGGCAGCGCGCCAGCGGCGCGGCTCTCGATCCGCGCGAGGCCAAGCAGATCGAAGGCGGCGTGAAGTGGCAGCCCGCCGGCACCAACGCGCTCTTCACCGCCTCGTACTTCGACATCACCCAGACCAACATCCCGCTCGCCGACCCGCTCAACCCCGGCTTCTTCGTCCAGACCGGCGAGGCCGTGTCGAAGGGGTTCGAGCTGGAGGGCAAGGCCACCCTGTTCGAGGGCTTCAACGTCATCTTCGGCTACGCCCATCTCGACACCAAGGTCACGAAGGACACGAACCCGCGGCTCATCGGCAACCGCCTGCCGAACGCCCCGGCCAACACCGTGTCGCTCTTCGCCGATTACGCCTTTCCGGTCGGGTCGGCGCTCGGCGGTCTGCGGGCCGGCGCCGGCGTGCGCTATATCGGCCCGCGCACCGACGCGACCAATGTCGACTACATCCCGTCCTATGCCGTCGTCGACGCCTCGCTCAGCTACGATCTTGCGCGGGTCAACCCGGACTGGAAGGGGGCGACCCTGTCGGTCAACGCGACGAACCTGTTCGACAAGCGCTACTACACGGCGGGCTTCTATACCGGCTACGTGTTCGAAGGCTTCCGCCGGAGCGTGTTCGGGACGCTGACCTACCGCTGGTAGGCCCCCGTGCGGCCTAGAGCATTGTCCGACGAACCGGTCTCCACTTCGTCGGGAAATGCTCTAAGCCGATCTCGCCGAAGCGGTCACCGGTTCGGCGGCAAAAATCTGCGATCAAACAAGAACCTCAGCGGACGAAGCGTTGGCCTGCCAACGCACGTCTGCTTGGTCCTGCACCGATCCCGACCGGTGCAGGGCGGACCGGGGAGATCATGGACGGGAGGCTTCCCGCTTCTTCGCGCGAGCCGGGAGAGAAGACGGCCGGCATCCGTTGCTTCCTCGGACGGCCCCGTGGCCGGCCGGGTTCGAGGGCGCCTGCCGGCGAGGAGCCGGCATGAACGTCCGCGCCCGGCCGCGCCTGGCCTCACCCGTGGGCGCGCCGCATCCTGTCGCAGAGCGAGCGCGAGATCTCCTCGGATCTCACCGCCAGAACGGAGAGCAGGGTGTCGCTGAGGCCGTGCGAGGCTTCTGCGGCGCCCTGGAGGTAGACGTGCGGCTCGAAATCCTCGTGGGACGGGATCCGGTAGGTCCGATCGAGGTCCGCGACCTCCAGATACGGCAGGATCGGCTCCAGGAAGGGCGGGCGCGTGCTCCGCTCGTATCCGGTCGCCAGGACGACCGCGTCGTAGGACCGGCGCTGGCTCGTGCCGGCGAAGAGGTCCGTCGTGTCGATCGCGATGCCGGCATTCGTGGCCGCGGTGGCGTCGATCCGGCTGCGCGGCATCAGCCCGACGCGCGCGCCGCCCTCGACCCGCTGCTGGTAGAGGATCCTGTAGAGCGTCTCGAGGAGATCGGGATCGACGACGGCGTAGTTCGTGTTCCGGAACGCCTGCACCAGGGCGGCGCGCCGGTCCCCGGGCTGGTCGTAGATGAAGTCGGTAAAGCCCGGATGGAAGATCTCGTTGACGAAGGGCGAGCTGTCGGACGGCTTGAGGGCGTGACCGCGGAAGACGAGGTCGATCGCCGCGCCCGGAAACCGGTCGTGGAGATCGACCGTGATCTCGACGGCGCTCTGGCCGCCGCCGATCACCGCGATGCGGGCTCCGTCCTGGGCGAGGCCGGGAGCGCCGATCCGGTCGAGGTAGCGGCTCGAATGGATCAGGCGCGGATGGTCCCCCAAGGTTGCGAAGACGGCCGGCACATGGGGCATCCCGCCCACCGCCACCACGATGTTGCGGGTCCGGCGCAGCACCTCACGTCCGGATTCGGTGCGGGAGATCACCCGCAGCGACCGGACCGGCAGGTCGTACCGGTCGGGCTCCACGGCGACGATGGTCTCGCCATAGGCGCACCGGTCGGCGAAGTGACCGGCGACCCAACCGAGATAGTCGTTGAACTCGATGCGGCTCGGATAGAACGTGCGGCAATTGGCGAAGTGCTCCAGCCGCCCCTTCTTGTGCAGGTAATTGATGAAGGTGAGCGGACTCGTGGGATCGCGCAGCGAGACGAGATCTTTCAGGAACGAGATCTGCATGTCGCTGCCCGGCAGCAGCATACCGCCGTGCCAGGTGAAGCGCGGCTGGCGCTCGACGAAGAGCGCGTCGAGGCCGGCGCCCTGCCGCGACGCCTCGTCGAGGGCGATGGCGAGCGCGAGGTTCGACGGGCCAAAGCCGATGCCGATCACGTCGTGTTCGGCTGCGTGGCGGGCCATCACCGGCCTCCCTCCGCCCGCGCGGCCGGACGCCACAGGCGGTCGCCGAAGAAGCGCTCGCGCAGGAGCATGACCAGCATCGCGCGCTTGTGGGGGAAGCTGAAGGTCTTCAGCTTGGCGAAGCCCGAGACGTCGAGGTTGCGAATCTGCTGGGCGTGGCTCGCGGCGGGCTCGCCGACGATGCGCTCCGTGCGCGGGTCGTCGAGGAAGAGATAGTGCATCAGCGACGGCAGCCAGGCCGAGATGTAGGCGCGGCCGCGGAATGCGTCCTCGCCCACGGCGACGTGCCAGCCCCGGTCGTAGTCGCCGGCGTCGTAGAACGGGGCGATGCGGTTCTCCTTTGCCCAGTAGATCTCGAAATAGCCGAACGGCCTGTCGCCGAAGCAGCCGATCAGCGGCAGCATGTGCGGATCGGCGATCAGGGCCGAGAGATAGGCGCGGTGTTCCGCCTCGCTGCCCGTTTCGCTCCAGATCGCGGCGACGCGCTCGTCGTTCATCCAGCGGTGGAAGAGCGGCAGGTCCGCGAGGGTGAGGGCGCGGAACGACACCGCTTCGCCGAGCCACGGGATGTGGCGGGCATAGACCAGCCCCTCGGGCTTTCGCGGGCGGCGGGGATGGCGGCGGTCCCCGGTCATGATCAGGTCGAGCGGGTAGGGGGGACGGTCCGGATCGGCGAGCCAGGGGTCGCGTCGCTGCATCGCGGTCTCGGGCCGGATGCACAGGATGCCCGCCTCGACCCGCGCGAGGCCGTGCGCGACGAGGTGGCGGGCGAGGGGCTCGTCGGGATCGAGCGCGAGCCGTAAGGACGCGCGCTCCGGCTCCCAGCCGAAGACCGCCTCGGCGACCGCCGCGACGGCACGGGTGTCGGCGACCGGATCCCCGGTCGCGCCGTCCACGGCGAAGGCGGGGTCGTCGGCCCGCCCGGCCTCGTCGCGATGCAGCGACAGAAGCGGGCGGTCCCCGCTGGTGGCGGCGATCCGCGATCCGCGTCTCTCGACGAGAATGGGAGCGCTGGGGTCCGCCAGGCGGAGCGTGACGGCGACCGGCGCTGCGGCGGCACTCTCGATCATCGTCGTGGTCCTCGCAGTCATGGGCGGGTTGGTTCGGGGGAGGGCGCCCCGTGGCGACGGGGTGATCCCGGAACGGTACTCGGGCGATCCGCGCCCGGCCTCTCCGCGTGCTGCCCCGGGGGCTCGTCGGCGACGATCCGGCCGGCCTCGATCCGGACGATGCGGTCGGCCGCGTCGAAGTAGCGGTCGTCGTGCGAGATCACCACGATGGTCTTGCCCAGGCGCTTCAGGTCGGGCAGCAGCTCGGCGTAGAAGATCCGCCGGAAGGCCGGGTCCTGGTCGGCGGCCCACTCGTCGAACACCAGGACGGGCCGGCCCTCGAGCCAGGCGTTCAAGAGCGCAAGGCGCTTGCGCTGGCCGGTCGAAAGGTCGAGCGTGGTCAGGGCGCCGTCCCGGACCCCGACCTTCCCGGCGATCTCCAGCCGTTCCAGGTAGCGCGCGGCCTGCTCCGGCAGCGTACCCGGCCCGGCGAGGTCCTCGAACAGGTGGTAGTCCGAGAAGATCGTCGTGAAGAGCTGCCGGTACTCGTCCCGCGTCGCGGCGGTGACGGCGGTCCCGTCGAGGACGAGGTCGCCGGAATCGGGCACGTAGAGGGCGAGCAGGAGCTTGATCAGGGTGGTCTTGCCCGAGCCGTTCTCGCCGACGACGAAGACGGTCTCTCCGGCCTCCACCCGCAGGTCGACAGGCCCGAGCACGAAGCCCTTGCCGCCCTCGGCCGCCGGGAAGGCGTAGGTGGCGCCGCGCAGCGCGATGGACCGGATCGTCCGGCCCCCGGAATCCACCCCGCCGACGGCGGGGCCGGGCACCAGCCCGGGCTCCGGGGTCGCGAAGCGCTCGGACAGGTCGGCGACCCGGCGTAGCGCCACCAGGGCGCGGCCCATGACCGGAAGCGTCCCGATCACCTGGTCGACGGGCCCTCGCATGTAGAGAAGCACGAGGACGAAGCCGCTGACGGTGGCGGCGTCCATCTCCGGCCAGACGAAGTGGCGCAGCGCCAGGGTCGCCCCGACCACGGCGAAGAACAGCACCGTCCCGAACGCCCGCGCGGTCACGAACAGCACGATGGCGTGGATCTGCCGGTCGCGGATGTCGTCGATCGCGTCCCGCAGCAGCGCCGCGTGGCGGTGCCGGCGTCCCCGGTGCAGCCGCAATTCCTTGGCGCCCTCGGTGATGGCGCGGTACTGCGCCTGGAGCCGGTCCTCGCCGGCCCGGGCCGCGACGAAGCCGGCGACGCCCCGCATCTGCGCATAGGTCTGAGCGCAGACGCCGAGGGTGACCGCCAGCACCACGAACCCGAACAGGGCCGGCGACAGCACGGCGAGATAGGCCAGGCATCCGGCCGTCACCGTGAGGGCGACCGCCAGGGTCGAGAGCGCGAAGGCGACGTCGCTGATCGTGTCGACGTCCCGGGTCAGCACCGGGATCAGACGATGGAGGCGGTAGCGCTCGAGCGCGTCGATCGGGGCAGCGAGGATCCGGTCGGCCAGCGTCTTGCGCAGGGTCGCGACGACGCGCTGGCCGACGACATTGGCGCCGATATCGGAGCCGATCGATCCGACCAGCGTGAGCAGGCAGAGCCCCACGAAGGCGGCGAGCAGGCCGGACCCGTCGGCGGCCGTGCCGTGCAGGCCCCGGTTCACCAGCGCGAGGAGCCCCGCGACGCTCAGGCCCCCCAGGGCCCCGAGCACCGCGCAGGCGAGGATCACCCCGGCATAGGGGCGCACGAGCCCGAGCACGAGGCCTGCGGGTCTGCTGGAGAAGGAGGCCGTCATGAGCTGGCGGGCGCGCTCCGGTCGGGATCGAAGGATGCGGATCGGGAAACTATCGTCTCGGGGTCGAAAGGACAACCTCGCTCCAAGGCAAATCGAATTGTATTCCAAGTATGTTAATTAGAATTATTATATTTACACGCGGAATATCACGCTCTTTCGGAAGAAGTTTTGCTGGATGTGTTGAGGCAATCTCGACCCTATGTTAGGGCGTTCGGCCTCGACGGAAGGAGCGACGTCGCGGCGGGAGCGTCGCGGCCGCGAGAGCCGCTGTCAGCCGATGATCGAGGGTCATACCGAGACATGCGCGACACCCTCCCCAACCGGGATCTCCCGCACGGCCGGGACCTCCTCGACGTCTTGCTCGCCGGACGCCGGCGGTTCGTCGACATGGCCCACCGGATCCTCAAGTGCCGCGCCCGGGCGGAGGACGTGGTGCAGGACGTCGCCCTGGCCCTGTGCCAGGACAGGACGATCCCGGAGATGCGCCATCCCGAAGCCTATCTCGGGCGGATGATCCGCAACCTCGCCCTCGATTCCCTGCGCCGCAACGGTCTCGAATGCCGCCTCCTGGCCCCGATCGCGGCGGCCGAGCACGCCGCCAGCCCCTGCGCCTGCCCGCACGAGCGGCTGGAAGCCTGCCAGGCGCTCCGGGCGGTGGCGGCGGCCCTCGACCGCGCCCCGCCGCGCACGCGCCGGGCGCTGCTGGCGCACCGGCTCGACGGCGTGCCGCAGAAGGAGATCGCGGCGCAGATCGGCGTCTCCCCGGCGCGGGTGAACGGCATGATCAAGGACGCGACGACGTTGTGCCGCCGGGCCTCCGGGGCGCTTTCGGAGCGCGACGGGGCCGCAGCCGGCGCCTGGGCGGCGGTGGCGTGATATCGGTTCGCGGCCGCGACGCCGCGGCGGAAGGCGGGAGCAAGACGTGACGGTCCTCATCACCGAGGCGGAGATCGCCCTCGCGGATCCCTGCGCGCTCGCCGCGCGGCTCGTCGAGCATCTCGTCGAGCACGGCGTCACCTTCGAGACGCGGGACGGCAGCACCGTCGCGGATCTCGGCAAGGGCACCGGCACGATGACGGTGCGGCCCGGAACCCTGACGGTGCGGGTCGAGGCCGCCGACGACGGCGACCTCGAGATGGTGCGCTCGGTCATGGCCTC
This sequence comes from Methylobacterium aquaticum, assembly GCF_001043915.1. GTDB lineage: Bacteria > Pseudomonadota > Alphaproteobacteria > Rhizobiales > Beijerinckiaceae > Methylobacterium > Methylobacterium aquaticum. The sequence continues at coordinate 9,291 of NZ_LABX01000006.1, read as the reverse complement.
GCATATCGTCGAGTTCGCGCCCGAGCCGATCGCGATCCGCTGGTCGGGGTTTTCCGGCGACGGGGCTTTGTTCTCCAACTTCCGCGAATTGCGCCTCGTCTCGGCCGCCGACGTCACGCCGCTCCTGCGCCGGCTGACCTTCGCGGGCGCCGACCTGGCGCGCTTCGCGAGCGCGGACGACCTCCACGTCCGGCTCTACCTGCCGCCGCCGGGACTCGCGGTCCCCGAATGGCCCCGCCTCGGCGCGGATGGGCGCACGCTGTGGCCGCCGGACGAGCGGCGCCCGGCTTTGCGCTACTACACGATCCGGCGGGTGGATCCGGAACGCGGCCTCGTCGAGATCGACTTCGTGCGCCACGTCGATGGCGGGCCGGGGGCGGAGTTCGCCGAGACCGCCCGGCCGGGCGCGGTCGTCGGGATGGCGGGGCCGGTTGGCCGCACGATTGGGCCGGCGGCCTTTCACGTGCTCGCCGGCGACGAGACGGCGTTGCCCGCGATCGCCCGGGTTCTGGAGGGCCTCGACTCCGCGGCGCGCGGGCGCGTCCTCGTCGAGGTCGCCGGGCCGCAGGAGGAGATCCCGCTCGCCGCGCCGCCAGGTCTCACGGTGCGCTGGCTGCACCGGAACGGTGCTCCGGCCGGCGCGCCCGACCGGCTGCTGCCGGCCGTGCGCGACGGCGTCTGGCCCGAGGACGGCGACGTCTTCGTCTGGATCGGCTGCGAGTTCGCCCTCGCCAAGACCCTGCGCCGCTACGTCGAGCGTGAGCGTGGCCTGCCGAAGTCGCGCCACCTCATCGTCGGCTACTGGACCCGCGAGCGGGCGGGGTGATTCCGTCGCCGGACGTCAGCGTCCGGCGACGGAATCACGAGCCCGCGCGGCGCTTGAGCGAAGCCGAATTCCGCATCGCGACAGCGATCCGTCGGAAATCGGACGAGGCCGGCTCACCGCCGCCGCAAAAGCCACATCAGGTAGGGCCCGCCGATCACCGTCGCCAGCAGGCCGGCCGGCATCTGGTAGGGGAAGATGATCGTTCGCCCGGCCCAGTCGGCGAGCGTGAGGAGGAGCGCGCCGAGGATCGCCGCGCCGACCAGATGGTGCAGCGCCCGTTGCAGGCCGATCAGCCGGGCGATGTGCGGTGCCATCAGGCCGACGAAGCTGAGCGGGCCGACGACGAGCGTCGGCACCGCGGTCATCACGGCCGCCGCCAGCATGACGACGAGGCGGACGCGCGGGACGTGCAGCCCGACCGCCTGCGCCGTCGCCGCGCCGAGCGGCAGGATGTCGAGCCAGCGCGCGAGCATCGGGGCGAGCCCCGCGAGGATCGCCGCCGCGGCCAGGAAGCCTGCGGCCTCCCCGGGATCGACCCCGTAGGTCGAGCCGGCGAGCCAGGTCAGGAGCGTGCCGACCCGCGGGTCCCCGGTTGCCATCGCCACCGCGACGATCGCCCCGAAGGCGGCGCTCGTTGCGACGCCCGCGAGCAGCAGCCGCTCGGGGCTAAAGGCGTCGCGGCGCCCCAGCACCAGGATGCCGAGGAGCACCGCGAAGGCGCCGGCGGTTCCGGCGGCGAGCTGCACGACCCGCGACGGTGCCTCGGTGAGGAAGAGCGCGACGATCACCCCGAGCGCCGCCCCGGAGGAGACGCCCAGCACCTCGGGCGAGGCCATCGGGTTGTTCATCATCCGCTGGAGCAGCATCCCCGCCATGGCGAGCATCGCCCCAGCGGCCAAAGCCGCGGCGACCCGGGGGCCGCGCCAGGGCAGCATCTCGGCGATTCCCGTAAGACCCGCCCAGCTCCAGCCCCGCGGCCCATACGCGAATGCGAGCGCGCCCCACAGGGCGAGGGCGAGGAGGCCGGCGCCTGCCGCCAGCACGAGGCCCGGCCGGGCGGCGCGCGGCACGGCCGCCGCCGGCTCGGCCCGCCACAGCACACCCTTGCGCAGGCGCGGCAGCAGCGCGAGCATCACCGGCGCGCCGAGGAGCGCAGTCGCGGCGCCGGTCGGCACCTCGCGGTAGCCGGTGGGAATCAGGAGGACGAGGCCGTCGGTGAGCCAGAGCAGGGCCGCGCCGCAGAGCGGAGCCCAGACCAGCCGATCACGCAGCCGGCGGGCGCCCGCGATGGCGACGATGGCGGGCGCCGCGAGGCCGACGAAGCCGATCACCCCGACCGCCGAGGTCACCGCCGCGCTCAGGGACACGGCGACCACCAGGGCCGCGAGCCGCGCCCCGGTGAGGCCGAGGCCGAGATTGCGCGCCGCCTCGTCGTCGAGCCCGAGCAGGGTGAGCGGCCGGACCATCAGGGCGATCAGGAACGCCGCGACGCCGAGGCGCGGGAGCAGGAAGGCGGCAACGCCCCAGCCCTGCTGCGACAGGAAGCCGGCGCCCCAGAGATAGATGCCGATCAGGTAGTCGCGGTGGAACAGGCTGAGCGCGCTGGCGAGCGCACCGCAATAGAGCGTAACGATCAGGCCGGCGAGCACCAGGGAGACCGGCGACAGGGCCCGGCGCCAGGCAAGCCCGAACACGAACAGCAAGGCGGCGAAACTCCCCGCGAGCGCCACCCCTTCGCGCCCGTAGGCGAGCAGGCCTGGCGCCCACAGGGTCGCGGCCGAGAGGGCGAGGCTGGCGCCGGCCGAGATGCCGAGCGTCGTCGGCTCGGCCAGCGGGTTGCGCAGCACCTGCTGGCAGACCGCGCCGGCGAGGCCGAGCCCGGCCCCGCATAGCAGCGCCACGGCGATGCGGGGCATCACCGTGAGATGGACCAGCATCTGCCGCGTGTCGGTCGCGTCGGGGGCGAGGAGGGCGGCACCCCATTGGCCGGGCGGCAGCCGCAGCGCGAGGTCGCGCAGGGCCAGCGCCAGCGCCGCGAGAGCGAGGGCGAGGACGATCAGGGCCGGGCGTTGCCAGCCCGCGCGCGGCTCGGGCCGCTCACCCACGGGCGGCATTCCCGGGGGCCAGGCGCTCGGCGAGGAGCCGCGCGAAGCGGTCGGCCGAGGGCAGGCCGCCGTAGAACAGGATGTCGGCGAGCACGGTCACGCGCTCCTCGCGCAGGAAGGGCAGCGTCCGCCACAGCGGCCGCAGGGCCAGGAACGTGCGGGCGTCGGGGACGCGGGAGGTCAGGAGAACCAGGCGGGTCGTCGGGTCGAGGGCGGCGAGCTGGTCGAGGCCGACCGTGGCGTGGCCCCAGGCGCTCGTCGCGCCCGTGAAGGCGTTGCGCAGGCCCACCCGGTCGAGCACGTCCTGGTACAGGCTGTTCCCGCCGAACACGAGGGCGCGGTTGCCGAAGGCGTCGCTCACCAGGCAGAGCGGCCCGCCGCGATCGCCGGACAGCCGCTCCGCCGCTCCGGCGAGGCGCGCCTCGTGGGCGGCGATCAGGCTTTGCGCCTCGGCGTCGCGGCCGAGCCGAGCGGCCAGCGCCAGGGTCGCCTCCCGCGCGGCTTCAGCGGGGCGGCGCCCCGGCCGGAGCGGCGCGAAGGTCGCGACGGGCGCGATTCGTGCGAGCGGGGACGTGACCGAGCCGGCATCGGCGACGATGAGGTGGGGGGCGAGCGCCGTCAGGAGCTCGAGGTTGGGCTCCGAGCGCAGGCCGAGCTCCTGCACGCTCTCGGGCAGGGGCGGCTCGGCGACCAGCGCCCGGTAGCGGGCGATCTCTGGCAGGGCGAGCGGCACCACCCCGAGGGCGAGCAGCGTCTGGGCGCCGGCCCAGCCCGCCGCCGCGACGCGGGGCATCGGCGCGGCCGCGGCATTCCTCGCGGGATGCAGGCCCGCACCGGCGGCCAGGATCGCCGCCACGGCCTCGCGGCGAGAGGGGCGCGGGGCTCTCACAGCGCGACGCCGACCGGCATCCCGGTCTCGGGGTGGGGCAGCACAGCCATCGGCACGTCGTAGATCGCCTGGAGATCTGCCGCGTTCATCAGCTCCCGGCTCGGGCCGCGCCGGATCAGACGGCCGGAATGCAGTGCGATCAGCTCGTCGCAGAAGCGCGCCGCCATGTTCACGTCGTGGAGCACCACGAGCACGCTCAGGCCCCCCCGCGCCAGGCGCTGCACCAGGGCCAGGACCTGGATCTGGTGGCCGATATCGAGGGCCGAGGTCGGCTCGTCGAGGAGCAGGCAGGCGGCGTCCTGGGCCACCAGCATGGCGATCCAGGCGCGCTGGCGCTCGCCGCCCGACAGGCTGTCCACCAGCCGGTCGCTGAATCCCGCGACTTCGGTGAGGCGCATCGCCTCCTCGACCCGCTCCCGGTCGGCGGCGGTGAAGCGCCCGAGAGCCCCATGCCAGGGATAGCGGCCTAGGCCGACGAGCTCGCGCACCGTCAGGCCGGCGGCGGCGGGCGGCTGCTGGGGCAGGTAGGCGACCTGCCGGGCGAAGGCGCGCCGGCCCCAGGCCGCGAGCGGCCGGCCGGCATAGGCGATGCGCCCGCCGCTCGGCGACTGCTGGCCGGCGAGCAGCTTCAGCAGGGTCGACTTGCCCGAGCCGTTATGGCCGATCAGGCCGTGAACGCGCCCGCGCTCGAGGCGCGCGGTGAGCGGCTGGAGCAGCGTCCGGTCCGCGACCGCGAAGGTCAGGTCCTCGACCTCGAACAAAGGCGCGTCGGTCCGGCCGGTGGCGTCGGGCTCACGCATCGGCGGAAGCGGATTGCTGTCCGAGGGCGGGTTGCCGGAAGGCTGGTCGCTGCCGGAAGGCAGCCGCGAGGGCGTCCGCAATCTCGGCCCGGACCACGAGCGCGTCCTCGACCACGTTGCCCATGCGAAGAAACTCGTGGACCATGCCAGGGACGATCCGGCTCGTGACGGATACACCCGCCGCCCGCAGCCTCTCGCCGTAGGCGCGGCCCTCGTCAAGCAGGGGGTCGCAAGCAGGCAGCACGATCAGCGCCGGAGCGGTGCCCGCGAGATCGGCCGCCTCCAGCGGTGCGAACCGCCAGTCCCGCCGGTCGGCCTCGTCGCGCAGGTACTGGGCGAAGAACCACGCCACCGTTTCGGCCTCGAGCAGGTAGCCGCGGCCGAAGCGGCGGTACGAGTTGCTGTCCTGCCGGGCGGCGAGGCCCGGATAAGCCAGAACCTGGAGGCATGGCCGCGGCAGGCCGGGCGTGTCGCGCGCCGCCAGGGCGAGGCCCGCTGCGAGCGTGCCGCCGGCGCTGTCGCCGAAGAGCGCGACGCGCCCGGGGTCGAGGCCGGCATTCCGTCCCTCGCGCCCGATCCAGGCCAGGGCGTCGCAGGCATCCTCGAAGGCGGTCGGGAAGCGGTGCTCGGGCGCGAGCCGGTAGGCGACCGCGAGCACGGCCGCGCCGCTCCGGACGGCAAGGTCGCGCCAGAGCGACTCGTGGGAATCGAGGCTGCCGACGACGAACCCGCCCCCGTGCAGGGCGAGGGTGACGGGAAGCGGCGCTGCCGGATCGGGTCGGTGCAACGCGTAGAGGCGCGCCGCGATTCTCTCGCCGTCGCGCATGGGCAGGCGCAGGGCCGCCTCGTGCGGCAGGGCTGCCACCGCGACGTCGAGGAGCGGCGAGGAGGCGTCGAAATCGGCCCGGGCCTGCTCCGGCGTGAGCCGCGGCAGCGGGACCCGCGCCCCGCTCTCGACGCCGGCCGCCACCATCTCGAGCAGGGCCTCCACGTCCGGGTGGAGCTGCGCCGCCGGGGGCTCGTCGCGGGTGCTCATGCGGGTTCCCTCACGGTGTCGATGGCAGGGGGGCCGGCCGTCTCCCGCGCCGGCGGTGTCCCGGGCCGGGCGGCCGGCGCGTTCGCGACGAGCTGCGCGATCGTCGGGTGACGCATCAGGTCGCGCAGCCGGACCTCGATGTCGAGGGTCTCGCGCCGCAGCCGGGTCACCACCTTCAGGCTGAGGAGCGAGTTGCCGCCAAGCTCGAAGAAGTTGTCGGTGACGCCGACGCGCTCGACCTTCAACACCTCCTGCCAGACGCGGGCCAGCGCCGCCTCCGTCGGGGTCGCCGGGGCGACGTAGGCCTGCGAGCGCCAGTCGGGGGCCGGCAGGGCGCGCCGGTCGACCTTTCCGGTCGAGGTCATCGGCAGGCGCGGCAGCACGACGACGCGGGAAGGCACCATGTAGTCCGGCAGGCAGGCCCGCAGGCCGGCCGCGACCGCCTCGGGCAGGGCGTCGGCCAAGGTGCCGGCATCGTCCGCCTCCCAGGGGGCGACGTAGGCGATGAGCCGGTGCCCTTCGGGAGCGGGCTGCGCCACCACGGCGGCGCTGCGCACGCCGCGTTGCTCGCGCAGCCGCGCCTCGACCTCGCCGAGCTCGATCCGGAATCCGCGGATCTTCACCTGGTCGTCGATGCGGCCGAGATACTCGACCGTGCCGTCCTCGCCCCAGCGCGCGAGGTCGCCGGTGCGGTAGAGGCGCGCGCCCGGCGCGCCGTCAGGATCGGGCACGAACCGCTCGGCGGTGAGGCCGGGCCGGCCGAGATAGCCCCGGGCCAGGCCCTCGCCGCCGATGCAGAGCTCGCCGACCGCGCCCGCCGGCGCGAGGCCGAGATCGCTGCCGCGGATGGCGGCGGTGCGGTTGCCCACCGGCACGCCGATCGGTGCGTAGGGCGCCTCGCACGCCGCATCGCCTGCGACCTTCCAGACCAGCGGCGTCACCACGGTCTCGGTCGGGCCGTAGCCGTTGATCAGGATCTCGGGCTTGAGGACCCGCGCGATGCGCGCGAAGCCCGCCCGTGGCATCGCCTCGCCGCCGAACGAGTAGAGCCGCACCGGCGGCGGTTCACCGGTCTCCTCGACCCACTCGGCGAGCTGCTGCAGGTAGGCGGGCGGCATCCCGAGATGGGTCGCCCGGTGCGTCCGCAGGGCATCGACGATCTGCCGCGGCGTCCACAGGCCCGCATCGCTCACGACGAGCCGGCCGCCATGCGTCAGCACCGTCAGCCAGCGCTCATGGGCGCCGTCGAAGGCGAGGGACAGGACGTGCAGCTCGCAACTCCCCTCGTCGATCTCGTAGAGCGCGCCGGTGGCCCGGCAATGCATCGCCAAGGGGCCGTGCGCCACCGCGACGCCCTTCGGCCGCCCGGTCGAGCCCGAGGTGTAGAGCACGTAGGCGAGGGTCTCGGCGTGCACCCGTCGCGCCGGCGCCGGACCGGATTCCGCCGCGAGATCGAGGAGCGCCGGGCGTAAGACCGGGACGTCCGTGGTCAGCGCCGCCTCCGCCCCGGCGAGGACCAGCCGGATCCCCGCATCCGCGATCATCGCCGAGAGCCGCTCGGGCGGGTTGCGGGGATCGAGCGGCACGTAGGCCGCGCCCGCCTTCATGACCGCCAGCATCGCCGCGAAGGTGTCCGCGTCGCGCTCGACGAGGATGCCGACCCGCGCCTCCGGGCCGACGCCCTCGGCGATCAGCCGCCGCGCGAGGAGGTCGGCGCGCCGGTCGAGTGCCCCGTAGGAGACGCTGCGCTTGCCGAAGACGAGGGCGATCGCGTCCGGCCGGCGTCGGCCTTGAGCGGCGATCGCCTCGTGCACCGGGGGGCCCGAGGCGCAGGGCATCGCCTGCGCGTTGCAAAGGTCGGCCCGGCGCTGGTCCCGCGCCGTGACGGGATCGAGGCGGCCGACGCGGCTGCCGGCATCGGCGGCGAGGCCGAACAGCAACCGCTCGAAGGTCTCGCGGATCGCCTCCGCCTCGTCCTCGCTGAAGTGGTTGAGCTGGTAGAGATACTCGATGCTCAGAGTCCTCCCTGCGCGGACCGTGAGGTCCATCGGGTAGTTCGTGACGTCGACGGAGGAAAAGTCGGTGAAGGCGAGCGACCGGCCATCCGTCTCGCGCAGGTTGTCCTCGAGCGGGTAGTTCTCGAACACCACAATGCTGTCGAACAGGGATTGCCCGGCGAGCCCGGCGAAAGCCTGGATCTCGGCGAGCTGGGTCTGCTCGTGGTCGCGCATGTCGAGGTTGCGCTCCTGGACCGCGCGCAGCCAGGGACCGATTCGGGCCTCGGGCTGGTACCCCTCGACGACCGGCAGGGTGTTGATGAACAGCCCGACCATGTCCTGCGAGCCCGGGAGCGCTGCCGGACGGCCGGCGACGGTGACCCCGAAGGTCACGCTCGCCTGCCCGGTGTAGCGCTGCAGCAGCAGGGTCCAGGCGCCCTGGACGAGGGTGTTGAGCGTGATGCCCTCGGCGCGGGTGAAGTCCTGCAGACGCGCGGTCTGGTGCTCGTCGAGCCGCGTGTGGCAGGCGGCATGACGCACCGGCCCGCCCGTCCGGCCCCCGAGGCCGAAGGCATCGGCGAGGCGCGTCGGAGCCTCGAATCCGGCGAGCCGGGCCCGCCAGAAGCGCTCGGAGGCCGCCGCGTCGCGCCCGGCGAGCCAGGCGACGTGATCGCGATAGGGCGGGGCCGGACGGGGCGAGCGCCCTTCGTAGAGGTGCAGCAGGTCCGACATCAGGCGGGTGGAGCTCCACCCGTCGAGGAGGATGTGGTGGTAGGTCCAGATCATCCGGTGGCGCGGGCCGCCATCGGCCCCGTCGTCGAGCCGGATCAGGCGGACGCGGTAAAGCGGCGGGGCCGCGAGGTCGAAGCCCAGGGCGTGCTCCCGCGCGGCGGCCCGCGCCAGCCGATCCCCGTCCCACGGCTCGCCGCGCCAATCCTCGTCGACGAAGGCGGGCGGGACGTGGCGGTGCACCGCCTGCAATGCCTCGCCCTCGATACTGCGCCAGTCGAACCCCGTCCGCAGGACGGCGTGCCTCCGGCTCAATGCCTCCCAGGCCCCCCGCATCCGCCCGGCATCGACGCCTTGGATCGTCACCGCGACCTGATTGACGTAGTCGCCGCCGTCGCCCGCCGCCTGCACGGCGTGGAAGAGCATGCCCTGCTGCATCGGCGAGAGCGGGTAGACGTCCTCCAGGTCGGCCTCCCGCAGGCCGAGGCTTTCGAGACCGGTCCGCCCGAGGCGGGTCAGCGCACCGAAGCCTCGCTCGGATGCGAGCGCCGCGGGCCCGGCGGCGAGAGGCCGGGCCGCCGCCGCCAGGGCGCCGAGGTGCGGCTGGCGGAAGAGGTCGCGCGGGGTGAGCGACAGGCCGGCCTGCCGCGCCCGGTGCACTACCTGCAAGGCGGAGATGGAATCGCCGCCGACCGCGAAGAAGTTTTCGGAGATGCCGACCTGCGGCAGGCCCAGCACGTCCCGCCAGATCCCCGCCAGCACCCGCTCGGTCTCGGTCTGCGGCGCGATGTGACGAGATGTTGCCGGCGCCTCCGGCTCCGGCAGCGCCCGGCGGTCGAGCTTGCCGTTCGGCGTCAGCGGCAGGTGCTCCAGCACCGTCACTTGCACGGGCACCATGTAGTCCGGCAG
>NZ_LABX01000059.1 GCF_001043915.1 Methylobacterium aquaticum | reverse complement strand
GACCACGATCACGATGTAGGGGAGCGGCACGAGGTCCATCACCTCGTCCTCGTAGACCGCCTCCCCGGTCTCGCGGTCGAAGCCGGTCTGGACCGTGCGGGTGATGACCTCGCCCCGCGCGCGGGCCTCCGCCACCCGGGCGTTGAACCCGTCGATGTTGCGCACCCCGAGGCGCGCCATCTTCTTGTAGCGCTCCTCCATCTCGCGCACCGCCCATTTGAGCGCGATGACCGCCTTCTTGGGATCGGTGACGACGGGAGAGAGCAGGTGCGGGATGCCGTCATAGACGGAGAGTTCCAGCATCTTCGGGTCGACCATGATCAGGCGGCACTCCTCCGGCTTCATCCGGTAGAGCAGCGACAGGATCATGGTGTTGATGGCGACCGACTTGCCCGAGCCGGTGGTACCGGCCACCAGCAGGTGGGGCATGCGGGCGAGATCGGCGATGATCGCCTCGCCGCCGATGTTCTTGCCGAGGCAGAGCGCGAGCTTCTGCTTGGTCTCGACGAAGACCGGCGAGGTCAGGAGTTCGCGCAGGTACACCGTCTCGCGGCGGGCATTCGGCAATTCGATGCCGATGGCGTTGCGGCCCTGCACCACGGCGACGCGGGCCGAGATGGCCGACATCGAGCGGGCGATGTCGTCGGCCAGCGAGATGACGCGGCTCGACTTGGTGCCGGGCGCCGGCTCCATCTCGTAGAGCGTGACCACCGGGCCCGGCCGGACCGCCAGGATCTCGCCGCGCACGCCGAAATCCTCCAGCGTCGATTCGAGCAACGTCGCGTTCTGCTCCAGCGCGTCGGTCGACACCGCGGCGCTCGGCGCCGGGTGGCGCGGCTCGGCGAGCAGCCCCAGCGCGGGCAGCTCGTAGGAATCCGGCGAGACCGGTCCGGGCGGCGGCGCGCGGCGGGTCTGGATCGGCGGGGGAGGGGGCGCGACGCGGCCGCGCGCGGTCTCCATCGCGTCGTCGTCCTCGTCCCCCAGGTCGTCGTCGATCGTCGGCTCGGACCGGCGCGGCGCCGCCTCGACCCGGCGCGGCGGGCCCTCCGTGAAGACCGGCTCACGCCGGCCGGACTTGGCGGGACGCTCGGCCTGGGGCTCCGGCTCGTCCCAGGCGTCGCCGGGCTCGGCGAAGGCGCGGCGGGCGGCGAGCGCCGGCGAGTTGCCGGAATAGGGATCGGCGGCACCGTGCCGCCAGGAGCCGTCGCGAATCGCATCGATCTTCTGCGCCACGGCGCTTCGGGCGCTGATCGCCAGATGGGCGAGCGCCCCCAGGGAGGCGAGGCCGAGCCCGGGCGATTCGTCGTCATGGGCCGGGCCGGGCCCGCGGCGGGGCTGCCGCTCGTCGTAGCGGCTCACCACGGGCGCGAAGGATTCGGCCTCCTCGTCGCCCTCCTCGTCCTCGATCAGCCCGAAGCCGCAGGCGCCGGTCAGGCTGACCACCGCGATCGCCGCGTAGAGGAAGCCCGCGAAAGCGCCGGCCGGGCCGGCAATCGCCTTGGCGGCGGCGAGCAGCGCGTCGCCCGCGACGCCGCCGAGGCCGGTCGGCAGCGGCCAGCGCGCGGTCGGCGGCAGGGCGCTTGCCATGCCGCTCGCCGCGCCGAAGCCGATGATCCAGAGCACCAGCCGCAATTGCAGCCGCGCCAGCCGGTGGGTGCGCAACAGCCGCATGCCCCACACCGCCGGCGGCAGCGCGAAGGCGAGCGCCCCCAGGCCGAGAAGCTGCATGCCGAGATCCGACGCCACCGCGCCGCTGAAGCCGAGGAGGTTGCGGGCCGTGCGCGAGGTGGCGTGGTTGAGGCTCGGGTCGTCGATCGACCAGGTCGCCAGGGCCACGGTGAAGCACGCCGCCCCGACGAGCAGGGCGAGGCCGGTGACCTCCGTCGCCCGCCGCGTCAGGAACGCGCGGAGCGTGTCGATGAGGCCATCGTAGGGCGATGCCGAGCGACGTAGCGAACGCATGCGGGACTGGACCGGGTACGCGGAACTGGACTTTGAGGATGGGGGGGCGCGGTTAATGGCCGTTTAAGGGTAACGGCCCCTGCCGCGATGCGGGATAACGGCGAAAAAGCGCTGATCCCGCAACGGTTTCCTTGTCATCCTGCTGCCCCAGCCCGCCTCCCGCTCACCCGTTCACGCGGTCGACCCGGCTCACCACGCGCTTGGCCCTGAGTTCCGACACGATGGCGTTGAGGTGCTTCAGGTCCCAGACCGCAAGGTCGATCGTGACGTCGGTGAAGTCCTGGCTCCGGCGCTTCATCGAGATGTTGTCGATGTTGCCGTCGTGGTCGGCGATCACCTGGGCGATCTGGGCGAAGCTGCCGGGCTCGTTGATCGATTGCAGGGCGAGCCGCGCCGGGAAGCGCTGGTTGGAGGCGCCGTCCACGTCCCAGCGCACGTCGAGCCAGCGGTCGGGTTCGTTGTCGAAGGCGGCCAGCGCCGGCGACTGGATCGGATAGATCGTCACACCCTCGCCGGGGGTGAGGATGCCGACGATCCGGTCGCCCGGCACCGCGCCGCCATCGGGGGCGAACCGCACCAGCACGTCGCGGTCGAGGCCGCGGATCGGGATCGCGCCGTCCTCGAGGCCTCCCTTGTCGGCGCCGCTCTTGCCCGGCCAGGTCAGGCGCACCGTCTGGTCCTTGTCGAGGGACAGGCGGCCGGCGCCGTTGACGTGCGGGCGCGGCTGGCCGGGCGCGGCCTGGCTGGCGGCCTGGCTCGCGGCCGCGCCGCGGCGCTCGTCCTTGTAATCGGGATAGACCGCCTTCACGACGTCGCCGGAGAACATCTCGCCCCGGCCCACCGCGGCGAACACGTCCTCGGTCGATTGGCGGGCGAGCCGCGGCAGGGCGCCACGCAGCTTCTCGTCGGAAAAGTTCTTGCCGGCCCGCTCGAAGGCGCGGTCGAGGATCTGCCGGCCGAGGCCGGCATATTGCCGCCGCACCGCCGAGCGGGTGGCCCGCCGGATCGCCGCCCGGGCCTTGCCGGTGACGACCAGGGATTCCCACGCCGCCGGCGGGGTCTGGCCGTCGGCCCGAGCGATCTCGACCTCGTCGCCGTTCTGCAACTCGGTGAGGAGCGGTGCGATGCGGCCGTTGATCTTGGCGCCGACCGCGGTGTTGCCGACATCCGTGTGGACCGCATAGGCGAAGTCGATCGGCGTCGCGCCCCGGGGCAGGGCGATCAGCCGGCCCTTCGGGGTGAAGCAGAAGACCTGGTCCTGGAACAGTTCGAGCTTGGTATGCTCCAGGAACTCCTCCGGGCTGTCGCCCTCGGCGAGGAGTTCGATGGTGCGGCGCAGCCACTGGTAGGCGCCGCTCTCGGTGGCCAGATGCGGCGAGCCGTCCTTGTAGAGCGCGTGCGCGGCGATGCCGTACTCGCCGATCTCGTCCATCTCGGTGGTGCGGATCTGGAGTTCGACGCGCTGGCTCTTCGGGCCGATCACCGTGGTGTGGATCGACCGGTAGTCGTTCTGCTTCGGGGTCGAGATGTAGTCCTTGTAGCGGCCCGGCACCATCGGCCAGGTGGTGTGGACGACGCCGAGCGCCCGGTAGCAGGTATCGACGCTGTTGACGATGACCCGGAAGCCGAAGATGTCGGAGAGCTGCTCGAAGGCAACCGACTTGCGCTCCATCTTGCTCCAGATCGAGTAGGGGCGCTTCTGCCGTCCCTTGACGGTGGCGGTGATCCCGGCAAGGGCCAGCTTGGCGATCAGGTCGCGCTCGATGCTCTCGACCAGCCGCTCGGACTTGGCCGAGAGGTCGGCGAGGCGCTTGGCGATCGTCGCGTAGACGTCGGGCTTCAGGTTGACGAAGGAGAGGTCTTCCAACTCCTCGCGCAGCTCCTGCATGCCCATGCGGCTGGCGAGCGGCGCGTAGATGTCGAGGGTTTCCTGGGCGATGCGGGCGCGCTTCTCCGCCGGCATGTGCTGGAGGGTCCGCATGTTGTGCAGCCGGTCGGCCAGCTTGACCAGCAGCACCCGCACGTCCGCCGCGATGGCGAGCAGCAGCTTGCGGAAGTTCTCGCCCTGCGCGGCGCGCTTCGAGACGAGGTCCAGACGCTTGATCTTGGTGAGCCCGTCGACGAGCTTGCCGATCTCGGGGGTGAAGACCCGGTTGATCTCGTCGAGGGTGGCGGCCGTATCCTCGACGGTGTCGTGCAGCACCGCCGCCACGATGGTCGCGTCGTCGAGCCGCAGGTCGGTGAGGATGGCCGCCACTTCGAGCGGGTGGGCGAAGAAGGGATCCCCCGAGGCGCGCTTCTGCGTGCCGTGCGCCCGCATCGCGTAGATATAGGCCCGGTTCAGCAGCGCCTCGTCGGCGCCGGGATTGTAGGCCTTGACCCGCTCGACGAGCTCGTACTGGCGCATCATCCGCCGTTGGTCTCCTTGGCGCGCGACAGGGCGCCGGCGCAAAGGCCGGCGCGGGGGCGTCGCGGCGTGCCGGATCGGGCCGGTTGCGCTGAACGCCGACGACGCTGGGTGGAGGTCCGGGATTAAATATCGAGCCGAACGGGCGGCGGCGCCAGCCCCTAAACGTCGCGTCAGCCCCGCTTCTGCGTCGGACCGGCCAAAAAGGTCACGAAAAAACCCGGCCTTCCGGCCGGGTTCTGCCGGCCTCGCGGCCGGATTCGGGTCGTGTCGCGGTGCGGCGGGAGGCTCAGTCGCCTTCCTCTTCGGTCTCGGTCGGGGGCGCGAGGTTCTCGAGGCCGCGCAGCAGGTCCTCCTCGCTCATCCGGTCGAACTGGATGTCGCCGTCGTCGCCCGAGCCTTGCGGCGCCACCGCGGCGGCGGCGGGCGAGCTGGAGAGCAGCGGCACCGTCTCGGCCTCCGGCTCGTCGACCTCGACGTATTTCTGGAGCGAGTGGATCAGCTGCTCCTTGAGGTCGTCCGGCGTGATGGTCTCGTCGGCGATCTCACGCAGGGCCACGACCGGGTTCTTGTCGCGGTCGCGGTCGACGGTGAGGGGGGCGCCGGAGGAGAGCAGCCGGGCCCGGTGGCCGGCGAGCAGCACCAGCTCGAAGCGGTTCTCGACCTTGTCGATGCAGTCCTCAACGGTGACGCGAGCCATGCGCGACCCCTTCCTTAGGTGTACGAAAATCTCGGAATAACCGCCTCCCTACACGAGATGCCGTTTTGCAACAAGCGTCGGGGTGGATGGGGATCCTGTGGGGCTTTGCGGGTCTGTCGGATAACCTCGGAGGCGCGGGTTTGCCCTCTCGCCGCCCAGGGGAATAGGAGGTAGCCCGTGCCATGTCCCCATGCCATGTCCCCGTGCCATGTCGTGGCGCCGAACAACGCCGCCTCCGCGGAGAACCGGCGGAGCGGCAGGATCCGTCCGCCAGGATTCATCCCCGTCGGGCGGCGCATTTTTGCCGTCCGGCCACGCTTGACTCGTGCCGGCCGCTCTGCGACTGGCGCCGCCCAATCGCTGCGTCCCGCAGCCGCATCGACTCTCTCAGGGCAGGAAGACCCCCGCACGTGTCGCGCGCCTTCATCTTTCCGGGCCAGGGCAGCCAGGCCGTCGGCATGGGCTCCGCCCTCGCTCAGGACCACCCGGCCGCTCGCGCCGTCTTCGCCGAGATCGACGAGGCTCTGAACCAGAACCTCTCGCGCCTGATGTTCGAGGGGCCGGCCGAGGAGCTGACCCTCACCGCCAATGCCCAGCCGGCCCTGATGGCCTCCAGCCTCGCGGTCCTGCGGGTGCTCGAAGCGGAGCGCGGCCTGGATCTCGCCCGGGACGCGGCGTTCGTGGCCGGCCACTCGCTCGGCGAGTACAGCGCGCTCGCCGCCGCCGGCAGCCTGTCGCTGGCCGATGCGGCGCGCCTGCTGCGCCTGCGCGGCGAGGCGATGCAGAAGGCGGTGCCGGTGGGGTCCGGCGCCATGGCGGCGCTTCTCGGCCTCGACGTCGGGGCGGCGGCCGAGGTCGCCGCGGCGGCCCGCCAGGGCGAGGCCGGACAATCCGACGTGTGCGACGTCGCCAACGACAACGGCGCCGGTCAGGTGGTGGTGTCGGGCGACCGCGTGGCGGTCGAGCGGGCCGTGGCCCTGGCGCAGGGCCGCGGCGCCAAGCGCGCGGTGATGCTCAACGTCTCCGCGCCCTTCCATTGCCGCCTGATGGCCCCCGCCGCCGACGCGATGCGCGCGGCGTTGGAGGCCGTGTCCTTGCGCCCCGCCGCCGTCCCGGTGATGGCGAACGTGCTGGCCGCGCCCATCAGCGAGCCGGCGGCGATCCGCGCAGCCCTGGTGGAGCAGGTCACCGGCACCGTGCGCTGGCGCGAATGCGTCGCCGCCATGGCGGCTTCCGGCGTCCAGACCTTCTACGAGATCGGCACCGGCAAGGTGCTGTCGGGCCTCGTCAAGCGCATCGTGTCGGGAACGAGCGCCACGCCGGTCGGCACCCCGGCCGAGGTCGCGGCCTTCACGCTCTGAGAAAGTGACCCCCATGTTCGACCTCAGCGGCCGCAAGGCCCTCGTCACCGGCGCCACCGGCGGCCTCGGCGGCGCCATCGCCCGGGCCCTGCACCGCCAGGGCGCCCACGTCGCGGTCTCGGGGACCCGGCGCGAGGCCCTCGAGGCGCTCGCGGGCGAGCTGGGCGAGCGCGTCCACGTCCTGGAGGCCAACCTGTCCGACACGGCGGCCGTCGAGGCTCTGGTTCCGGCGGCGGAAGCGGCGCTCGGCGGCCTCGACGTGCTGGTCAACAATGCCGGCATCACCCGCGACAACCTCTTCCTGCGCATGAAGGACGAGGAATGGGACAGCGTGATCGCCGTGAACCTGACGGCGGCGTTCCGGCTGTCGCGGGCGGCGGTGAAGGGCATGATGAAGCGCCGGTACGGCCGCATCATCAATGTCGGCTCGGTGGTGGGCGCGACCGGCAATGCCGGCCAGGGCAACTATGCGGCGGCCAAGGCCGGCCTCGTCGGCCTCACCAAGGCGCTGGCCGCCGAGGTGGCGAGCCGCAAGATCACCGTGAACTGCATCGCGCCGGGCTTCATCACCTCGCCGATGACCGACGTGCTTAACGACAAGCAGCGCGAGGGCATCCTGGCGACGGTGCCGATGGGGCGCCTGGGGGAGGGCGCCGAGATCGCGGCGGCGGCGGTGTATCTCGCCTCCGACGAGGCGGCCTACGTCACCGGCCACACCCTGCACGTCAACGGCGGCATGGCGATGTTCTAGGCGGTCCGGCCCCCTTCCCCAGGCAGAGGCACGGTTTCTTAACCGGAGCTGAAGCGGGCCTCGCCAGGGCGGAATCCCTGTGTTAAGCACCCGCCGGCCGTGCAAGGGGATTGACGGACCGGCCGTCCGCGGCTTTTCCACGACATGCGCGACCGGTGCGCCGGCCGCATCACGAACTCTCCCCCGGGGCTCCGCCCGCACGCGGCGGCTCCGAACAGTTCCACGAGCAGTAACTTAAGGACCTACACGATGAGCGATATCGCGGACCGGGTGAAGAAGATCGTCGTCGATCACCTGGGCGTCGAGCCCGAGAAGGTGACCCCGAACGCGAACTTCATCGACGATCTGGGTGCCGACAGCCTCGACACCGTCGAGCTGGTGATGGCGTTCGAGGAGGAGTTCAACGTCGAGATCCCGGACGACGCCGCCGAGACGATCCAGACGGTCGGCGACGCGATCAAGTTCCTCGAGAAGAACGCCGGCTGACCGCCGCGTCCTCCGCTAACAGGTAGAACGCTTCCGTCATGGGATCGGGTCGGGATAACGCGATGCGTCGAGTCGTCGTCACGGGCCTCGGGATGGTGTCGCCGCTGGGCAGCAGTGTCGACGTCACGTGGAGCCGCCTCATCGAGGGGCAAAGCGGTGCCGCCCGCGTCGAGGCGTTCGACGTGTCGGATCTGGCGTGCAAGATCGCCTGCTCGATCCCGCTCGGCGACGGCAGCGACGGCACCTTCAATCCCGACCGGTGGATGGAAGCCAAGGAGCAGCGCAAGGTCGACCCCTTCATCGTCTACGCGATGGCGGCGGCCGGCCAGGCGCTCGACGACGCCGGGTGGCACCCGACCTCGCATGAGGATCAGTGCGCCACCGGCGTCCTCATCGGCTCCGGCATCGGCGGCATCGGCGGCATCTACGATGCCTCGGTGACGCTGTTCGAGAAGGGGCCGCGGCGGATCTCGCCGTTCTTCATCCCGGGCCGGATCATCAACCTGGCCTCCGGTCAGGTCTCGATCGCCCACGGCCTCAAGGGCCCGAACCACGCCGTGGTGACGGCCTGCTCCACGGGTGCCCACGCGATCGGCGATGCCGCGCGTCTGGTCGCCCTGGGCGATGCCGACGTGATGCTGGCCGGTGGCGCCGAATCGCCGATCAACCGGCTCTCGCTTGCGGGCTTCGCCGCCTGCCGGGCGCTCTCCACCGGCTTCAACGACGCGCCGCAGCGCGCCTCCCGCCCCTATGACCGCGACCGCGACGGGTTCGTGATGGGCGAGGGCGCCGGCGTGGTGGTGCTCGAAGAGTACGAGCACGCCAAGGCCCGCGGCGCCAAGATCTACGCCGAGGTGATCGGCTACGGCCTCTCGGGCGACGCCTACCACATCACCTCGCCCTCACCGGACGGCGACGGCGCCTATCGCTGCATGACCGCGGCGGTGAAGCGCGCCGGCATCGCTCCGTCCGAGATCGACTACATCAACGCCCACGGCACCTCGACGCCCCTCGGCGACGAACTGGAGCTGAAGGCGGTCGAGCGCCTGCTCGGCAACGCCACCGACGTGGCGATGTCCTCGACCAAGTCCGCCACCGGCCACCTGCTCGGTGCCGCCGGCGCCATCGAGGCGATCTTCTCCGTGCTCGCCATCCGCGACGGCGTCGTGCCGCCGACCCTCAATCTCGACAACCCGTCGGTCGAGACCGCGATCGACCTCGTGCCGCACACGGCGCAGAAGCGGAATGTCGACATCGCCCTGTCGAACTCCTTCGGCTTCGGCGGCACCAATGCGTCGCTGATCCTGCGGCGGGTGTGATCGCCCGAGGGTTTTCGGATCCCCGACCGAACTGCACGCTCGGGGTCGTCCCCGGGGCGGCGCAACGGAGCCCGGGATCCGGAACCGCAAGGGGGTGGCGGGTCGACCGCGACGCGGCCCGCTCCGTCCTGACGCCCGCGTCTGGATTCCGGGCCCCGCTGCGCGGCCCCGCAATGACCAGGAGGGTAGAATCCGGATCGCAGCGAGCCGGAGACCCGCCACTTCATCCGTGACGCCATCCAAAGCCCCTCTCGCCCGCGCGGAGGGGTTTTCTCGCATGTGGCTTCCGGCGCGCCGCGGCTCCATTTCGCCATAAAACTTGCTAGGGTTTCGGTTGCTTTCCGCCCTCTCGGGCCGGCACGCGCGTCCACCGGCCAGCGTCCCGGACGCGCCACCACAGGACCGTCATGTTTCGCAGATCGAAGACGCAGACTCCGGCGCCGAGCGCGCCGGAGCCGGTCAGCCCGCCGAACCGGCTCGCCCCCCGCAGCCCGAGCGAGGCCATCAAGCCGACCGCCGCGCCTCCGCCGCCCGAGAAGCCGGTGCGCGAGCGGGGTGGCCTGCTCGCCGCGGTGAGCGGCTTCCTGACCCTGTTCGTCATCGTGGGGCTGGGCGCCATCCTGGGCCTCGTGGTGCTGGAGCGCCAGACCAACGAGGCCGGGCCGCTTCAAGCCGACAAGGTCGTGGTGGTGCCCCGCTCCAGCGTCGGCGAGATGGCGGATCTCCTGCGGCGCGAAGGCGTGATCGCCCATCCGATGCTGTTCGAGCTGACCGCCCGCTTCGGCCGAAAGGCGTCGCTCAAGGCGGGCGAGTACAACTTCAAGGCCCATGCCAGCATCGACGACGTGGTCGACGTGCTGGTCCAGGGCCGCTCGGTCCAGCACGCCATCACCTTCCCGGAGGGCCTGACGAGCGAGCAGATCGTCGCCCGCCTCAACGACAACGACATCCTCACCGGCGACATCAACGAGACCCCGCCGGAGGGCTCGCTCCTGCCCGACACCTACAAGTTCGAGCGCGGCGATTCCCGCCAGAAGATCCTCAACCTGATGCGGACCAAGCAGCGCGAGGTGCTCAACCAGATCTGGGCCCGCCGGTCGCCCGACGTGCCGGTCCGCACGCCGCAGGAAATGGTCACGCTCGCCTCGATCGTCGAGAAGGAGACCGGCCGGGCCGACGAGCGGCCGCGGGTCGCCGGCGTCTTCGTCAACCGCCTCATGAAGCGGATGAAGCTGCAATCCGACCCGACCATCGTGTACGGCCTCGTCGGCGGGCGCGGCACCCTCGGGCGCGGCATCCTGCGCTCCGAGATCGACCGGGTGACGCCCTACAACACCTACGCGATCGAGGGCCTGCCGCCGGGACCGATCGCCAATCCCGGCCGCGCCGCCCTGGAGGCGGTGGCCAACCCGTCGCGCACCAAGGATCTGTTCTTCGTCGCCGACGGCACCGGCGGCCACGTCTTCGCCGAGACCCTGGAGGCGCATAACCGCAACGTCGCCCGCTGGCGCCAGGTCGAGAAGGCGAAAGCCGCCGCCGATCCGGCCGCGGCGATCGGCGTCGACAAGGTCGAGCCGCCGCCCCAGGCCGATCCGGCGGCCCTGCCCCCGCGCACCGGCCTGCCCGGCGCGCCGCTCGCCTATGACGGCGGCGAGGCGGGCCCGACCCCGCGCTCGCGCGCCTTCGATGCGTCCGAGGGGACCGCCCGCGATCCCCTGCGCAACAAGACCTACGACCTGAGCTCGCCCAAGACGGTGCCGGTCCTGTCCCAGCCCAAGGCCGCGCCGACGTCGCGCAACCCCTGAGCGGCGTGGCGTGGGCAAGCCCACGCGACGCCGCTCGGAGTCTTGTCGTGTCGCAGGGTTTGATCGCAAAGCCGGCGGCCCCTGTTGCGAAACCTGCCGAGAGCGCCCCGATGTCCATCGCCAGCATGACCGGTTTTGCCCGCGAGGCCGGAACCACCGGACCCGCGCAGTGGGCCTGGGAGCTGAAGAGCGTCAATGGCCGCGGGCTGGAGGTCCGGGTCCGGGTCCCGGCGGGCCTCGATGCCGTCGGCGAGGAAGCCCGGGCCCTGGTGCAGAAGCGCTTCGGCCGCGGCACCTGCCATCTCACCCTGACCCTCTCGCGGACGGAAGCGGCGCCGCGGGTGCGGATCAACGAGGCACTGCTCGCCTCCCTCGCCGAAGCGGTCACCCGGGTGCCAATGCCGCTCGGCATCACGCTCCCCTCCGTCGACGGGCTCCTGAGCCTGCGCGGCGTGGTCGAGGTCGAGGAGGAGACGGCCGACGACGAGGCGCTGCGGCGCGACCTCGCGGCCGCCGCGCTCCGGCTGGTCGAGGCATTGGCCGAGGGGCGCCGGGCGGAGGGACGCGCCCTCGCCGACATCATCGGCGGCCAGCTATCCGCCATGGCGGATCTCGTGGAGGCCGCGGAAACCTGCCCGGCCCGCCGGCCCGAGGCCGTGAAGGCCCGCCTCGCCGCGCAGGTCGCGGCGCTGATGGAGGCCGCCAGCCTCGATCCGGCGCGGCTGCACCAGGAGGCGGTGCTGCTCGCCGCGCGGGCCGACGTGCGGGAGGAGATCGACCGCCTGCGCGCGCATCTCGCCGCGGCGCGCGACCTGCTCGCTGCGGGGGGCGCCGTCGGGCGCCGGCTCGATTTCCTCGCCCAGGAACTCGGCCGCGAGGCCAATACGCTGTGCGCCAAGGCCAACGACGTATCGCTCTCCCGCATCGGCCTCGACCTCAAGGCGGTGGTCGAGCAGTTCCGCGAGCAGGTCCAGAACGTCGAGTAGGGGATCGCTGTCCCCGCCCGTCGCCATCTCGCCTGTTGCGCCCCCGCCGGTGGGGCGGCATTGGAAAGGCATGACGGGAAAGCCGGTCGCGCGCGTCCGAGCCGGCGCGAAGGTCCGGCGCAAGGGTGATGCAACGCGATGGTGTCGACGATGGGCTCCGAACTCCTGACCACACCGGTGGCGCGCCGGGGCTTGGTGCTGATCCTCTCCTCGCCCTCGGGGGCGGGCAAGACCACCCTGACCCGCGCGCTGGCCCGGCGGCCCGAATGGGGGCTCGAACTCTCCGTCTCGGTCACCACCCGGGCGCGCCGCGCCTCCGAGATCGAGGGCCAGCACTACCGGTTCATCGACCGGGACGCCTTCGAGCGTCTGCGCGAGCGCGACGACCTGCTCGAATGGGCCGAGGTGCACGGGAACTATTACGGCACGCCGAGAAGCCCGGTGGAGAAGGCGCTGGCAGCTGGCCGCGACATGATCTTCGACATCGACTATCAGGGCACCCGGCAGGTGCGGGGGAAACTGCGCGACGACGTCGTCACCATCTTCATCCTGCCGCCCAGCATGGCCGAGCTGCGCCGCCGCCTGGAGCGCCGGGCCGAGGATTCCGCCGAGACGATCGAACGCCGCCTGCTCAACGCTCGCACCGAGATCGAGCGCTGGTCGGAATACGATTACGTGCTGGTCAACGACGACCTCGACCGCTCGTTCAAGACCCTGGAGGCCATCCTGGCTGCCGAGCACCTGCGCCGCGAGCGCCAAGTCGGGCTCGCCGGCTTCGTGAGCCGCCTCCTGGCCGAGAGTCAGGGATGAGCGGTCGTCTGGCCGCGGGCCAGGACGACCCGCCCCGGGCGCCGAAAACCTGACGCGCGGGAACGAATCGCCCGCGATGCAAGTTGCCCAGCCGTCGAATCCGCCACGTCGCCGCTCGTGCCGCGCCGGGTAGCCCGAGGGGACAAGCGATGCGCGAACTCGCCTGCGACGTGGCGATCATCGGCGCCGGGACGGCCGGGATCGCGGCCCACGACGCGGCCACGAAGGCCGGCGCGCGCGCCGCCTTGATCGAGCGCGGCCCTGGCGGCACCACCTGTGCCCGGGTCGGCTGCATGCCCTCGAAGCTCCTGATCGAGGCGGCCCGGGCCGCCTACGACGCACGCGGGACCGCCGCGTTCGGCGTCACGGCGGGCGAGGTGCGGGTCGACGGCCGGGCGGTGATGGCCCGCATGCGGGCCCTGCGCGACGACTTCGTCGCCTCGGTCGTCGAGGGGCTCGACCGGATCCCGCCGGATCTGCGCGTCTCCGGCACCGCGCGCTTCGCCGATCCGACCACGCTGCTCGTCGACGACCACACCCGGAT
This sequence comes from Methylobacterium aquaticum, assembly GCF_001043915.1. Classification (GTDB taxonomy): domain Bacteria; phylum Pseudomonadota; class Alphaproteobacteria; order Rhizobiales; family Beijerinckiaceae; genus Methylobacterium; species Methylobacterium aquaticum. Next base: position 4,524 of record NZ_LABX01000059.1, on the reverse strand, counting down.
CGGCGCCGACGCGGTGGTGATCGCCACTGGCTCGACCCCGAGCCTGCCGCCGCCCCTGCGCCCGGTCGCCGATCGGGTCCTCACCACCGACACCCTGTTCGAGATCGAGACCCTGCCCGGATCCCTGGCGGTGCTCGGTGCCGGGCCTGTCGGGCTCGAACTCGCCCAAAGCCTGGCCCGCCTCGGCGTCGCGGTGACGCTCCTGGATCCGGCCGACGCCGTCGGGGGCATCCGCGATCCCGAGATCGCCGCCTGCGCCGCCACGCTGATTGGTGCCGGGATGTCTCTGTGCCTTGGCGCCACCGTCGAATCCGCCGAGGCCGCCGGCGATGGGGTGCGGCTGCACTGGCGCCTCGCATCCGGCGAGCGGGCGAGCGCCACCGTCGACCGCGTGCTCGCCGCCGCCGGCCGGCCGCCGAACCTCTCCGACCTCGATCTCGGCGCCGCCGGCCTCCCCCTCGACGAGGATGGCCTGCCGGACTTCAACCCGCGCACCCTCCAATGCGGCACCGCGCCGATCTTCATCGCGGGCGATGCCAACCAGGAGCATCCGGTGCTGCACGAGGCCCAGCGCCAGGGCTGGATCGCCGGCGGCAATGCCGCGCGCTTCCCCCAGGTCGAGGCGCCGCTGCCCTGGCCGGCCTTCGCGCTGGTCTTCACCGACCCGCAGATCGCCGCGATTGGCCGGGCCTTCGAAGCGGAGGCGGCCTGCGACTGGGTGATCGGCGAGAGCTCGTTCGCCGATCAGGGCCGCGCCCGGGCGATGGACCGGGCCGCCGGTCTGATCCGGGTCTATGCCGAGCCCGACGGCCGGCTCACCGGCGCCGCGATGATCGGGCCCGGGATCGAGCACCTCGCCCACCTGATGGCGATCGCCGTGCAGGAGGGCTGGGATGCCGCGACCTTCCTCGACCGTCCGTTCTACCACCCGACCCTGGAGGAAGGTCTCCAGAGCGCCGTGAGGGCGGTGGCCGCGCGCACGGGCGGCACACGGTGACGTCAAGGCCGGGGAAAGCCGGTCAATCAGCCGTTGAGGTTTCGTTCAGCGTGGGAACTCTCTAAGGTGAGGGATCTGTCGCCGGAGGCATCGCCCTCCCGGGCCATCGATGTGTTGGAAACGCCGTGACCTTGCCCGACCCGACGACGGCGCCGACGATCGATCTCGATGCCCTCGCTCCATCCGACCTCGACCGCCTGCGCCAGGGCGTGATCCAGGTCGACGGACGCGGCGTCATCCATCGCTACAACCGCGCCGAGAGCGCGTTTTCCGGCCGCCCGGCCGAGCGGGTGGTCGGCCGCAACTTCTTCACCGACGTGGCGCCCTGCACCCACCTGCCGCATTTCTATGGCCGCTTCCGCGAGGGCGTCCGCCGGGGCGGGCTCGATCACACCTTCACCTTCGTCTACGGCTTCGATCCGCGGCCGATGCAGATGCGGATCACCCTGCGCCAGGCCGCCGCGCCCGATCGCTACTGGATCATCGCCGAACCGGTACAGACCCTGGAGCACGGGCACAGCCGCGAGGCGGTGCTGGCGGCGGTGTCCCGGCGGGTGCGGGCCGAGCCCGTCGATCCGAGCCTGTGCGAGCGGGAGCCGATCCATATTCCGGGCGCGATCCAGCCCCACGCCGTCCTGGTGGCGGCCGATCTCGACACCCTGACGGTGGTGGCGTGCAGCGGCAACGTCCGCGACGCCCTCGACCGTGACCCGCTCGGCCTCGATCTCGGCAGCCTGCTCGGAGCCGGCCTCGCCGACCGGATCCGCGAGACCCTGCGGGGCGAGGATGTCGATCCCGGCCGGACCGTGCGCCAGCGCAGCGTGCTTCCCGCCGCGGACGGGCTGCGCCTGCCGGCCGAGGTGGTGGCCCATCGCAACGGCGACCGCATCCTCGTCGAGCTGGAGCTGGCGCCGGCCCACCCGGAGGATTTTCCGTCGGCGAGCCAGCTCGACACCGAACGCGCCATCGGCCGCCTGCGCGGCGCCGGCACCCTGGAGGACGCCGCCACTGTCGCGGCCCGCGAGACCCGGGCGCTCACCGGCTTCGACTGCATCCTGGTCTACCGCTTCGATCCGGACTGGAACGGCGCCGCCATCGCCGAGGACAAGGATCCGACCTGGACCCGCAGCCTGCTCGGCCTGCACTTTCCGGCCTCGGACATCCCGGCTCAGGCCCGGGCCCTCTACACCCGCTCGAAGAGCCGCTTCGTCATCGACCGCGATTACGTGCCGGTGCCCCTGGTGGCGACGCCGGAGACCGCCAACGCGCCCATCGACCTCACCTTCGCCCAGTCACGCAGCCTGTCGCCGATCCACCTCGAATACCAGCGCAATCTCGGCGTGAACGGCTCGATGTCGATCTCAATCCTGGTCGAGGGGCGGCTTTGGGGCCTGATGATCGGCCATCACCGCCGGCCGCACTACGTCGCGCCGGAGACCCGTGCCGCCGCCACCGTGTTGGCCGACGCCTTTGCGATGCGGGTCTACGAATTGGAGAGCCGGCGCCTGTGGCAGGAGCAACAGGCCCATCTGGCGCTGGAGAGCGATCTGGTGCGCGGACTCGCCCGGTCCGACGACTTCGTCAGTGCGCTGACCGAGAACGCCCATACCCTCCTCGACCTGTTCGCGGTCGGCGGCGCCGCCACCGTCTCGCACGACGCGGTGCGCGCCCTCGGCCGGACCCCGCCGCCCGACGCGATCCTGGCGATCGCCGCCTGGCTGCGCGCCACCTTGCCCACCGAGCGCTCCAGTTACGCTACGGCGGAATTCACCGGCGCCCACCCGCCGAGCGCGCCCTACGCCGACTGCGCCAGCGGGCTCCTTGCCGTTTTCGTCGACCCGGAGCGGCGCCACCTGCTGCTGTGGTTCCGTCCCGAGGTGCCGAGCACCGTTACCTGGGGCGGCGACCCGCGCAAGCCGGTGCTGGCCGGCAGTGGGCCGGTGGCGGTGCTGCCCCGGCGTTCGTTCGAGCGCTGGGTCGAGGAGCGCCGCGGCGTCTCCGAACCCTTCGCCGCGTGGCAGGTCGGCATCGCCGAGGCCCTGGCCCAGGCGGTGGAGGGCGTGGTCCTGCGCCAGCAGCGCAAGATCGCCGAACTGACCGGGCTCCTCGCCGACAAGGAGCGCCTGCTGATCCAGAAGGACCTGCTCACCCGCGAGATTGACCACCGGGTCAAGAACTCGCTCCAGATCGTCTCGGCCTTCCTGCAAATGCAGCGCCGCCAGGTGGCCGACCCGGCCTCGCAGGCGGCCTTCGCCGAGACCGCCGCCCGGGTGATGAGCGTGGCGCGGGTGCATGACAGCCTCTACCAGGCCGAGAGCGTCGAGGAGGTCGATCTCGGCCAGACGATCGAGACTCTCTGCGCCGATCTCGCCGGCATGGCGGGGGAGGGGCACGAGGTCGATCTCGACGTCGAGCCCGGCCTGATGGTGCCTTACCGCAAGGCGGTGGCGCTGTCGCTGATCGCCACGGAGCTGATCACCAACGCCTTCAAGTACGCCTTCGCGGAAGCCGGCGGCCGCGTCGCCGTGCGCGTCGCCGGCGAGGCCGAGGGGCGGGTGCGCCTCTCGGTCTGCGACGACGGCAAGGGCCTGCCGACCGACTGGCCTGATGCCCCGGCCCGCGGTACCGGCCTCGGCATGAAGCTGATCCGCGCGATGCTCGACCAGATCAACGCCCGGCTCGAAGTCGAGAACGGCCCCGGCGCCTGTTTCACGGTTACCGCGTGAGCGACATCCTGGAGCGCCTGCGCGCCGAGACCAAGGCGGCACACGAGGCGATCGAGCGCGATCTGGCCTGGGAAACCCGCATCGCGTCGCTCGCCGGCTACCGCGCGCTGCTCGCCCGGTTCTGGGGTTTTCATGCGGTGCTGGAACCGGCCCTGGCCGCCTCCCTCGACGATGCCGCCTTCTTCGATCCGCGCCGGCGGTTGCCGCATCTCGTTGCCGATCTGCGGTTCCTCGGCCTCGACGATGTGGCGATCGAAGCGCTGCCGTGCCCGCAGCTTGCCCCGCCGCGCGGCCGGTCCGGTGCCTTCGGAGCCCTCTATGTCCTCGAAGGCTCGACCCTCGGCGGCCAGCTGATCGCCAAGCAGGTCGGGCGCCGGCTCGGGCCCACGGCCGAGAGCGGCTGCCGCTACTACGCCGCGCATGGCCGCGACACCGGCGCGATGTGGAAAGCCTTTCGCCTGCGCCTCGCCGACGAGGCGAGCCGCGGCGACGCCGATGCGATCGTGGCCGCCGCGGTCGAGACCTTCGACGCGATGCGGCACTGGCTCTGCGCCGCGCCCGTGCCGATTCCGGACGGGGAGGGGAGGGGGATCTCTGTCGCGAGAGCTTCACAAAGGAGTTGACGGGCGAAAATCCGGGGCCTATACGACCACCCATCGGCGCCGGCCGCTCCCGCGGACCGGTCGCTGAAACGTCTTCTGGACAGTCTGGGCTGGCGAGCCTGACCTTGGTCAGGCGCTGGTCCCGTTGTTGCCGATGATGCCCGGTTTCGACCGGATCGCTCTTTGACAAGTTCATACG
>NZ_LABX01000058.1 GCF_001043915.1 Methylobacterium aquaticum | reverse complement strand
CCGCCCGCGCCGCCCGGCCCGGCCAGGGCCACGCCGCCATTGCCGCCTGTCCCGCCCTGACCGGCGAAGACGGCCCGGATGCCCTCGTCGCGGGCGAAGGCGACGCCGGCAGTGCCGTAGAGCAGGAGCGGGCCGGCGCTTCCGCCGAGCCGGCCGCGGATCGAGCCGAGGACGCGATGGCTGTCGGCGTCGGGGACCGACACGTCGCCCTCCGCGCCATAGACCAGGGCGCCCCGCTGCCAGTTATAGCCGAGATGGAGGCCGCCGAGGATGGCGGGGCTGCGCGCATTCCCCGCGAAGGCGACCGCGCCGCCGCCGCCGCCGCCGCCGTCGATGCCGCGGGTGCCGGCGCCGCCCGGCTCGCCATTGGCCAGCGCCGTCGTGCCGAAGCTGCCATTCGACAGGGCATGCATCGCCCCGAGATGACCGCCCAGATAGGCGCCGGACCAGTCGACCGGCGCAGAGGCCAGGACGCCCGCACCGGGATGGACCGTCAGACGGCCGCGCAGGGTGAGGAAATCGCGCGGCGCGCCGAGGAGGCGCGGCCCGTCGAAGCTGTAATACAGCGCCTCGACGCCGGTGCTGACCTGCGGCGTCAGCTTCACCTCGATGCCGCCACCGCCGACCACGCCGACGCCGTCGGTGCCGCCGCGGGCCACCGTCAGAGTGCCGAACCCGTTGCCGCCGGCTCCGCCGGAGCCGCCGGGCCCGCCATTGCCGCCCGCGCCGCCATTGCCGCCCACGAAGGTGCCGAGCACCAGCGGCGGCACCGACCGCACCGCGAGGCCGGCGGTGCCGTAGACGAGGACACGGTCGTTGGCGAGGCCGATACGGCCGCGGACGCTGCCGAGCACGTCGTCGAGCGGCCCGAGGCTCGCCACGTCGGCCTCGATGCCGGCGACGGCGGCGCCCCATTGGCCGTTATAGCCTGCATGCAGGCCCTGGAAGACAGTGCGGCCCTCGATCCGCCCGGCCGCGATGCCGGTGCGCCCGCCGCGGCCGCCGAACAGCGTCGGCACCACGCCGCCGCCATCGCCGCTGACGATGGTGCGCGCGCCGCGGCCCTCGACCACGCCGCCGACATGGCTGCCGATGTAGAAGCCCGACCAATCCTGGAAGACGGGCAGGGGCGCGACCGGCGCGGCGACCCGCGCCGGGAGATCGGCCGCCAGGGCAGGCGGGATGGCGAACAAGCCCAGGATGCCCACGGTGCAGGAAGAGAGGCGAATCATCGTGAGAACCGAACCGGCGCGATAGATTGTCGTCGACTTGGCGAAGAGTGTGCCGGATCCTTGCGGCGGTATAGTTAAAAAGTGGTTAAAGGCGGATTTTCGATGCCAGCGCGGCTTTTCCGTCACGTTTCGGGGCCGGAATCCTGCCGAGGCCGTCGCGCGCGCCGGGCACCCGTCATCCGCGATCCGGAAGGGCTCTGCCGGACCGCGACTCAGATCTCGGCCCGCAGCGGCCGGCTGAGCAGGCCGGCGATGGCCTCGTCGAGGTGCAGGGTGCCGGAGACGACGCCGGCCACCGCCTCGGCGACCGGCATCTCGACCCCGCGCCGGCGGGCGAGCGCCACCAGCCCTTGCGCGGTGAGGGCGCCTTCCGCGAGCTTGCCACCGGCGGCCTCCGCGAGGCTCACGCCCCGCCCGAGCCGTTCGCCGAAGGCGAAGTTGCGCGACTGCGCCGAGGCGGCGGTGAGCACGAGATCGCCGAGGCCCGACAGGCCCATCAGGGTCTCGGGCCGGGCGTCCCAGGCGCGGGCGAAGCGCATCAATTCGGCGAAGCTGCGGGCGACGAGGGCGGCGCGGGCGCTCTCGCCGAGGCCCCGCCCGATCGCCGCCCCGCAGGCGATGGCAAGGACGTTCTTGGCCGCCCCGCCGATCTCGACCCCGCGCGGGTCGGTGCCGTGATAGACCCGGAAGGTCGGCCCGGACAGGGCGGCGGCGAGGCGCGCCGCCCGCGCGCCGTCGCGGCTCGCCAGCGTCACCGCGGTGGGCAGCCCGCGGGCGACATCCGCCGCGAAGCTCGGGCCCGACAGAACCGCGACCGGAGCGCCCGGCGCGGCCTCGGCGGCGACATCGGTCAAGAAGGCGTCGGTGCCGCGCTCGATGCCCTTGGCGCACAGGACCAGGGCGGCATCGGGCTTCAGATGCGGGTGCAGGGCGCCGAGCACGCTGCGCACCGTCTGGGCCGGCGTCACCACCAGCACCGCCTCGGCTCCGGCGAGGTCGGTGGCGGCGGCGGTCGGGCGCACGCCCGGGTGGAGCGGCACGCCGGGGAGGTAGCGGGCATTCTCACGGCCGGCCGCCATGGCGGCGGCGCGCGCGGCATCGCGCATCCACAGCGCCACCGGCCGCTCCGCCGCCGAGGCGGCGGCATTGGCGAGCGCCGTGCCCCAGGCCCCGCCGCCCAGGACCGCGATCGGCCCGATGCCGGTCATGCGGGATCTCCCGCCAGGACATTCGCCGCCGTGGCATCCGCCGCCATGAAATCCGCCGCCGCCAATCGGTAGAGCCGGTGCGGCCGCAAGCCGTGGCCCTCGGGCAGCCCCGGATGGTCGAAGCCGCCGACCTCGCTCATGCCGAGGCGCTCCATCACCCGGCGCGAGGGGGCGTTCAGATCGGCCGTGTAGGCCACGACCTCGGTGAGCGCGCAGCGGGAGAAGACGTCGGCGAGGGCCAGGCGGGCGCCGCGCACGGCGAAGCCCCGGCCCCAGGCGGGCCAGGCGAGCCGCCAGCCGATCTCGACGAGGCCGGTCTCCTGCCCGATCAGGGGGCCGAGGGGCAGCGGCCGGGACGGGCGCCAGCAGCCGACGAAGCCGGAGAAGCCTTCCGCCGTCTCGACCACCCAGGGGCCGAACCCATCCTCGTCGAAGCGCCGGGCGAGGGCCCGGGCCTCGGTCTGGCTCTCGCGGGCGGTTTTCGGAGCAGGAAAGAACCGCATCACCTCCGGATCGGCGCAGAGCGCCGCGAAGGGCTCGTCGTCGGCGAGCTGCCAGCGCCGCAGGGAAAAATCCTCGCCGGGCAGGCTGAGCGGAGCCGGCGGCAGCCGCAGCTTGCGCCGCCACACGAGCGAGCGGTGATTGAGCACGGCAAGGTCCTGCCGTCCGGCCAGCACCGCCTCACCCAGGCTCAAGGCCAGATCCAGGCGCTCGGGCGGCATGTTGGCCCAGGCGGGCGGGGCCACGCTCTCGCGCCAGGGGCCGCCGCAGGCATTGTCGAGCAGGATGCGGGCGAAGCAGTGGTTGCGCGACACCGGCCAGTCGGGATGCGCGGCGGCGGCGGCGGGCAGGCGCTCGTCGACCAGGGCCCGCCAGCGGCGCTGCTGCGCCTCGGCCTCGGCGGCGGTCATCCGGCGGTCCGGCCGTCGGCCCACGCGGAAACCTGGGCGACATCCTTGGCCTGGGGGATATCCTTGGCCTGGGCGAAGGGCCAGCGCGGCCGGGCCGGGGCGGTGATGTCGTCGGTCAGGCCGAGGCGCAGGCGCTCGATGCCGGCCCAGGCGATCATCGCGCCGTTGTCGCCGCAGAGCGGCAGGGGCGGGGCGACGAGGGGCAGCCCGGCCTCGCCGGCCTGATAGGCGAGCGCCCGCCGCAGGGCGCCGTTCGCCGCCACGCCGCCGGCCGCCACCAGGGCGGTCGGGTGGCCGGCGACGGGGCCGAAATCGCGCAACGCCACCCGCACCCGGTCGACCACCACGTCGACGACGGCGGCCTGGAAGCTGGCGCAGAGATCGGCGACGTCCTGATGGGTGAGGGGCGCGATGCGCTCGGCCTCGATGCGGAGCGCGGTCTTGAGGCCCGAGAGGGAAAAGTTCGGCTCGCGCCGGCCGAGCATCGGCCGCGGCAGGGCGAAGCGCTCCGGGTTGCCGCCCTCGGCGGCGCGCTCGACCTCCGGCCCGCCCGGATAGGCGAGCCCCAGCAGCTTCGCCACCTTGTCGAACGCCTCGCCGATGGCGTCGTCGATGGTGCCGCCGAGGCGCACATACTCGCCGACGCCCTTCACGGCGACGAGCTGGGTGTGGCCGCCCGAGGCCAGCAGGAGCAGGTACGGGAAAGCGAGGCCGTCGGTGAGCCGGGCGGTGAGGGCGTGGGCCTCGAGGTGGTTGACGGCGACGAGGGGTTTTCGCGAGACCAGCGCCAGGGTCTTGCCGGTGACGAGCCCGACCAGCACGCCGCCGATCAGCCCCGGCCCCGCCGCGACGGCGATGCCGTCGAGATCGGCAAGGGCCATTCCGGCATTGGCGAGCGCCCGGGCGATCAGCCGATCGAGCACCTCGACATGGGCGCGGGCCGCGATCTCCGGGACCACGCCGCCATAGGCGGCATGCTCGGCAATCTGGCTCAGCACCTCGTTGGAGAGGATCGCGCCGCGCCCGTCCTCCTCCACCGTCACGATCGCGGCCGCGGTCTCGTCGCAGGTGGTCTCGATCCCGAGGACGTTCATGGTGGGGACAGGGTCTCGCGAGGGGGGCTGGCACGCCGCGCGGCGGCCGGTATGGTGCCCACCAGATAACCCGCCGGCACAGGGTCGGCAAAGGGGTCGGATGCGGGGAGCGGAGCGCGTGACGCGGGCGAAGGAGTGCGGGACCGGCCTGAGGGTCTGGGTCGCGCGGCCACTGCCGGCCGGCGCGCGCACGGCCGGGCGCGTCGCCGCCCTCGGCCACCGGCCGCTCCTCGCCCCCGTCCTCGACCTGGCGCTCAGCGGCGCCCCGGCCCCGGAGGGACCCTTCGACGCCCTGGTCCTGACGAGCGCGAGTGCGGTGCCGGCGCTCGCGGGCTCGCCGCTGGCGGCGCTGCCGGCCTATTGCGTGGGCGCCCGCACGGCATCCGCCGCGCAGGCGGCGGGGCTCGGCCCGGTCCACGAGGCCGGGGGCGATGCCCTGGCCCTTGCCGAGCTGATCGGCCGCGCCCTGCCGCGGGGGGCACGCCTTCTCCACGCCGCCGGGCGCGAGCGCAAGGACGAGCCGGGGGACACCCTCGTCGCCCGCGGCTACCGGCTGACGGTCTGGGTCGCCTACGCGGCCCGGCCCCTGGCGGTCCTGCCGGAGCCGGTGGCGGCGGCCCTGGACCACGACGCCCTCGACGCGGCGCTGCATTATTCCCGCCGCAGCGCGGCGACGGCCCTCGGCCTCGCCCGGGCGGCGGGGCGGGAGGAGGCGTTTCGTCGCGTGGCGCATCATTGCCTGTCGGCGGACGTGGCCGCGCCTCTGGTCACGGCCGGGATCCTGTCCCATGTCGTCGCGGCGCGGCCGGACGAGGACGTTCTGCTGGCAGGATTAGTCCCGGTCGGCCCGCACCCCGTTCGACAGGACAATGATGCAGAGGCGTCGCCGGCCCTTCGCCCGGGCCTGGAGCGATGCTAAGGGACGATCAATCGTTGCGCGGCCCGGGCGGGATCCTGCCCCGTGGTCGCGCCCATGCCGATCCGATCGGGCCGCCTGCGGGCGCCCCCCGGCCCGGCCCCACAGGTGAGGATCTTCGGCCGTGACCCCATCCGACAAGGACCAGAAGGATTCGCGCAACCGTCCGGGCGGGCGCAGCGGCAACCCGGCGGATGGGCCGATCATCGACCTGAAGGCCACCCGTGTCGCGGAGGCGTCCAAACCGGAACCGGGCAAGGCGGAACCGGCCAAGACCGAACCGACCAAGACGGAGCCCGCGAAGCCGGCCGAGGCGGCCAGGGATTCTGCGAAGACCGACGCCGCGAAGACCGACCTGCCGAAGCCCGGCATGACCGCGCCCGCGGGGACGAAGCCGGGCGAGCCGCCGAAGGCCGCCGAGGTGAAGCCGGGAGAGGTCAAGCCGACCGAGGCTCCGAAGCCCGGCGCGACCGCCCCGGCCTCCGGCCCGGCCACGACGCCAGCCGCTCCCCTCTCGGCCGCGGCGCCGAGGCCGCCCGGCGGCACGACGGTGGGCGCCATCACGCCCTCCGCCACGGGGATCACGCCAGCGAAGCCGGGCGAGACCAGGCCCGGCACGCCGTCCCCCACGGCGGTGACCGCGGCCTCCGGGCCGACGGGGAGCCCCCCGAAGCCGGCGCCCGGTGCCGTGGTCACGGGGCCCGGCAGCGGTCCGCTCAAGGTCGGGGAGGCCAAGCCGGGCGACGTGAAGCCCGGCGAGACCAAGCCCGGCACGCCGGCGGCGGCCGCGCCCGGCGCCAAGCCTCTTGAGACCAAGCCCCCGGAGACCAAGACGCTGGAGACGAAGACGCCGGAGACGAAGTCCCCGGGCGCCGTCACCGGCGCGACGGCAGGCGCCGCCTCGGCGGGCTCCGGCCCGAATCCCGCCGGGGCTCCCGGCGCGAAGCTCTCGACGGTGCCCAAGACAGGTCCGCAAACGACCGGCCCGCAGTCAGGCACAGCGGCCGGCTCCGGCGCGGCCACGCCGAAGGACGCGCCGAAGCCCGACTCCGCCCGGACCGCGAGCGCCGTCCCGCAGCAGGCCCGGTCCGGCGCCGGCTTCGGCTCCCTGCTGGCCGCTTCGCTCCTCGGCGGCGTGGTCGGCGCGGGCCTTCTCTACGGCGTGACGACCTACGGCCCGGCCTATGGCATCGCCCTGCCGAAGCCCGCGACCCCCCAGACCGACGCGCCCGGCACGGTGCCGCTGGAGCAGCGCCTCGCCGATCTGGCGCCGCGCGACAGCGTCCAGGCCCTCGACCGCCGCATCGCCTCGATCGAGACCGCGTTGCGCCCGCTGCCCGACGCGGTGCGGGCGGCCGATGCGGCCGCCAAGGCCGCGGGCCAGCGCGCCGACGAGGCCCTGCGCAAGGCCGAGGCGGCGCCCGCTACCGGTCAGGCGGCGCCGGCGGCGCAAGGGTCGAACCCGGCTCCGAGTGCCGGCCTCGACCCGGCCCGCCTCCAGGGCCTCGAGAAGCAGATCGCCGAGCTTCAGAGCCGCACGGGCGGGGCCGATGCCGGCCTGCGCCAGCGGGTCGACGGCCTCGCCCAGGCGGTGACGGCGCTCCAGGGCCGCGGCGACGGCGCCGACCTGCGCGGCCGCCTCGACGGGCTCGACAAGGGGCTGAAGGCGCTCCAGGCCGATCTCGGCACCCGCGCGACGGCCGAGGAGCAGGCCGACAAGGCGCTCGGCCAGCGCCTCGACGAGCTGCGCCAGACCCTCGACACGAGGGCCAAGGCGGCCGACCAGCGCTTCGACGGGCTCCAGCAGGCGCTCGATACCCGCAGCAAGACCGTCGACCAGCGCCTCGCCGACCTCGCCAAGGCGGTCGAGGGCCGCGCCGAGGCGAGCAGCGTCCAGGCGGCACTCCGGGTGGTGGCCTCCGACCGGATCGCCAGCGCGCTCGGCGCCGGCACGCCCTATGCCGACGCGCTCGCGACCCTCAAGCAGCTCGATCCCGGCCAGGCCGGCGCGCTCGCCCCCCTGGAGCCCTTCGCCCAGAGCGGCGCGCCGACCGCGGCGGCGCTGGCGCAGAGCTTCCAGCCGATCGCCGCCAAGCTGAACGGGGCGGCCCTGGCCGCCCGGCAGCGGGCGGTGGCGGAGCGCGGCAGCATCACCGACCGGCTGACCAGCATGGCCGAGTCGATCGTCTCGGTGCGCAAGGTTGGCGCCGAGGGGGCGGCCCCGGCGCCGAGCACCCCCGCCGACCCGACCGAGGCGGCGGTCGCCCGGATCCAGGAGGCGCTGGCCCGCGGCGCGGTGGCGGAGGCGGCCAAAGCCTTCGACGCCCTGCCGGAGGAGGCCCGCAAGGACGCGGCGGAGTTCGGCCAGCGCCTGAAGGCCCGGGCCGCGGCCGGCGAGGCCGCCCGGGCGCGCCTGGCTGCCGCCTTCGCGGCGATCCAGGCACCGGCAACCCGCTGATGTGAGTCCCGCGGCCACCCTCCCGGGTGGCCGCCTCGTTCGTTTCCGGTGCGGCCGCCGTGGCGGCCGCCATGATGGGTCCGGGGCTCGTTCGCCCCCTCGCGCGCCCGTAGCGGCAGCGCGGCTTTCTGGAGTTGATGGAAAGATGTGGCGCGCACTCGCCTTCCTGGCTCTCCTCGCCATCGCCGCCTATGGGGCGGTCTGGCTCGCCGACCGGCCCGGGGTCGTCACCGTGACCTGGGGCGGCTACGAGCTGGCGACGAGCCTCGCCGCGGCGCTGGTCGGCGTGATGGTGCTCGCCGTGGTGCTGGGCTTCGCCTGGGCCTTCTTCCGCGGCATCCTGCACCTGCCCGAGCGGCTGAGCCTATCGAGCCAGCGCCGGCGGCAGGCCCGCGGCTACAACGCCCTGTCGCGCGGCATGGTGGCGGTCGGCTCCGGCGACCCGATCGCGGCGCGCCGCCACGCCGGCGAGGCCGAGCGCCTGCTCGGGCCTGAGCCGCTCGCCCTGCTGCTGACCGCCCAGGCCGCCCAGATCTCCGGCGACCGGGCCGGGGCCGAGCGCGCCTTCCGCCGCATGGTCGACGATCCCGAGACCCGGGTCCTCGGCCTGCGCGGCCTGTTCGTCGAGGCCCGTCGCCAGGACGACGAGGTGTCGGCCCGCGCCTACGCGCTGGAGGCCGCCCGCCTCGCCCCGAGCGTCACCTGGGCCAACGAGGCGGTGATGGAGGGTCAGTGCGCCGACCGCGACTGGTCGGGGGCGCTCGACACCGTGTCGCGCCGCGCGGCCCTGGGGCTCTCCGACAAGGCGGCGATGCGCCGCCAGCGCGCCGTGCTGCTGACCGCCAGCGCCCTCGACCTCGAGGCGGGCGATCCCGAGCGGGCCCTGGCGCAAGCCCGGGAGGCGGTGAAGCTCGCCCCCGATCTGGTGCCGGCGGCGGCTTTGGCCGGGCGGCTCTTCGCCCGGCGTGGCGACCTCAAGCGCGGCGCGAAGGTCGTCGAGGCCGCGTGGCGCGCCAACCCGCATCCGGACCTCGCCCGGGTCTATCTCGACCTGCGCACCGGTGATTCGAGCCGCGACCGCCTCGCCCGCGCCGAGACCCTGGCCCGGATCTCGTCCTGGCATCCGGAATCGCGCTTCGCCATTGCCCGCGCGGCGTTGGATGCCCGCGAGTTCGGCCGCGCCCGCGACGTGCTGGCGCCGCTGCTGACCGATCAGCCGACCGTGCGCGCCTACGCGCTGATGGCCGAGATCGAGGAGGCCGAGCACGGCGCAAATTCCGGCAAGGCCCGCGAGTGGCAGGCCCGCGCCGCCCGCGCCCCGCGCGATCCGGCCTGGTGCGCCGACGGCCTCGTCACCGACCGCTGGGCGCCGATTTCCCCAGTGAGCGGCCGCCTCGACGCCTTCGTCTGGCAGACCCCGCCGGACCTGCTCGGCCGCGCCCACGGAACATCGCACGAGCCCGCGCCGGCCGCCGCGGGCGCTCTCAACGGGGCCGAGCCGGCCGCGAAGCCCGGCACCCATCCCGCCCCCGTCGCCCCCGTCGGGACGATCCCGGCCGGAACCGTGACCCCGCCGGTGGTGCCGGTCTCGGCGAAGGTGCCGGAGGTGGTCGCGCCGGCTCGATAGGCGCGAGGCCGCGGCGCCGACGACAGGGATCCCGGGCTCCGCGGCGCGGCCCCGGGATGACGCGGAGGGTGGCAGGTCCGTCGAGCCACGACAGCCGGTCACGCCACAGCCGCGACCGCCGCCGCCACCGGCGTCTCCCATTCCGGCCCCCAAACCTGCACCACGTGGCCCGGCGAGACCTCCCGGTACAGCCGCTCCGGCGGGACGTAATCCACCGGACGGATCGGGCTCTTGATCTCGTCGCTGCGCACGGCGTGGAGCTGGCGCCGGCGGCCCGGATCGGGGACCGGGACGGCGGCCATCAGCTTCTTCGTGTACGGGTGCTGCGGCGCGCCGAAGATCGCCGCGCGGGGGCCGATCTCGACGATCTCGCCGAGATACATCACGGCGACCCGGTGGCTGACCCGCTCCACCACCGCCATGTCGTGCGAGATGAACAGGTAGGACAGGCCGAGCGACGCTTGCAGGTCGAGCATCAGGTTCACCACCTGCGCCTTCACCGACACGTCGAGGGCCGAGACCGATTCGTCGGCCACGATCAGCCGGGGTTCGACGGCGAGCGTGCGGGCGATGCAGATGCGCTGGCGCTGGCCGCCGGAGAATTCGTGCGGGAAGCGGCTCGCCATCTCGGGCTTGAGGCCGACCCGGCGCAACAGGTCGGCGGCGCGCTCGCGCGCCTCGGAGCGCGAGCAGAGACGATTGATGAGGAGCGGCTCGGCGATGGCGCTCCCGACGCTCATCCGCGGGTCGAGGCTGGCAAAGGGATCCTGGAAGATCATCTGCATCCGTCGGCGGCAGGCCCGCAGGGCGGCAGGAGACAGGCCGAGCACGTCCTCGCCGTCGAGGAGCACCGAACCGGCGGTCGGCTCGATCAGCCGCAGCACCGAGCGGCCGGTGGTCGACTTGCCGCAGCCCGATTCGCCGACGAGGGCCAGGGTCTCGCCCGCCCGCACCGCGAAGGAGACGTTCTCGACCGCGTGGACCCGGCCGCGCACCCGCGAGAGCAGGCCGCCGCGGATGTCGAAGCGGGTGGTGAGGCCCTTCACCTCCAGGACCGGACGCTCGCCCTCCCGCACGGTGTCGGGCAGGGGCAGGGCCGCCTCGGGCTCGCCGGTGGTGCGGTCGACGATGGCGAAGCGGGCCGGCTGGGCCTTGCCCGTCATGGCGCCGAGGCGCGGCACGGCGGCGAGCAGCGCGCGGCTATAGGGATGGGCCGGACGGTTGAAGATCTGCTCGGTGGCCCCCGTCTCGACGGCCCGCCCGTCGACCATCACCACGGTGCGGTCGGCGATCTCGGCCACCACCCCCATGTCGTGGGTGATGAACAGGACCGACATGCCCTCCTCCTCCTGGAGGAGCTTGATGAGATCGAGGATCTGGGCCTGGATCGTCACGTCGAGGGCGGTGGTCGGCTCGTCGGCGATCAGGAGCTTCGGCCGGCAGGCGAGCGCCATGGCGATCATCACCCGCTGGCGCATGCCGCCGGAGAAGCGGTGCGGGTAATCGTGCACCCGCGAGGCGGCGGCCGGGATGCGGACCTTGTCGAACAGCCGCACCGTCTCGGCCTCGGCGGCCTTGTGCGACATGCCGCGGTGGAGCCGCAGGGCCTCGCCGATCTGGAAGCCGACGGTGAGCACCGGGTTGAGGCTCGTCATCGGCTCCTGGAAGATCATCGCGACGTCGTCGCCGCGGATGCGCCGCATCTCAGCATCGGGCAGGCCCAGGAGATCGCGGCCTTCCAGCAGCACCCGGCCGCCGGTCCGGGTCGCGTCGCGCGGGGTGAGCCGCATGATCGACATCGCGGTGACGCTCTTGCCGGAGCCGGATTCGCCGACGAGGGCGACGGTCTCCTTCGGGCCGATGTCGAAGGAGACGCCATGCACCACCGGGCGCCAGGTCCGCTCGGAGCGGAACGCCACGGTGAGGTCCTGGACCGAGAGGATCGGTGTGGTCATCGCGGATGGCCCTGCGCAGACGTTGTCCCGTTCGCGACCTCATCGGGAGGTGCGGGCGATCGGAGATCGCGGAGCCTCGAGGGAGGGCTCCAGACGGCTCTGCGATCGCTGGAGCCTTCCTACGAGGCCGCGACGCGGCACCTCAGGATGAGATTCGGGGTGGGTACGAGGGTGCTGCCGGCGCTCACAAGACCCGCCGCGGGTCGAGGGCGTCGCGCAGGCCGTCGCCGATGAAGTTGATCGACAGCACGGTCAAAAAAATCGCGGCGCCCGGAAACAACGCCCAGTGCGGCGCCACGTCGAGGTGATCCTTGGCGTCGTAGAGCAGCCGGCCCCAGGTCGGGATGTCGGGCGGGAAGCCCAATCCCAAGAACGACAGGGTCGATTCGGCGATGATCGCCGATGAGACCTCGATCGTCGCCGCGACGATCACCGGGCCGATCGCGTTCGGCAGGATGTGGCGGGTGACGAGGTGCCAGGTGGTCGCTCCTTGCGAGCGCGCCGCCTCGACGAATTCCTTCTCGCGCAAGGACAGGAACTGCGCCCGCACGAGGCGCGCCACCGGCATCCAGCGCAGGCCCCCGATGACCGCGACGATCATCACGAACACGCCGCCCTCGACCCCGAAGACCTGCTTCAGCTGGTCGCGGAACAGGTAGATGATGAGGAGCAGGAGCGGCAGTTGCGGCAGCGACAGAAAAAGGTCGGTCAGCCACATCAGGAACGGGTCGAGGAAGCGCCGCGACATGCCGGCGAGCGCGCCCACCACCACGCCGACGACGGTCGCGACGATCATCGCGGCGAAGCCCACGGCGAGCGAGATGCGCCCGCCATAGATCATCCGCGCCAGCAGATCCTGGCCGAGGTCGTCGGTGCCGAGCGGGTGGGCCCAGGACGGGCCCTGGAGCGTCGCCGCGAAGTCGATCTCGTCGATCGCCACCGGCCAGACCCAGCCGCCGACGACGACCGCGAGGACCAGCAGCCCGAGCACCCCGACGCTGACGACCGCGAGGCGGTGGCGGCGGAAGCGCCGCCAGGTGTCCCGCCCCGAGACCGCGGACGGCGCAGGCGCCGCCTCAGCGGTAGGAGATGCGAGGGTCGAGCCAGCCATAGAGGAGGTCCGCGACGAGGTTGAACAGGACGACGAGGCAGGCGAACACGAAGGTGACGGCCATCACCACCGGCGTGTCGTTGGCGAGCATCGCGTTGATGAGGAGCGAACCGATGCCGGGAATCCGAAAAATCTGCTCGGTGACGATGGCGCCGCCGAACACCGCCGGGATCTGGAGCGCCACCAGCGTCACGACCGGGATCAGCGCGTTGCGGGCGATGTGGCGGATCGTGACGGTGCCGTCCGACAGGCCCTTGGCGCGGGCGGTGGTGACGTAATCGAGGCGCGCCACGTCGAGGACCGAGGCGCGGACGTAGCGGGTATAGGAGGCGGCCTGGAAGAAGCCCAGCACGCAGACCGGCATGATCGCCTGTCGGACATGCTCCCAGGCCCAGCGCCAGCCCGTCGCCGCGATATCGGCCTGATACACGAAGGGCAGCCAGTCGAGGGTCAGGCTGAACAGCAGGATGAACAGGAGGCCGGTGAAGAAGGTCGGCAGCGAGAAGCCGACGAAGGCGAGCGTGTTCGCCACCTGGTCGAACAGGGAATAGGGCCGGATCGCCGCCAGGATGCCGACCGGCACGGCGATGACGAGCGCCAGCACCTGCGACGAGCCGACGACGAACAGGGTGGTCGGCAGGCGTTGCAGGATCAGGTCGTCGACATCGACCCGGCTGGCGAAGGAGAAGCCCCAGTCGCCCTGGAGCATCGCCGTCAGCCAGTGCAGGTAGCGCACCAGGATCGGGTCATCGAGGCCGAACTTGGCGCGCAAGGCCTCGCGCACCTCCGGCGGCACGTTGGGGTTGGTGGCCAGCTCCCCGAACGGATCGCCGGGGGCCAAAGCCAGCACGGTGAACAGGATGAGGCTGATCCCGATGAGGCTCGGGATCGCGATCAGCAGGCGGCGGAGGAGATACGCTCCCATCTGTGAGTCTTTATGCCTGCTTGTACCACTCGGCCAGGAAGGTCAGCGAGTTATCCCAGCCGGTCGAGGGCGCCTGGAGCTTGCCGTTGATCGCCGAGACCTGGGCGCGGTGGAGCAGCGGCAGGACGTAGTCGGCCACCACCAGATCGTTCATCTTGATGAACAGGGCGGCGCGCTTGACGAGGTCGAGTTCCGCTTGCGCCGCACGATAGCAGGCATCGACCTCCGGGTTCTGCATCCGGGAGATGTTGCGGCCCTGCCACTTGTTGGCCTTGGTGGCGGCCTCCCAGGAGACGTATTGCAGCGCGAACACCGCCGGATCGGCCTGCGTCATGTTCCAGGTATACATCTCCATGTCGGCGTAGAAATGCGGATAGGTGTCCGGATTCGCCACGTCGGAAGAGAAGAACACCGAACCGGGGACCGATTTCAGTTCCATGTCGATGCCGGCCTTCTGGGCAGCCTGCTTGATGATGGCCTGAGTCTTCTGGCGCGGCGCGTTGATCGAAGTCTGGAAGACGAATTTCAGCTTCGTGCCGTTCTTGGCACGGATGCCGTCGCTGCCCTTCTTCCAGCCGGCCTCCTCCAGGATCTGCGCCGCCTTGTCGGGATCGAAAGCGAAGGCGGTGCTCTTCGACACGAAGGCGGCCGGGCCGTTGAAGACATTGGCGGTGGCCCGGCCGGTGCGGCCGTAGATGAATTGCTGGATCGCCGCCCGGTTGACGAGCAGGTTCATCGCCTTGCGCACTGCCGGGTCCGAGAAGGCCGGGTGCTTGGTCTTGAGCGAGGCGCGCTCGCCATCGACCTCGGTGTTCGGGTCGGTCGCGTTGAGCAGCAGGAATTCGAGGTTGCCGCCGTAATCCATCTTGACCCGGCCCTTGCCCTCGGCTTCGAGCCGCTTGAGGATCTCGTCCTCGACCTGCATGTTCCAGGCGTAATCGTATTCGGCGGTCTGGAGCACCGCGCGGGCGGCCGAGACCGCGTCGCCGCCGCCCTTCATCTCGATCGAATCGAAGAACGGCCGGTTCGGCACGTGGTAGTCGGGGTTGCGCACGCCGCGCAGGATGTCGCCGGGGCGGAACTCGCTGAACTTGTACGGCCCGGTCCCGACCGGCGCGAGGTTGGCCGGCGCGTCGCGGGACTTGTCGCCGGCATAATCCGCGAAGATGTGCTTCGGGATCATCATGCCGACCGTCGACACGAAGGCGTCGGCCCAGAACGGGGTCGGCTGGGTGAACAGCACCTTGACGGTGTGGTCGTCGATCCTTTCGACCTTGATGTCCTTGTAGCTGCCGGAGGTGGTCGCCGCCGTCGCCGGGTTGGCGGCGTATTGCCAGTTGAACACCACGTCGTCGGCGGTGAAGGGCTTGCCGTCGTGCCACGTCACGCCGGGCTTCAGCTTCCAGGTCACCGAGCGGCCATCGGCCGCGACGCCGCCATTCTCCTTGGACGGGATCTCGGCCGCCAGGATCGGGAAGAGGTTGCCGTCGGCATCCCAGGCCGCCAGCGGCTCGTAGAAGATGCGCGAGCCCTCCTGGTCCTTGGTGCCGATGGCGAAATGCGGGTTGATGAGGGTCGGAGCCTGCCAGAACAGCAGCTTCAGGGGACCGCCGCCCCCGGCCTTCGTCGGCGTATAGGCGTCGCGCAGGGGGTTGGCCGCGAAGGCGACGCCGTTCTGCGCGAGCATCATCCCGGCCATCGGGGCGGAGAGGCCGAGGGCCAGCATCCGCTGCACGAAGCCGCGCCGCGACAGGCTCCCGTCCTTCACCTCGCCGATCATCGCGCGCAAATGCTGCTCCGTCACGGCATGCTCGGTCATGGACGATCACCCTTCTGGCTGGCCCTGGATGGCCGCGCAGCATCGCGCCCACGCTCACGGTCCGCAAGCCACTGAAAGCCTTTGCCCCGACGCATTCGGCCTCGGAGCCGTTAGACCCACGGCCATTCGCAATTCGCGCGCCACCTCCGCTCCCGCCGCGCTTGAGCCGGCAAGCGGCCTGCATGAGGCTCGCCCCAAGGCGGCCCGCGGGTCGCATCCGGGAGGATCCCATGGACAACCGCAACGCCGTCTGGCGCCAGGTCGACACCCACAAGGCCCGGCTCATCGCCCTCTCGGACGAGGTCTGGGCCACGCCGGAGGTCTGCTACACCGAAGACCGCTCGGCCGCGGCGCATGCCGCCGAGCTGCGCCATCAGGGCTTTCGCGTGACCGAGGGTGCGGCCGGCATCCCGACCGCGGTGATCGGCGAGGCCGGGGAGGGGGGGCCGGTGATCGCCTTCCTGGGCGAGTACGACGCGCTGCCGGGCCTGAGCCAGGAGGCGGGCGTCGCCCGGCACAGCCCCGTCGAGCAAGGCGGCCACGGCCATGGTTGCGGGCATAACCTGCTCGGTTCGGCGGCATTGCTCGCCGCCACCGCCCTGAAGGACTGGCTCGCCGAGCAGGGGCTGCCCGGGCGCGTGCGCTATTACGGCTGCCCGGCCGAGGAAGGCGGCGCGGCGAAGGCGTTCATGGTGCGGGAAGGCCTGTTCGCGGATGCGGATGCGGCCATCACCTGGCACCCGTCGAGCTTCTGGGAGGTGGCGCCGCCGCTCTCGCTCGCCAACACCCGGGCCGATTTCGTGTTCACCGGCCGCGCCGCGCACGCGGCGGCGGCGCCCCATCTCGGGCGCTCGGCCCTCGACGCGGTCGAACTGATGAATGTCGGCGTCAACTACATGCGCGAGCACATGCCGAGCGACGCACGGGTGCACTACGCCTATCTCGATACCGGCGGCATCGCCCCCAACGTCGTCCAGGCCCATGCCCGGGTGCGCTACTCGATCCGGGCCCGCGACCTGCCGGGGATGCGCGACCTCGTCGCCCGGGTGCGCAAGATCGCCGAGGGCGCGGCTTTGATGACCGAAACCACGATGGAGATGCGGATCGTCAGCGCGGTCTCGAACCTCGTCGGCAACGCAGCCCTGGAAGAAGCCCTGCACGGGGTGATGGAGGAGCTGGGAACGCCGCATTTCGACGAGGCCGATCGCGCCTTTGCCAAGGCGATCCAGGGCACGCTGACGCCGCAGGACATCGCGGCGGTCTACCGCACCATCGGGATGCCGGTGACCGAGGCGCCGCTCGCCGATTTCCTGGTGCCGCGCGACGCCCGCCGCAACCCGGCGATCGGGTCGACCGATGTCGGCGACGTGAGCTGGGTCGTGCCGACCGTCCAGGCCCATGCCCCGACCGTCGCGGTGGGCACGCCGTTCCACACCTGGCAGGTGGTGGCGCAGGGCAAGAGCCCGGCCGCCCACAAGGCCATGGTGCAGGTCGCCAAGGCGATGGCGGCGCTCGGCGCGCGTCTCGCCACCGACGCCTCCCTGCGCGATGCCGCGAAGGCGGAGCTGGCGGCGCGGACCGGGCCGGAGGGCTACGTCTCGCCGCTTCCCGCGGAGGTGCAGCCGCCCCTGACGATGTCGGTGGGGTGAGGGGCGGCGGCGTGGCATGCGCCGTGACTAACGGCCCCGCCCCGGCCGCTCGGCCTGCGGCGTGTAGTCGATCGTCGTGAAGCTGCCGCCCTGGAGGGTGCGGGCGACGGGATCGAGGGGGTTCTCCTGTGCCAGGATCTCCTCGGCCCACTCCTCCGCCGACTGGGTCGGGCGGTAGCCGATCAGGGCGGCGGCCTCCCGGTTGTCCCAGTAGCTGCGCGGGTTGTTCGAGGCGCCCCAGACCGCCACGTAGCCGGGAATCGGCGCCGCGATGCTGCGCAGCACCAGCTGGGTCAGATCGTCGTGGCCGAGCCAGGTCGAGAGGTGGCGGAACTCCGTCGGCCGCGGGAGGGCGCTGCCGATGCGCAGGGCCACCCCCTCGATGCCGTGCCGGTCCCAGTACATCCGGCCCATCAATTCGCCCCACGCCTTGCTCAGGCCGTAGGCGCCGTCGGGCCGGAACGGCGCATCGATGGCGAGCCGCTCGGTCACCGCATGCATCCCGAAGGCATGGTTGGAACTGGCGAAGACCACCCGGCGCAGGCCGTGGCGCCGGGCGCCCTCGTAGACCGCCTGGAGGGCACGCAGGTTGTTCTCGATCACCTCCGGCAGGGGCTTCTCGACGCTGGTCCCGGCCAGGTGCACCAGCACCTCGGTGCCTTCGAGCAGCCGGTCGACGGCCTCCGCCTCGCGCAGGTCGCCGGTCGTCACCGTCTCGGCCTCGGAGAGCGGCGTCAGCGCCGTCGGCCCGCCGCCGGAGCGCAGCACGATTCCGGCCGCCAGCAGCCGCGGCCGCAGCACCGCTCCGATCTGGCCGCCCGCTCCCGACAGGGCGACCCGGATCCCGGTTGCGTCGCTCATGCATCCTCCCGTGTGGTCTTTGGTGTGCGCGCCATCATCGGGGAGCGGCGGCCCGCCGTCGAGGCGCGCCATGCCGGCGAAGCCCTGCATGGGATGCGGGTTGCATCGGGCGGCGCGTCCCACGAAGGTCTAAGCAGGCTTGCGTTGGCAGGCCAACGCTTCGCCCGCTTAGGTTCTTGTTTGTCGCAGATTTTTATCGCCGAACCGGTGACCACTTCGGCGAAATCTGCTTAGCGCACAAGAATGGCCGCCAGGAGGACAGCCCCGTGTGGACGCCGACGATCCGGTATCCCGACCCCGCCATCGAGGTCATCGACCCCTCGTTCGCCCGCTACCGGGTGTTCAGCGCCGGGGTCGAGCGCCTCGCCACCGGCTGCCGCTGGAGCGAGGGCCCGGTCTGGTTCGGCGACGGGCGGTTCCTGCTGTGGAGCGACATCCCCAACAACCGCATCCTGCGCTACGACGAGGAGAGCGGCGCGGTCTTGGTCTTCCGCAAGCCGTCGAACTTCGCCAACGGCAACACCCGCGACCGCCAGGGCCGCCTCGTCACCTGCGAGCATGGCGGGCGGCGGGTCACCCGCACCGAGTATGACGGCGCCATCACGGTCCTGGCCGATGCCTACGAGGGCAAGCGCCTCAACTCGCCCAACGATGTGGTGGTGGCGAGAGACGGCGCGGTCTGGTTCACCGATCCGCCCTTCGGCATCCTGGGCAATTACGAGGGCGAGCGGGCGGAGCCGGAACTGCCGCAGAACGTCTACCGCCTCGATCCGGTCACGGGCATTCTGGAGGCGGCGGCGACCGACCTCGCCGGGCCGAACGGCTTGTGCTTCGCCCCCGACGAATCGATCCTCTACCTCGTCGAGTCGCGGGCGCAGCCGAACCGCCGCATCCTCGCCTTCGACGTCGCGGGCGGACGCCTGAGCAACCGGCGCGTCCATATCGATGCCGGCCCCGGCACGCCGGACGGCTTCCGCTGCGACGTCGACGGCAATCTATGGTGCGGCTGGGGCATGGGCGACGATGCCCTCGACGGGGTGATGGTGTTCAACCCGGACGGCCGCCTGATCGGCCGCATCCGCCTGCCCGAGCGCTGCGCCAACCTCTGCTTCGGCGGCCGCCACCGCAACCGGGTGTTCATGGCGGCGAGCCAGTCGCTCTACGCGCTCTACGTCGACACGCAGGGCGTGGCCGGGGGGTGAAGCCGCGGCCGCGCCCCTCTGCTCAGCCCCGGCGCCCCGCCGCCACCAGGCACAGCAGCTCGAACAACACCTGCGCGGCGCATTGCGCAGTGTTGCTGGTCGGGTCGTATTGCGGCGCCACCTCGACCACGTCGCCGCCGACGACCTGAACGCCGGCGAGGCCGCGCAGCAGCTCCAGCACCTCGCGGGGCGTGAGCCCGCCCATCTCCGGCGTGCCGGTGCCCGGGGCGAAGCCCGGATCGAGGCTGTCGACGTCGAAGGAGAGGTAGGTGGGGCCGTCGCCCGCGACGTCCCGCGCCCGGGCGATCACCGCCGGCAGCCCGAGCCGCGCCACCTCGTCGGCGTGGATCACCGTCATGCCCGACACATAGGAGAACTCCCACAGGTACTCGGCGCCGCCGCGGATGCCGATCTGGATCGTGCGTGCCGGATCGAGCACGCCGTCGAGCACCGCCTGACGGAACGGGCCGCCATGGTGGAACTTCGAGCCCTCGTAGACGCCGCCGGTGTCGCAATGGGCATCGATGTGGATCATGCCGACCGGGCGCTCGGCGCCGACCGCCCGCAGGGTCGCGCGGCTGATCGAGTGGTCGCCGCCCACCGCCAGCGGGATCACGCCCGCCTTCACCACGGTGGCGAAGAACGCCTCGATGTCCTCGTGGCAGCTCTCCAGGGAGAAGCGGCTGCGGAACGGCACGTCGCCGATATCGGCCGCCTTCAGCTCGGCCGCGGGCGTCATCCGCAGCACGTGCTCGTAGGGGCCGATCCGCTCCACCGCCCGCACCGCCCGCGGCCCGTGACGGGCGCCGGCCCGGTTGGTCACGCCGAGATCCATCGGCACGCCGATCAGCGCCACGTCGAGGCCGCCGAAGTCGGGGAGCGTCGCCGCCTCGGGGCGGTAGGGCAGGTCGAGGAAGGTCGCGACGTCCGCAAACGGCCATTTGCGCCGGTCGCTCTCGCTGAATTGCTGCCGGGCGGCCTTCGCGAAATCCGGGTCGTCGATGTCGCCGCCGGTCGCGTCGAGGTAGCGGGCACGAAGCGCCGCGAGCTTGGCCTGATCCATGGGAGGTTCCGCACGATGGGGGCCCGCCAGGGCGCGCGGGCACGGCACTCGGGGGGTCGGCCGCGAGGGCCCCGGCTCAGCCCGGCGTGCCCTCGGCCCGCGCCACCCGGCCGCGACAAGAGCGCAGGCCGGCCATGCTGGCAAGCCCGTTGTCCCGGCAGGCCGCGACGGGTCACGACTCGGGCATCGCGGTGCGCCGCCCCCGAGATCCGGGCAGGCGATTGCGCATGGGCGATATCCTCACCCAACGCCCCTCCGCCGCATCCCGGCGGAGCAACCGGCCCGATGCGTGCGCGGCTGGAGCATCGCCTGATGAAACTGGGGCAGATTCCCGGGCGCGGGCCGATATCGAGCGCCATCTCGCGGATCGCCACCTCGCCGCGGCGGCGATCGCGGCCGGCTTCACCTCGCCGAGCCATGCCGGCCGGCTGTTCCGCGACGCCGTCGGCTTGCCGCCCGGGGAATACCGGCACGGCCGATGCCGGAGCGCCTCCGGCCGGGAGCGGCGCAGCCGGCCCCCGCCGGCCGCGCCGGTCGATCAGGCGCTGCGCGGGCGGCCGCGCTGCGCGGTCTTCGCCTCGATGGCCGGCGCCGTCACCACGGCGTCCGACGGGGCGCGCTTGGCCGCCGCGGCGACGGGGCGGCTCCGCCCCAATCCGATGCTCTTGGCGAGCTCGGAGCGCTGGGCGGCGTAGTTGGCGGCGACCATCGGGTAGTCGTGCGGCAAGCCCCACTTGCGGCGGTACTCCTCGGGGGTGAGGCCGCGGGTCGAGAGGTGGCGCTTGAGCGACTTGTACTGACGGCCGTCCTCGAGGCTGATCAGGTAGTCCGGG
>NZ_LABX01000057.1 GCF_001043915.1 Methylobacterium aquaticum | reverse complement strand
GCCCTCCCCCGTGCTATGGGGCGCCCCAGCACCCTTCCCTAAATCCTTGATCCCGCTCGCGCCGGCTCGGCCGTGGGCCGGCGTCCGATCCTGCCCCCGCCATGAATGCACCTGCTCCCAAAATCTCCTTCGTGTCCCTCGGCTGTCCCAAGGCCCTGGTCGATTCCGAGCGCATCCTCACCCATCTGCGGGCCGAGGGCTATGAGCTGGCGCGCAAGCACGACGGCGCCGACGTGGTGATCGTCAATACCTGCGGCTTCCTCGATTCGGCCAAGGCCGAGTCGTTGCAGGCGATCGGCGAGGCGATGGCGGAGAACGGCCGGGTGATCGTCACCGGCTGCATGGGCGCGCAGCCCGAGGAGATTCGCGAAAAGTACCCGAACCTGCTCGCGGTGACCGGGCCGCAAGCCTACGAATCGGTGGTGGCGGCGGTCCACGAGGCGGTGCCCCCGGCCCATGACCCGTTCCTCGACCTGATCCCGCCGCAGGGCGTCAAGCTGACGCCGCGGCATTACGCGTATCTGAAGATCTCCGAGGGCTGCAACAACCGCTGCACCTTCTGCATCATCCCGCAGTTGCGTGGCGACCTCGTCAGCCGCCCGGCGGCCGACGTGCTGCGCGAGGCCGAGAAGCTGGTGAAGGCCGGCGTGAAGGAGCTGCTCGTCGTCTCGCAGGACACCAGCGCCTACGGCATCGACACCCGCTACGCCACGAGCGTCTGGCGCGACCGCGAGGTGCGCGCCCGCTTCTACGATCTCGCCAAGGAGTTGGGCGAACTCGGTGCCTGGGTGCGCCTGCACTACGTCTATCCCTACCCGCATGTCGACGAGGTCATCCCGCTGATGGCCGAGGGCAAGGTGCTGCCCTATCTCGATATGCCGCTCCAGCATGCGAGTCCCGCCGTGCTCAGGCGCATGCGCCGCCCGGGCAACCAGGAGAAGATGCTGGAGCGGATCCGCTCCTGGCGCACCACCTGCCCGGATCTCGCCATCCGCTCGACCTTCATCGTCGGCTTCCCCGGAGAGACCGACGCGGAGTTCGAGGAGCTGCTGACCTGGCTCAAGGAGGCCAAGCTGGAGCGCGTCGGCTGCTTCCAGTACGAGCCGGTCCGCGGCGCCCCCGCCAATGCGGTGGCCGAGGCCGTGCCGGATGCGGTCAAGGCCGAGCGCCAGCGCCGCTTCATGGAGACGCAGCAGGCAGTCTCAGCGAAGCTCCAGAAGGCCAAGGTCGGCAAGCGCCTGCCGGTCATCATCGATGCCGCCGGCCCGACCGTCGCCAAGGGCCGCTCGAAATACGACGCGCCGGAGATCGACGGCAACGTCCACGTCGCCTTCCGCCGCCCGGTCCGGGTCGGCGACATCGTGACGGTGAAGATCGAGTCGGCGGATGCGTATGATCTGCACGGGGTGGCGGTGTAGGGGGCCGCTGTGTCTCAACCCCACCGAGGTCAACCCCGAGATCGCCAGTCGAGACGGGCTGTGGAGAATCGTCGCTCTCCACTGTCACTCCGGGGCCGCGAGAGCGGAGCCCGGAATTCGGAACCGCTGACAGTTCAGGACGAGGCGGAGAGCGTTTCGCTTCGTTCTGGGCAATCTGAGTTTATGGATTCAGGGCTCCGCGGCGCGGCCCCGGAATGACGCAGTGGCTGTGGTACCAACGGTCGTTGAAAACGACCTTTGGT
>NZ_LABX01000056.1 GCF_001043915.1 Methylobacterium aquaticum | reverse complement strand
GTCGCCGACATTCGGCGGGAAGGGCTGACTGTCCCCCCCGGGCAGGTAGCGCGGGCCGTTGGCGATGGCGTTGAGGGCGTTGGCCTGGGCCACGCCGCCCGGCCCGTAGTAGCCCGGAGGCGGGTAGCCGCCGTAGCCAGCACCGCCGTATCCGCCATAGCCTGGAGCGGCGTAGCCAGGGGCAACACCGCCGTAGCCCGGAGCCGCGTAGCCGCCCCCGTAGGCGCCGTAGGTGGGCTGGACGTAACCGCCGCCATAGCCGCCATAGCCGGCGTAAGCGGGTTGGGTGTAACCGCCATAGGGCACGCCGTAGGCGCCCGCCGTCGCGACCGGCGCACAGGCGGCCGGGTTCTGGGCGCAGTACGTGTTGGCGACCTGGGCTGCTGCCGGGAAGGCCGCGATGCAGAGCGAGGTGGAGAGAAGCCAGCGTGCAAGGCGCATGGTCAGACCCCGTGCTCGCGCAGCTTGGCGTCGACATGACCCGAAGTGCTTCCGCCGGTGCTGACGCAGGCAGGCAGCAACACGGACATACCGAGAAGCACGGCCGCCAATCGAAGAAGGCAGCGAACGCGATTACGGTCCATACTCAAGCCCCATGGATTTTATTGATATTTGCCTTGCAGGCTCGACCCTGAGTGATCCACAAGCCTGATCCAGAACGCACACGCGATGGATTGGGCCAATGGGGATCGGATCGTTTCTCTCGGCGCGGCTCGCGCGCCGGGTCGGGCCGGAGCACCGCAGCTTCGCGGCGATGACCGGAACCGTGCTGGGTGGCGCCCACGCGGCGTGCCCGATCTGCCGGCGCGGCCATCTGCGGCCCGATCCCGCCGCTCCGAACCTGCGCCAGTGCGACGACCCGGCCTGCAGGGCGACCTTCTCGCTCGCCGAGATGGGCCGCACCTTCGCGATCGAGGGCGCGGACGTGCGCGACCTCGCGCACGAGGCGCGCCGGCAGGCGCTGGTCCTGTTCCTGACGGCGGTCCTGCTCGGGGTCCTGGCGGCGGCCTGGGCGGTCTTCGCGCAATCCTGGCTCACCCTGCTCGGCGCGGTGCTGCTGTGCACCGTGGTGCTGGCGAGCGCGCTCGTGCAGCGCTACCGCGCCTGGCAACTCGATCAGGGCCGGATGTTCGAGGCCCGCGCTCCGTTCGGCGCTTTCCTGATCGCCGAGTTGAATGGACTGCTCGGCCGCGAACGGGCCTGAGAGGAGGGGCGAGCGCATCGTCAGCTCCCCCCCATCATCGTGCACACGTTCGACAGCGACACGTCCATCTTGATCGTGCTGCCGACGAGGTCCGCGACGTCGTTGATGAAGAAGGCCAGTGTCCCGCCGACGAGGTACAGAACTGCCGAGCCGGGGCCGGCGCCGTGCTGGCCAGCCGTGGCGTTGTAGAGCCGCATGCCGGCGATCAGCCAGGCGAGCGAACCCAACGCCATGAAGAAGTAGGTGATCGCGATCTTGATGCTGTCGCAGGTCGAGGAGCGAGGCAGCGAGCCGTAATTGAACATGTTGTAGGTGATGTTGCCGCCCAGGACGAACGAGTTGGCGAACTTCCACATCAGAACGGGCGCGACGATCATCGCGCTGCCGAGCGCGAGCTTGCCGAAGGCCGCATCGATGGTCACCGGACGGTTCGTGAACTTGTGCTCTCCGGCGGCGACGCCGTAGAGGCCGTAGAGCCCGGCCGTCCCGTACACGATCCCGAGCAGCGCGATCAGCAGGAACACCAAGTTGACGACGAGCGGGAACACCTCGCTCAGCGAGGCGAGGACGCTGCCGAGGTCCGGAACCGCCATCACTGACCCCTTTTCGAAAATCTGGAATGATGCTCCAACTGCTCGACACGTTCCTCAAGCGCGTTGAGCCTTGCTATGAGCTCCTCATATCTCAGGTTCGTCGGATCGACGTCGAGGCTAGGCCGGCGATAGGGCCGCTTCTCCTCAGCACTTCCGTCGTGATACTCGAATTTCGATCTATTTTTTTTCTGCAATTCAGGATTTACTGCGGCATCGGGTGCTGCCGCTACCAAAGTTGGCATCGCGGTTGCGAGTACAGCCGCCAGGGTTGCATTTCTTAATAAGGCCTTAACGAAGCTTTCCGCGGCCATGTCTGCTTAGCCCTTTCGATCTAGCCGGCACGCTGGCCTGAGCCCTACTGCAACCCTTGACGCAACGAGTGCGGAGCAACCCGCAAGTCCTTGTGCTATACACCGGTATATCGCTATCATTAACGTACGAATGATCGTGGTATTGATGCCATAGTACCCCTCGATCAGCACCCTTGGTCTTGGATGCCCCTGGGGCTTGATTGACATGTTGCGTCCATGTTCGCAATAAGAGCGCCAACACAAAAATTATGACTCTCTCGGGGCATCCTACGCATGGAGAACGCAGTAAAGCACCTGGCCTGGGCCGGATCACTTGTCGCGTGTGTGTATCTTGCAACGGTCAACGACTGGCAGCTCATTTCTCTCCACATCGTCGCTGGAGAAAATAATCGTCCTATGTCAGGGCCTGAGCAGAACAAATCTTCTTCTGCCAATTCTGCCAAAACTGCCAATCCGGCCAATGTGTTAGCCCCTGCTCCGCCGCCCTCCCCACAGGTTGCGTTAGCGCCTGCAATCACACCCTCTGCGGCAGCGCCGACCTACGTTCCAGCGGCAGTGCCCGCGCCCGTGCCGCAGCAGGCGGGAACCGTCAGCTACGCAACGATCGAAGATCCCAAGGCTGCCAGGCCTGTGATGGAGCTTCTGGCCAAACTTGCCTCAGTCGTCGATGCGCCGCCGGGCACGCCGGAGGGTCAGATCGCGACGATCTTCTTCGATCCGCGCTGCCCTTACTGCCACGCCGCCTTCGCCGCTCTGCATGGGCGGATCGCGGCGCGCTGGGTGCCGGTCGTGGTCCTCGGCGATCCCGAGGGCGGCAACCGCATGGCGGCCGGCATCCTCTCGGCCACCGACCGGGTCGCGGCGCTCAAGGCCGCCTTCGAGACCAAGGGGGGCAAGCCCGGCGAGATTACCCCGGAGATCGGCGCCAAGCTCGCCGAGAACAAGGAGGCCTTCGCCTCGATCTTCGCAGCATCGCCGGCCCTGCGCCCCGGCGTCCCGACGATGTTCGTGCCCCGCCCCGACGGGCGGCTCGCGATCATGGTGGGCTACGAGACCGGCGACGACGCCAAGCTGCGCGCCGTCCTGACCGGTAGCTGACGATGGCGCGGCGATCCTCCATCGGAGCGTTCAGCCTGCCCTCGGCCCGCGGCTGCCTGTCGCCGTCGGCGCTCGCCGACGAGATCGAGGGCTACGCGCGCGCCTCGTGGTTCCTCTCCGGCGCGGTCTTCGCCTCGCTGATGGCGATGATGTGGCTCACCTATGCCTGCCTCAAGCGGGCCGAGGTGATCCCCTACGTCGCCGACGGCGGCGTGTTCGGCTGTGAGGTCAGGATCGTGGCGCCGCCGGCGGCAGGAAAGCCGCGCTCATGAAGTCGGCCGACCACATCTCGCGCGAGGTCGATGCCGGCCGGATGATGCTGCGCAACCAGTGGTACTGGATCCTGCTGCTGTCGCTGTTCCTGACCCTGTCGCTCGTCGTCAACGCGCTTCTGTTCTACAACGCGTTCGTCCGGTTCCCGGTCAAGCAGTTCATCTGGACCTCGGACGCGCAAGCCGTCTGCGATGCGATCCCGCTCAACGAGCCGAACATCTCTCAGGCTCGGCTGAAGGAGTTCGCGGTCAGCTCGGCCGTCCAGTTGAATAGTTACGACTACGCGAACTGGCGCGCGCTCATCAACAACGCGCTGTCGCAGTCGTTCACCCCGAGTGGGCGTGACCGTTACCGGGCGGCTCTGCAAGAGAGCGGCATCATCCAGAAGGTCGTTCTCGGCTACCAGACCGTCTCGGCCGTGACGACGGACCCGGCCAACGTGGCCGAGGAGGGCAAGGCGGCGGGCCGGTACTACTGGCGCGTCGAGGTACCCCTGCAGATCTTCTACCGCACCAACGTCGAGACGCGGGTGGAGCGGCGTCTTCTGACCATGACGATCGTGCGGATCGACCCGTCTCCGATCAACCCGAACGGCATCGCGATCGACTCGGTGATCTCGACGCAGCAACTAACCAATCAGGTCGGGCCATGATGCGCGTATTGGCCCCGGGCTTTGCCGCGGTTGCCGTCTGGGCCTCCGCCGCGGTCGCTCAAGCTCCCGGGCAGCAAGCACCTGGGCAGCCGGCCCCGCCGAACTTCCAGCCCTCGGGCGATGCGGTGCGCCGGCCGGCCGGTGTGCCACCCACCGGCCTGCCGCCTGCCACGGGCCCGTTGGCGGCGCAGGCGCCACCGCCCGTCCCGCGCGCCCTGACCCCGGCCGAGCTGGAGGAGCTGCGCAAGCGCATGCTCGGGAGCACCCAGGGCATGATCCTCAAGCCCGGCGAGATCCAGGACGTGCGTCGCGCAGTCCAGGACGCGCAGGGCGCCGGCAACTTCCCGGGCCGCGACGGGCGCATGCCCCGGGCGGAGCCGCGGCTCCTCACCGTGACGCAGGAGATCAGCCGCTCGGCGCCCGAGACGCTGCACCTGGCCTACGGCGTGGTCTCACCGATCACCTTCGTCGACGCCAAGGGCGCGCCCTGGCCGATCGCCTCGGTCGCCTACGATCCGCGCCTGTTCGCGCAGGACGGCACCGGCTGCGGCCAGGACACCGCGATGGGGGCGGCCCAGGTGCCGGCCGCGACGGGCGCCGACCGGCCGACCTCGATCAACTTGATGCCGTGCCGGTACGACACCTGGGGCAACATCCTGATCCGGCTCGAGGCCGTGCCCTACCCGATCCCGCTGATGATCCTCTCCGGGCAGAGCGAGACGGTGGACATCCCGGTCACGGTGCGGGTCGCCGGCACCTCGCCGCTCACCCCCGTGAAGGTGGTGACGGCGAGCACTGCCCCGGTGCGCAAGGCCGGACCGCCGGGTCCGCCGCGCGGGACGGGCCCGATCGACACCACGGCGCTCCTGCATCTGTTCGGCTCCGGCACCCCGCCGGCCGGCGCCCAGAAGCTCGCCGCGACCGGCGGGGCGCAGGCCTGGCTCTACCGCGAGCGGATGTACGTGCGCGTCCAGGGCGATCTCGTCAGCCCGCAGCCGGTCGCCTCGGCCGACGCGTCGGGGGGCTACCGCGTCTACGAGTTCCTGCGCCCGGCCTCGCGCCTCGTCGCCGAGCGCGGCGACGGGGCCGAGACCGCCATCAGCATCGAGTTCTAGGGGGGGATGGCGATGCTCTCATCGAAAGTGGTCGCGGCACTCGGCGGTGTCGCCCTGTTCGGCGCCCTCGGCTCGGCCGCCTTCATCCTGCGGGACGTCCCCGGTGCCGACCAGGGCGCGGGGCTGGCCTCCGAGATCCGGGGCCAGACCCCGAACCCGCCAAACGACATGATGAAGCCGGTCGGCAAGGCCGAGGCGGACCGGCGCGCCGGCGTCAACCGCCAGGCGGCCGACGAACGGGACAGCGCCGGCAAGCCCTTCGTGGCGCCGACGGTGATCGCCGAGAAGCGCGGCGCGACGATGGGCGAGCTGCCCGACGCCAATCCGGAGCCGAAGCCCCCTGAGACGCCTCCGGAGCCGAAGGTGGTCGAGCGGATCATCTACCAGGACCGGCCGGTCATCCAGACCGTGTACCGGGACGTGCCGGTCCAGCCGACGGCCGACCCCGAGCAGGTCGCGGCGATCAACGACCAGATCAAGGCGCTGCTGAAGCCGACGCCGGGCGGGTTCCTGGTGCGGAGCTTCGCCAAGGGCGAGCGGCCCAAGCCCCCCGAGCCGCGGGCTGCCGCCGTCGCGCCGCCGCCCCCGACCGGGCCGTTCGGGATGGGCGTTCGGCACGCGACCGTGGCGCGTGCCGGCGACGTCGCCTACGCGGTGCTCGATCGCGGCTTCAACTCGGACGATCCGGCGGCGCCCATCTTCGCCACCATCGTCGACCTCGACGAGCGCCAGCAGCCCGGACCGCTCAACGGGATCCGGCTGCTCGGCCAGATCGTCTACTCGCAGACGCAGGCCTCGATCCGGTTCTCGACCATGATCCTGCAGGACGGCCGCCAGGGGCCGATGCAGGCGGTCGCGATCACGGTCGACCAGGCCCGCACGGGCGTGGCCGAGGACGTCGACAACCATACCCTGGAGCGCTACGGCGGCCTCGTCATCGCCGGGTTGATCCAGGGCGTGGGCCAGGTCGGCCAGCAGCTCACGCAGCTCAACACCCAGACGGTGGTCGGCAACGGCTTTGCGGTCCAGTCCGGCCGCAACGTCGACTGGCTGACGGCGGGCCTCGGCGCCGCGCAGCCGGTGGGCCAGGCCCTGACCGCGGCGGCGGCGCGCAGCTTCAGCCGGCCGCCGACCCTGTCCTCTCCGACCAACTTCCCGATCGGCATCGTCTTCCTGCAGCCCGTCGTGGTGCCCCTCGACGCCGCCCGGGTCACGGTCGGTGCCGGCACCGGCTACGGGCCGGATCCGGCCTATGGCCCGAGCTACCGGCCCGAGACCCTGCCGATCTCCTATGTGAGGAAGCCGTGATGGGTCCGTCCAAGGGGCTGGCCGACGTCCTGCGCGGCCTGATCGACCTCGTCCTTCTGCCCGTCGTGGTGCCTCTCGACGCGGCTCGGGTCACGGTCGGGGCCGGCACCGCTTACGGGCCCGAGACCCTGCCGATCTCCTATGTGAGGAAGCCGTGATGGATGGCTCGAAAGGCCTGGCCGACGTCCTGCGCGGCCTGATCGACCTCGTGCCGGTCCTGGCCTGGCTCGTGGTCGTCATCACGGCGGTCGCCGGCATCTTTCTCACCGGCTACGCGATGCTGCGGATCTACCAGGCCAACAACTCCGGCGACGGCACGGCGGGCAACTGGATCGTCGCCGGGGTGATCGGCTGCGCGATGACGATCCCCACGATCATCATCGCGCAATTCTCCTTCTACTTCGCCGAGTGAGGGGGCCGGACGCGATGAACGACGGATCCTGGCACCTCATCGACAACCTGACCGCCAACGCGGCGGCCTACCTCGACGATCACCCCCTGGTGAGCAAGGCCGCCATCGCGCTCACCCTCGCGGCGGGCTGCTACGCGATCGTGGCCGCGCGGGCCTGGTCGGTGTCGGTCTGCTCGGACCGGAGCTTGCGCCGGATCCTGCACGTCTGCGCCATGGCGGGCGGCGGCTGCCTGTTCCTGACCGGGCTGTTCTACGACAGCCTGACGCGCGGTCTGGACGGCGCGATCACGTCCCTGCCGCTGATCTACGTCTACTACCCGGCCTCGATCACACTCTCCTGCGCCGCGATGGTGTTTGCCCTCGCGCAGGTCTACTGCGCCCTGCACGTCCGCCCGGCGCCTCTCATGCGGGGGATCGTCCCGGGCCTGCTCGGCGCCTGGCTCTTCGCGCTCGCGGTGCCCGTCTATCAGTTCTCGGTCATCCTGCGAGGCGTCCAATGAGGACGGCCGACAAGTTCTGCGACCTCGCCGGGTTCGATCCGGAGCGCGAGGAGGCGGTGGTCTACGCCCATGACGGGTCGCAGGTCACCCTGATCGAGATCGACGGCATCCGCTCGATCGTCTCGCCCGACGACTACCTCGTCAACGTGGTCGAGCGCTTCGCCGGCGGGATCGCCCAGATCCTCAAGCGGCCCGGCCACCAGCTCACGATCTCCTACGAGTCCTCGCTCAACACCGCCAAGGTCATCGAGCCCTTCGTCGAGCGCCAGGGCCGGCGCGCGCGCCAGAAGGGGCTCTCGGTCGAGGCGCTGATCGAGGAGGGCCGGGCGGTCCTGGAGGAGCGGGCGCGCTCCGAGACCATCCTGCTCGCCGCCTGGACCCGGCCGACGGCCGGCACGCCCGAGGAGGTCCGCCGCGAGCAGCGGGACAACCGCCGGGCCTGGCAGGAGCTGCCCCCGGCCCATGACGCCCAGAACCCGTACCTGCGGCTCGGCTCGCTCGACGGCGTCCACGCCGCGTTCGTGCGCCGGGTCATGGAGGCGCTCGGCGAGGCGCGCCTTCAGGGGCGGATCCTCGCTCCCGATGGTCAGGGCCGGCGGCGCGATCTGGAGCAGATCCGGGCGGCCGTCCTCTACCACGAGACCCCCGACGGCTGGACGCCCTACGGGCCGGGCACGAGGCGCTACCCGGGTGCCAAGGAGCGCCACGACGACGACGTCAGCGACTTCTTCACGCCGACCGTCGCGCGCCAGATCATGACCTCGAACGCGCAGGCCTCGAGCAACATGCGCGCCCTCGACATGGGCGGGCGCCGCTACGCGCTCGCGGTCATGCGGATGTTCCCCTCGTCGATCCTGCCGTTCAACCGGCTGCTCGACTCGCTGCTCGAGAGTTCGTCCCGCTCGGCCGACATGCCGTTCCGGGTCTGCTTCCACCTCGAGGCTTTGCGCGACGCGGATGTCGGCTTCCGGCTCAAGAAGGTCCTGGCGGGCCTCCTCGCCTTTGCAAGCCCGAGCAACAAGAACCTGTTCCGGGCGCTGCGCCAGCTCGAGGAGGTGGTCGAGAAGGACGGCGAGGCGATCGTAAAAGGCAGGGTCATCGCCACGACCTGGACCGAGCCGGGCGAGGATCCGGGGCTCCTGGAGCGGCGGCGCTCGTACCTGATGAGCGGGATGATGACCTGGGGCGAGGCGGTGATGACCGACGCCCCCCACAACCCGTTGCGGGCTCTCTGCGAGACGGTGGCCGGGATGACGGTGCAGGCCGAGATCCCGCCGGGCTCGATCGCGCCGCTCGGGGATCTCGCGGCGATGCTGCCGTTCCACCGCACGGCGCCGATCTTCAAGCAGGGCCAGAGCATGCTGGTCACGCCCGACGGCAAGCCGGTGCCCTACGAGGCGCTCTCGCCCGAGCAGCTGTTCTGGCTGACGCTGATCTACGCCACGCCGGGCTCGGGCAAGTCGGTGCTGATGAACCGGCTCAACGTCGAGTTCGCGTCGTTCTCCGCCGGCGCGGCGCTGCCGTTCCTGGCCGTCATCGACGTCGGCGTCAGTTCCAGCGGGTTCATCGAGCTGGTGCGCAACGCGCTTCCCCCGGAGCGGCGGCACGAGGCGTACTACGTGCGGCTCCTCAACACGCCGGACTTTGCTGTCAACTTCCTCGACCTCGGGCTCGGCCGGCGCATGCCGCTCGAGCGCGAGCGCAGCTTCATCGAGAACTTCCTGACGACGCTCCTCAACGTCTCAAACCCGGAGGTATCGCTCCTGATCCCGCGCCTCATCACGCGGGTCTACCAGCTCAAGAGCGACCTCCAGTTCTCGTCCTCGCCGGCGGTCTACCAGCCCAACGTCGACCCCGAGCTCGATCGGCTGATCGCGCATTACGGCATCAAGGTCGGCGACCGGTCGAAATGGTGGAGCATCGTCGACGCGTTCGTCGAGCGCCGGCTCTCCACCGCCGCGCAGCGCGCGCAGCGCTACGCGATGCCGGTGCTGGAGGACTTCGCCCGGGTGCTCGCCGAGCCGATCATGGTGCAGGACTTCCCCGCCGAGCTGATCCGTCACGTCCAGCGCTCGCTCGAGAGCGCGATCGAGAAGTTCCCGATCTTTTCCCGGCCCACCCGGCTCGACCTCGGCGAGGCGCGGGTGGTGTCGATCGACCTCCAGGACGTGGCCATGCGCCACAAGTCGCCGGAGGCCGAGCGCAACAACGCGCTGATGTTCATGATCGCGCGGCATGTCTACCTGTCGAAGATCTCCGGCTTTGCCGAGGAGATCGCGAAGATGGATTTTCCGCCAGAGGACGCGATCCGGGCGGAATACGTCCGGTACTGGGAAGCGCGCTACGCCGAGGTGGCGGAGACGCCCAAGCGCCTGTGCATGGACGAGTATCACCTGACCGGCGGCGTCGAGACGATCGCCCGGCAGGTGAAGTCCGATGCCCGCGAGGGCCGCAAGTGGGGCCTGGAGCTGATCCTGGTCTCGCAGCTGCTCGCCGACTTCGACACGCTGGCCGACATGGCCTCGACGGTGCTGGTGCTCAACGCCGACTCGAACGAGATCCGCGAGCAGGCCCGCAAGACCTTCGGGTTCGACGGAGCCGTGAAGTCCGCGCTCGAGCGCCAGGTCCACGGGCCGCAGGGGCGGCGCGGCGCGAACATCCTGGCGCGGTTCAAGCTGCGCGAGGAGGAGCGCTGGATCGTGCTCAACAACTCGCTCGGGCCCCGGATGCTGTGGGCCCTGACCACCAAGGCGGAGGACCGCCTGGTGCGCGACGAGCTGTACCGCCGGATGGCGGTCAACGAGGCGCTGCGCATCCTGGCTACACGCTTTCCCGATGGCACCGCCATCGAGACGTGGAGTCGGATGTCCGCGCTTGCGCGGTTCGGTGAGGACCGGATCGCAAAGACGATCGTCGATCAAGTGTTGGGGGAACTCATGAGCGACGCTCAACCCCGGATCGACCGATCCAGAACCGCCGCATGACAATGGAGGTCCCAATGAACATCAAGGATATCTACTACCGTTCCCTGGTCACCGCCACGATGCTGGGCCTGAGCACGATGTCGGCGCTGGCTCAAGCGACGGGCGGCAGCGCCTCGGGCGATCCCTCGGCGCCGATCGAATTTCTGAAGAACTCGCGCTCGAAGGCGTCGAGTTCGGCGCTCAACGCGTCCTCGATCGCCACCGGCGGCAACAACGCCGGCATCGTCATCTCGATCATCTTCGCCGTGGTCGGCATCGGGCTTGCCGGCATCTCGGGCGTGAAGCTCTACAAGTCGTCGCAGGACGACAACGCCCGCGAGGATGCCGGCCGGTCTCTGGCCGGGATCGTCGTCGGCTCTGCCGTCACGATCCTGGGCGTCATCATCGGCGTGGTCACCACCTACATGACCGGCGCGAGCACCTGACGGCCGACCCGGCCGGTCCAGCGTGGCACGACGACAGCGCCGAGCGGAACCGTCCGCTCGGCGCTGTCGCAGCTTGAGAGTGTTACACAATTGAATGTAAGTGCCTGAAATCGCTCGCAATCACGATGAGGAGCGGCGATAAAACCGTTGCAAGTCAATGGGTTTGCTTTGTTACTCTAATCGATTCAGTCGAAAGTCGCCCGTTAATTTTTCTATCTGAAATCGAAAATGGGAAATATTTGAATATTTTGGTACCCAAATTCACTTATTCATCACTCTGCACGACACGAAAGAAAAATCGACCTTTGGTTTTGTACCCTTGATTTTGCGAACCAAATCGTCACTCATAAATATTGTATCGGGGAATTTTTCCTCGATCCACAGGTCTGGACCCATCAACGACTTGTTCGATAAAGCAATATCCAAATTATCTACCCAATTGTGGATCTTCCATATTTTCTTATCTGGGTGTACATTGTAAGTTATTTTTGCTATATTTTTACTTTCCCCGGTAATTAAACTACTCTTCCTGCATCCAAAATTGATAAAATAAAAATGTTCATTGATCTCTGTTGTTAGATCGGCATGATAAAATTTGATAGGGATTAGCTCGCCAGTCCCGAGATCGAATTGCCTAATTACATCGGCAAGCGATTTTCTTATAACGATGAACCCGCCAACAAAAAAACTTCTTTCTTACGGCGAAAGCATTTTTCGTCGAAAATTGCTACGTATTCGGGGAATAACTTGCGATCTAATGAGTAACCAGCGACGTGTCTTTCAAGATTTAACAGCCTATCACGACGTTCGTTCGTAATTTCATGCTGCGCCGGCCGCCAATCATCATCAAAATATTTATACCGTAAGCCGTGTTTGTCGCCTATAGCATAGTCTTTTATGATGTTTGTCAGCCAAATTTTTTGAGACATGGCACGCTCCCTCAGGCGCTCGACATTGGCAGGAAAAATCCCTTCTTTTAATTAATATGGGAATCCGCCCCACTCATTATTTTTAATGGCGATTACAACACGTATTATGAGAGTGTGTTGCGAACCCTGATGTAATTACTTTCTATTATCCAATAGAACGATAAGATACGACAGAGAAAATCATCGCCGGCTCCGCCGTCACGATCCTGGGCGTCATCATCGGCGTAGTCACCACCTACATGACCGGCGCGAGCACCTGACGGTCGAAGCGGCCGGTCCAGCATGACACCACGACAGCGCCGAGCGGAGCCTCTTCGCTCGGCGCCGCGTTTCGAGCGATCTCAGTACGCCGTGATCGCAGACTGCAAGTTCGGATCGACGTGGCGAAGCCACGCGTAGTCCGGAAAATGGATCCGTTGCATCGCGAGAGCCGCGGCCGCGAGCGCCGAGACGGCCGCGGCGAGGCCCTCCTTCTGCT
The DNA here is from genome assembly GCF_001043915.1 of Methylobacterium aquaticum. GTDB lineage: Bacteria > Pseudomonadota > Alphaproteobacteria > Rhizobiales > Beijerinckiaceae > Methylobacterium > Methylobacterium aquaticum. Next base: position 82,475 of record NZ_LABX01000056.1, on the reverse strand, counting down.
CGAGCACCTCATGGACCTGGCGAAGCGGAGCATCTTCCCGGCCGTTCCGTTCAGTGATTGCCTGGAGCAGGGCGCCGTACAGGGTCGGTAGGAGAGTGACAGGCTGCTCCGCCAGGGGATTCGCCGCGTGGCGGTCTGCGGCCGCCCTGACAGCCTTCAGGACGGCGTCGCGTGCCTTGCGATCGGTGAGGGGAGCCACCGCGTCGATCGTCAGGAACAGGGCGCCGGCGAGGTGCCAGGGAATAGCGTCCAGCTCCGTCTCGACGGCTCGGGCATCGAGGAGGTCGCGGACCCCCTTGAACGTGTTTGGAACGCCTGCCTGGACCTGGAACGCCTCCTGGTCTTTGTCTGGCACACGCATCACCCGGTCGGCCGGCATGAACCGGCTGCCGATTTCCTCCCGCCCAAAGCCTAGACGCGGCAGGGTGATGAGCGCTTCGATGTGGTGGCGGCTGCGCTTGCGCCAGGCGAAGTAGCCGACGAGCGCCGTGAGCAGCGCGGCCACCAGGCCGAAGGCGACGCTCGACTTGTAGATCGACACGTACGCGAACGGCTCGCCGACCGGCATGCCGGTGAAGTACCGGCCCCAGCCGGTAAACCGCCACAGGGAGGCGCTCTCGATCAGTCGCAGGACGGCGTATATCCGGCCGAGGACCGGGCTGAACGTCCACCACACGAGGCTGAGGACGGCCAACGTCGCGAAGGCGACGACGCCGAGGACCACGACCCTGGCGGGCGTGACGGTCTCGGCCGAGTTCTCATGCAGGGTCGTCATCGCGTGTGGCCGAGCTGGGGCTCGTCACGGCCGAGCGCCTGTGTCTGCGCGAGGGTCTGCTGGCGATCGTCGACCATCAGAGCCTGCGCCACCGGTTTGAGGACGGCACGGATTTCAGCGAGATCCTGCCCCTGAGGCAGAAGGCTCCTGGCCTGCTCGGGGCTGCCCTGGATCAGCATCGCCGAGCCCTCGCGGCCGAAGCGCTCGATCAGGCTCTTGTCGATCTGGCGCACCTCCGCGACCAGCCCGGGATCGGCGACGATCTCGCGGGCCGTGCGGGTCTGCAACGCCTCGGCGAGCGCGGGGCTCGGGCCTGGGATCTCGATGCGGTTGCGCACGGCATCGTCCGGGCGCTGGCCGGCGAGCAGCACGTAGCTCGCCGGGATCAGCACTCGGCCGACGACCTGGCTGCGCGCCACCTCCTCACGCGGCTGGGAGCGATCCAGGGTCTCGTCGTTTCGCAGCACCCGCACGTCGACCCGCGAGTTGTTCTCCGGCATCACCCGGAACGAGGCGAGCGGCACCGCCGCGATGTGCCGCTCCAGACGCACCAGGGCGTGGTGGTAGCTCGTCGCGACCACCTGGCCGCGGACCTGGGTGCCGGGCTCGGGCAGGACGATGCGCGGCGCCCCCATCAGGCGGGTCGCCTCGAACGCCTCGGCCGAGAGGCGGCCGAGGACCGGATGGGCGCGCTGCTCCTCCGAGTAGCGGGCATTCCGCACCATCAGCGTCAGGGGCTGGATTTCGCCGCGGGTGGCGAGCACGAGCTTGTCGCGGGTCTCGCTCGGGATCCGGTTGATCAGCGCCTGGTCGAGGGGCTGCTTATGGTGGCGGGCGTACTGCTCCATGAACGCCAGCAGGGTCCGGGTGTTGCCCTCCCGGAAGGGGTGGGCCTGGAACAGCGTCGCCATGGTACCGGCCAGGCGCATCGCCGGCCGGCTCTCCTTCAGGTTTCCGGGCTGCTCCTGCGTGAGGCTGGCGAGGGCGGTCCGCATCTGCTGGTCGATCCCGGCCGGCGGCGTGTAGGCGACGCTGCGGCCGTTCAGCACGATCTCGGGCTTCCACAGCTCGACCGTGCGGGTCTCGCCCGCCCACGGGTAGATCTCGCCAAACAGCCGCTTATGGATCGCCGCGAAGTGCGCCTGGTCGAATTGCCCGAGCACCGGCTCCTTGAGCATCTGGCGCAGGGCCTGGAACGAGACGAGCTGCTCGCGCTCGGCCAGGGCCTCCGGATCGCGGATCTCCGCGGTGTTCCTGAGGGTGTCGGTGCCCTCGTAGACGTAGGGATCGCCGCTCACGCCATCGCTCCCTTGGCACGGGCCCGGCGCGCGTCGAGGGCCTGGAACACCTCCTCGTTGGTCACGAGGCCGGCCCCCGAGAGGAGGGCGCCGAGCTGCACGCGCATGCTCATCTCGTTGCCCGAGCCGCGCATGATCGCGACGGCCTGCTCGTCCTCGGGCGAGGTGAGCGCGGTGACGAAGGGCGCGAACTCGCGCTCGTCGACGCCCGAGGCCAGGGCCTCGAGCAGGGTGAGGGCCTCCTCGCGCCGGGTCACCAGCGCCGGCAGATCGGATAAGCTCATGAGTGCGGTTCCTCGGTTGAAGCCCGGCCGATCCGGCGCGCAGGCAGCGACTCTCGTTCCGTCCTCGAGACGGCAAAAACTCTCGGCTGTCCTCTCGCCTACCCTTACCCATCGTCGCTGCGGGGCCAATACGAAGCACGTGTCGTCCGCGTCACAGGTTCAGCCGGAGATTGTACTAACAACCAAATCACCGGGGCCGATCCAGGTGTGATCGGGCGTTACAGCGTCAGTCCCGGATCCCGGTCACGGTCGAGCTCCTGGCGCCGTTCTTGGGCTTGCTGCGGCTGCACGTCGAGGCGCTGATCGAGTTCCCGGCGCAGGACCGTGGCGATCAGGTGATCCAGGCTGCCCTCCTTGAGGTAGGAGGCGACGAACCCACCGCCGGACAGGATCTCGCGCTCCTCGCTTGTCAGCCACTGCGCCGGGCCGAGGCCCTTGTGCGCCGCGTTGCCGATCGCCCCGTTGGCACCGAAGCGGCGGCCTACGGCGCTCGCGAATGCCTCGATCTCGGCCCGCTGCTCGGAGGTCGCAACCGCCTTCGCGACCACGGCATCGAACGCGCGCGGATCGGTGCCAGGGGTTCGGGCGATCGTGGTCAGTGCCGCTGCGGCGGCCGGGGACAAGCCGGGCACCTCGATCGCGATGCGCATGCGGTAACGCTCCTCCTCCGGACGCGCCTTGTCGGCCATGATCGAGAACCGGTTCTTGAGCTCGACGGCGGTCCATTGGATCGCCCCATAAGCAGCCTCGGCCTTCTCGCGTTCCTCCTTCTCGGCTTTCGGAACGAACCAGCCCTTTCGACCCCGCAGGCCGCCATAGGCTTCGGGGTTGTCCAGCAGGTCGCCGATCCGTGACGAGTAGCCCCTACCGGGGGTTCGAAGCTGGGCGTAGATCGCATCGAACAGCTTGGCGGGATCCTTGACCGACATGCGGATCTCGGCGTGCAATGAGGCGAGCTCACGCTTGAGATCCCGTTCCGGATCGACGCGGCTTTCGAGCACTTCGTCGATCGCCGCTTCGTCGTAGGGAACGGCGGACAGGAACGGCTTGAGCGGGGCCTTGGCGACCGGAGCTTCAACGGCGGCGGGGCGTGATGCGGAAAGAGACTGCCAAGCCGTGGCAAGTCGACTGGCGAGGTCGTGCACGCGGCGCCAGCGCGCCTGAGTCGCGACGATCATCGTGCGTGCGCGCTTCACCAGCGCAGGCACCAGAACGGCGTGACCGTTGAGGCCGCGCCGCTCGGCGAAGGCCGAGGCGAGGGCGCGCATGTCGGCCGGACGGACCCGGTCCGCAATCTCGGTTTCGGCACGCTCCAGACGAGTCAGGGCGGCGTCGAGTGCAGCGAGCGAGGGCGAGCCAATCGACGGGTCCGGCGACGGAACGACAACGGCATCCTGCCTGCCCCGTACCGCCTCCAACCGTTCGGCCAGAGCGGAGAAGCCATCGGCCATGCGACCGGCATCGAGCAGCGGAACGTCGCCGGGACGATCCACCCGGATCGCGTCGTCCATCAGCTCCGGCGGGCGGGTCAGTGCGACCGCTGCCTCGCGGAATGCAGCCTCGTCGGCATAGTCGAGGGTCGAGGCCTTGGAGCCGTCGCGCGACAGCCGTCGCGTCAATCCGGCGAGGGCGGCCGCGTCCAGAACATCGCCCGTGGCGGCGGGCCCGAGCTTCTTCATGCGCCAGGGCGGGATGAAGTCGACGTGCGCGCCATGAACCGTGACGGCATGGCGATGGCGCGACATCGTCACGTAGGTCAGGTGCTGATCCATGCCGGGCGTGGCCAGCATGTGCACCCGATCGACGGTGTCGCCTTGCGACTTATGAACGGTCGCCGCGTAGCCGTGATCGAGGTTGCGATAGGCCTCCGCCTGGACTTCGATCTGCGGCCCATCGCCGACACCATCGCGATCAAGCCTGACCGTGAGACGACCGCTCGATGCCGCTTCGACGGTGGCGAGCATGCCGTTCTTCACGCCGAGCTGACGGTCGTTTTCCAGGAACAGGATGCGATCCCCGGGAGCGAACATCCGCTCGCCGCGCGCCGTGACGAACCGCGCCTCATCGGCGAGATGGCCGTCCTCCTTCAGCGCGGATCGCGCGAGGGTATTGAGGGCCAGAACGTCGACGTTGGTGTGAGCGAGGATCAGCGTCTGGGATGGGCGACCGTCGGGCTTCAACCCGAGATAATCCGGCTTCCAGGCCGCGATCAGGCCGGCGCGGGCAGCGTCCCGGTCGGGGGTGAAGCGGATGAGCCCGGCCTTGCGATAAACCTCGAACGCCTCAGCGACCCGCCCCCTGGCAAAGTCCTTCGTCGCCTGTCGCATCTCCGGCAGGACCTGGCGCCGGACCTCGGAGAGTTCGGCGTAGCCGATGGTCTCGGTGATCGCCCGAAAGCCGGCGCCGGCCTCGATCGGCTGGAGCTGCATCGCATCGCCGACGATCACGAGCTTGGCCCCGCGCCGCTCGACCTCTTGCACGATCCGTGAGAGCTGCTCGGATGCGACCATGCCGGCCTCGTCGACGACGATCACGTCGCCTGGCTGGAGGACATCGCGCTCGTGCTTCCAGCCAAGCTCCCATGAGGCCAGGGTGCGGCTCGGGATGCCGGCACTGCGCTCCAACCCCTCGGCCGCCTTGCCGGCCAAAGCTCCGCCGATGACGCGGTATCCGCTGGCCTCCCAGGCGGCGCGTGCCACCCCGAGCATGGTCGATTTGCCGGCACCCGCGAACCCGACCACGGCCGAGATCCGGTCCGGTGCCGTGACGTGACGCACGGCATCGCGCTGCTCCTCCGACAACTCGGGGCGCGCCGCCAAAGCATGCGCCAGCGCGCGATCGGAAACACCGTGGCTGGTGTCGGCGTAGAGCCGGCCGGTGGCGGCCTGCATCGCGACTTCGGCGTGGAGCAGCGCCCGTGTCGTCCAGCGTGCCGGGGAGACCACGCGCCCGCTCTCGGGGTCGAAGACCTCCTCGGCGACCGCGACGAGTTCGGGTGACTGGCCAAGCCTGAGACGCACCGCATCGAACGCGGCCGGGTCGTCGATGTAGCGGAAGACGGCGCGAGCGATGTCGCGCTCGTCGAACACGCTCTTCTCGCGCGACAGGATCGGCAGCAGCTTCTCGGGATCGGCGATGATGGCTTGCGCATTGCGGATGCGCTTCTGCTTCTCCTCCTCGACGCGATCGGAGACGGTGCCGCGAAGGTTCGAGGCCTGGACGCCGATATGCTCGGTCGGCTCGATCCGGATGCCGGCCTCGACGTGCGAGCGGTGGTCGATGCGAAGGTCGAAACCCGCGGCCGCAAGATGCCGATTGGAGACCTCCGCCCACGAACGGCGCCATGGGATGAGGTGCTTCATCGGCCCGGCCATCACCTCGTACTGAGGCTTGCCGTCCGGGCGGTAGATGATGTTGCCGTCCGGGTCGCGGGCGAACTCGTGCTTGCGAGCAAAGCCTTCCTCGGTGAGCATCCGCAGCGGGATCATGACGTGGATGTGCGGGTTACCCGGCGCATCGTGCAGAGCCCAATCCACGACATGGCCGCGGGCCGCGACCTCCGTCTCGATCCAGTCGCGGGCGAGTTCGATGTTCTGCGCCAGCGTCAGCTCGACCGGCAGGGCGATGTTCAGCTCCATCGCGTAGCCGGTGCCCCTCAGCCCCTCCTTCTTCTCGACGGCGTTCCACAGGAAGGCCGAGGCCCCGTTCTCGCTGCGCCCGTCGAGCGCGGTCCGGAACCAGGCCGGAACCACGGGGGGAAGGCTGAACTCGGTGTGGGCGACGTGCTGCTTACCCTCGTAGGTGATGACCTTGCCGTCGGCCTCACGGGTCATCGTGGCCGCGCGCCGGTAGGCGGCGCTGGCGACGGCGCTCTTGCCGCGACCGCGGCTGATGAGCTGAGCCGAGAGGTGATAGATCGCCATGCGAGGCTCCCGAGCTTGGCCATTAGCAGCTAACCCAGGGAAACGCAAGTTTCCTTTAAGTGCGCCCCTTCGTAAAACTCAGGGGACTTTGCGGAGGCGCTGCGCGCCGTAGCTCTGCTTGAGTGAGGCCCCTTCGGGGCCGGAACCTTCCGCCCGGCGACAGCCGGCCAGCGCGACGCCCCACCGCGCACCATCGCTCGCCGCATTGGAGCTAACGGGGGCGATCGAGGCCGGCTCGGACCAACCTCATCGAAGCGGCACAGGTCGCGCCGCCGGAAGGGGGAGGGTGGTCGGAACCTCGGCCGTAAGCTCGGCCATGAGAGGCCGAGGAGCTGGCCCATTATTAGCAAGCGGAGTGGGACGCGCCACATCAATCTAAGACTGACACGCGCGAAAGTGTGACGCTGGAACCACGGATCTTCGTGCCATGAGCCAGATATCGCTCGCGATGTCTGACGCAGCGTTTCCTATTCGCCATGGGGATGTTAACCAACGCCGTCCAACGGAAGAGGGGATGGGGCAGTCATGGCGAGGCCAAAGTCGCGCGAGTCGATCCTCGGCGAGATCCAGCAGCTGACCAGCTCGATCGATGCGCTGAAGAGGAAGCTCAGTGAACACGACAAGGCCGAAGCCGCGCGGATCGGCGGATTGGCGATGAAGGCCGGCCTCGGCTCGATCGCCATCCCGGAGGAGGATTTGAGCAAAGCCTTCGAGGAGATGGTGGCGCGATTTCGTACGGAATACCCGGAGGTGGCGCAGCCCAAGGCAAAGGGACGTCGAGGCGCTCGACCGGCTCCAGAGGGAGCTGATGCAAAAGCGGAATGAGGAGCGTCGGCGGGACGCTCACAAGAAGATCACGCTCGGCGGCCTGATCGTCAAAGCGGGGCTCGCCGACATCCCGAGCAATGTCCTGCTCGGCCTGCTGGTCGAGGGCCGCGAGCGCATTCGCGACCCTGCCGAGGAGGAACGGCTCGCCCGTCTGGGGGATAAGGAGTTCCGGGCATGAAGTGGCTCTACGGTGCCATCGCCGTTGCGATCGGCCTCGCTCTGCACCTCGCGTTCTCGCTGGTTCTCGCGCCCCTCGTCGGGTCGTTCTACGTCGTCGAGCCCGGCCATTCGATGATGGTCCAGGCCATGCGGGTGGCCGCGGTCGCGTTCCCCGCGCTCATCCTGTTTGCCATCTGTGGACTGGCCCGGCCCGGCGACAGCGGCCGGGTCATCGCCGTGTTCTCCTCGCTGTTCCTGATCGGGCTGTGCGTCTGGACGGTGCGCGAGGAGATCGCCCGGCTGACCGCCCTCTCCCCGGGGGCGGACACGCGAGCGTTGCTGCGCAAGACCGACATCCCGCTGTTTTGCGCGGTGTGCTTTGCGGGCTTCGTCGCCTTCGTCGCGCCGGTCGTTTCCCTTGTCCGGGTCAAGAAGACCACACGCGGCTACAACAAGCCGATCCGCTCGAAATCGGCCGCCCACGGCGACGCCGAATGGGCGACGATGCGGCTTGCCGGCGAGCTGTTCCCGGAGGATGGCGCACTCGTGCTGGGCGAGCTGTACCGACCCGATCTCGATGCGAAGAGCCAGTCGCGGATCTTCAAGCCCGGTGATCGCAGGACGTGGGGCTCCGGGGGTCGCAAACCCCTGATGGGGTTCAACGCGGATCTGGGCTCCGGGCACGGCCTGATCTTCTCCGGATCCGGCGGGTTCAAGACGACGGGCACCGTGATCCCGATGCTGCTGTCGTGCCCCTGGAACACTGTCGTGCTCGATCCCTCGACCGAGCTGTATCCGATGCTCGCCGACTACCGGAAAAAGATGCGCGGTCCGGGAAACTTCCGGCGCGTGCACTGCATCACCCCGAAGGACCTGGAGAGCGGGTTCAACGTCCTCGACTGGATCGGGCGGGGCGAGGACTCGGCCGAGAAGGACATCGCGGCCGTGGTCGGCTGGATCGCCACCGGCCAGGTCAAGCGCGCCGACCCCAATGATTTCTTCCGAAACTCGGCGCTCCAGCTCATCCGCGGGGTGCTGGCTCACATCTGCCTCAACAGGGGTTTTGATGCGACCCGGCCGCGCACGCTACGCACCTTGCGCGAGCTGATTTCGCAGCCCGAGCCCGACTTCCTGATGCAGCTCGGGTGGATCCTTCGCGCGGAGGAAAAGGACTCGTTTGCCGCGCTGGCGCTTGGCCCGTTCAAGTCGATGACGCCGCAGACGTTCTCGGGCGTCTACGCCACCGCGGCCGACCTCACGAACTGGCTGTCGTTCAAGGAATATGCCGCGATCGTGTCGGATGGGGCGTTCTCCAGCCTTGACCTCGTGGAGGACGATATCGACGTGTTCGTCGCGCTCGATCTCCAGACGCTTCAGGATTATCCGGGCCTCGCCCGGGTCATCATCGGCGGGCTGTTGAATGCGCTCTACCACGCCAACGGTGAGGTGAAGGACCGCGTCGCGTTCATCCTCGACGAGGCGGCACGGCTCGGCAACATGAGCCTGCTCGAGGTCGCCCGTGACGCCGGCCGCAAGTATGGCATCGTGCTCGTGATGGTGTACCAGGCGCTGGGCCAGCTACGCCAACAATGGGGCGACAAGGACGCCGTCTCGGCGTGGTTCGAGTCGACCTCGTGGCAGAGCTTCTCCGCCGTCACCGACGTTGACACGGCCAAGGCGTTGTCGGAGCGGTGCGGGTACTTCACGCAGGAAATTATCTCGTACAGCCAGCAGGCCCGGACGGGCAAAGGCTCGGGCGGCGTGAGCGTGTCGGCCTCGACGGCGCTTCACAAAAGGGCACTCATCATGCCCGACGAGATCATCAACACGATGCGGCGCGACGAGCAGATCCTGTGCGTGCCGGGTGTCGAGCCGATCCGCTGCGGCCGGGCGATCTACTTCCGTCGCGATGACATGAAGAAGCTCGTCAAGGAGAACCGCTTCTTCGCTCGTGAGAGCCAGGAGGCCGATGATTACAGGAACGAGATCAAGGCGAGCCCACAGGCGGCCTGACGGGCCGCTCGCCGTGGCACCAGGCGCGGCGAAACCCGTCCGCAAGGACGGTTCGGCGGGCGCCCGGACGGGGGCTCGCCGAAGGCTTGTCCCGCGCGCTACGAACCAGCGTATGGCTCCCCGATCTTCGGGGTCGAAGGCCGCCGTTCGGGCGGCCCTGGAGGAGGGGGTTTTAGCCCTCCGGGGGAAGCTGGGCGACCCGGGTTTGGGCGGCCTTCAGCTCGGCCTGGATGGCGCGCCGCTCGCGCGGGCAGGAGATGGAGGCCAGCTCGGCGCGGAGTTCGGCGACGTGGGTCACGAGGGCGTAGCGGGCGTGGGCGGGGAGGGTCGAGGTGGGGCGCGGCATCGGCTGGGTTCCTGTGGCGCTCGGGACCGTCCCTGCGCGATGCGACCCCCCAAACAGGCGGCGGCTCCGCCTGCACCCCGAGAGGGGCCGGAGCGCAGCGGAGGACCGGCCGGACTGACGATTTTGTCCCGCGAGGAATGGCGCGCAGCGCCAGGGGAAAATCGTCTGGCCGGACGGTTGCGGGCGGAGACGCCGTCTGTTCCCTTGTCGCCATCGTGTAGGGACGGTCCGACGCTGTGGCGAACGTCGGCGCCGCGCTTCACCGCCGGTTCCGCTTGGGGCGGATCGACCGGACGCCGGGCTTGCCGGATGGGGCGGGGTGGCCGGCTCGTGGCCCTCGCCGCTCGTCCAGTTTGGCGCGGGAGGGCGCCCCTCACCGCGCCGCCGCCGCTCGTGATGGCGCCCGCTCCGGACGCCTCCAGCCTCGCGGCCTGACCAGATAGGCTGCCCTCGCCGGGGAGGAGCGCTTCCAGCCGGGCACCGATACCTCCATGATCCGGGCACCACTCAGCGCCGAGGTTCCCGGTCTCCCGACATGGTCGAAGGGCCGGCTCATGCCGACCCTCGTGGTGGCTCGCTCAGGCCCCCGCAGGGAGGTCGTCGATCGCGTCCTGGATCGTCTCGATGCACTCCGCCACGACGCGCCGCGCGGCCAGGTCGGAGAGCGAGTTCATCTCCGCATTCATCGAGGCCAGGATCGCCTCGAGGTTCGCACGAAGATCGGTCTGCGGGATGTCGGTGGAGAGGAGCATCGGCTGGGTTTCCCTGGCGCTCGGGACCGCCCCGGCGCGATGCAACCCCTCAAACAGGCGACGGTGTCGCCCGCACCCTCGAGGGGCCGGAGCGCAGCGGAGGACCGGCCGGACTGGCGATTTTGTCCCGCGAGGAATGGCGCATAGCGCCAGGGGAAAATCGTCCGGCCGGACGGTTGCGGGCGGAGCCGCCGTCTGTTCCCGTGTCGCCATCGTGTTGGGACGGTTCGACGCCGGCGCGAACGTCACTGCCGCGCCTCCTCCTGCGCCCTACGCCATGGGTGAACCTGCCGGTCGGCGTTCTTTGCCGGATGGGCGGTGTGACCATCTGCTACCCCCGCCGTCGCTCCTGATTGCAGGTGGCTGACGCGCTGCGCCGCGTCTCGCGTGGCGCCGCTGCGGCCCCGCCAGCCTCGCGGCTTGACCAGATGCGCGACTCTTGTTGGGGAGGAGCGCTTCCAGCCTGGATCGGGTCGGCTCCGGTTCAGTGCTGACCCTGCCTTCCCTGCGTGCTACCCTGCGGCAATCAGGGTGATCCTTGGGGTAGTCATGGCCGTCAACCCGCTCGAGCCGTTCACCTGCCCCGAGGCTCCCGCCGAGGCTCTTCCGGCATCTTCCTGGTCGACTTTGAAGGCGATCTTCGATGGCACCACCTCGCTTCGGTTCGAAGTCGGGGAGCCGGCCAATCTGCGCCTCACCTTGACCTTCAGTGGCCTCCCCCTTTCGGCGACCGGCGTCGAGGACGTCGCCGACCTGATCGAGGGTTTCCAGCTTGACGGGGAAGCTTCCGTGTTCTGCGACCGCATTGGGTTCTCGCTGGTCCAGATCGGCGATGTCGTCTTCTATCGCGACGCGGATACCGAGGTCTCCCTCCCGCGCGGGGCCTACGACCGGCTGGCCTTACTCGTCACCGATCTGATCCAGGATCAACGCGTGCACGGCGCCTTCGAGGAGGCCTATCGGCGGCTTGCCAGGGAGACCCGGGCGGCCGCCTGGCACCCGAGCCACGTCGAGGGATAGCGGCCCGATCACGGGCCGCTCGCTCCCGGGGTCCGGCGCTCACGCGCCGGCCTTCACGCCCCGCGCAACGGGGATGCCCTTCGCCATCGCCTTGTCGGCGAGGTTGTCGGAGATCCCGCCACCGGGGAAGTGCACCACCCCGATCGGCGCCTGCTCCAGGATGGTGTCGTTGCGCCGAAACGGAGCCGCCTTGCTGTGGCGCTTCCACTCGGGCCGGAACACCACCTGCGCGACCTTGCGGTTCTCGGCCCACTTCGCCGCGATCAGCTCGGCGCCGTCGCCTCCACCGTGGAGCAGCACCATGTCGGGGTGCTTGGCCCGCACCTTGTCGAGGGTGTCCCAGATCACCGACACGTCCTGGAACTGCTTGCCGCCCGTGAAGGCGATCCGGGTGCCCGGGGGCAGGTGGATCTCGGTCTCGGCTCGGCGCCGGGCGCTGATGAAGTCGCGCGAGTCGATCATCGCCGCGGTCATCGTGGCGCGGTTGACCTGCGAGCCGGAGCGCGGGCGCCACAGCGACTTCGTGATCCGGGTGAACCGGTGGGCGGCGGCGTCGCGGGCGTACTCGAAGGCGTTGCGGCGTTCGCAGAGCGTCTGCCCGAGGGCGATGAGCCGCTCCAGCTCGACCGACAGCACTTCGCTGCCGTCCTGCTCGCGCTGGCTCTGGCGCTGCGCCTGCTCGTTCTCGTCGAGCTTGCGATCGATCTGCTCGACCCGGCGGTGGAAGACGTTCACGAAGCCCCAGAGCACGTCCTCGAGGTCGTCCTCCAGGCGGGTGTCGGCGAAGGCCTGCTCGAGGGAGGACATCGCGACGTTGAGGGCTCCGTCCATCTGGAAGGCGCCGGGCAGGGGCCGGGGATCGTCGTGCTCCTCGAACGGGCGGTAGCCGGTGACCGCGAGCTCCTCGAGCAGGGTCGGATCGGGCTGAAGGTCCTCGTCGAGGTCGTGGGTCAGGTGGTCGAGCATCGCTTAGCTCCTCGAGGGTCCGGGGACCGCGTCCATCGCGGCCTTCATGGCGACCCAAGGCCGGGCTCGGGGGCCTGGCGCACCCGCGCGAGGATCCGCATCGCACGTCTTGCGATGCGGCCGCGCGGGCCGGAGCGGAGCGGAGGACGGCTCTGCGACCGTCGATTTTGTTTCGCGATGCAAAGCCGCCCCACGGGCGGCGGCGGAAAATCGTCGGGCGTGAAGCCGTTGCGCCCAAGGTCCCCCGACCCGGCATCCCGTCGCCCTCTCAAGAAGGCCGTGGAGGCGGGCTCTCTCGCGGCCCCTGCGTGCCAGCGGGCCTCTCCACCCACTCCTCAGGCGGCAGCCGCCTCCCCGCCCTCATTGAACAGGAGATGCGCCACGGCATCGTTCGGGTCGAGCTGCGGGGCCAGGTGCAGGGCGAGATCGCGCGGGCCGAGGTGGCACAGGTCGCGATTGAAGTCGTCCTCCCGCGGAACGAGGTCACTGACCAGGATGCCTTGAGCCTCGGCGCGCTGGCGCAAGGTCCAGGCTCCCCGCTCCCCGGCCTCGTCGGCGTCGCGGGCGATGTAGAGCTGGCGCAGGCCCCCCGGCAGGATCAGGGCGCCGAGGTGCCCGGCCGAGAGCGCGGCGACGTGGGGGATGCTCGGCATCAGGCGGTGGACCGACAGCACCGACTCGACGCCCTCGCCGGCCACCATCACATCCGACACGGTGCCGGGAAAGCGCACGCCGTGGCCCAGCAGGTTGCCGAGCACGCGGCGGGGTTTCGGAAGTTCGGCCTTGCCACGCCCGTCCGGCGCGAGCCAGGTCCGGCCTACCGCCGTGACCGACCCATCGAGATCGGTGACGGTAGCGAGCAGGGCCGGGTGCCAGGTATCCGGACCCGGATGCTTGCGGGACGGCCGATAGAGGCAGCGCGGGTGGAAGCGCAGGGCGGCGAAGCTCGCGGCGTGCTCGATCCCGCGTGAGCGCAGGTAGGCCTCCGCCGGGGTGCCCGCGAGCGGCCGCCCGTAGCGCAGCATCCGCCGGGCCGACTCCGTGGTGTCACGCGCTGGTGGGAGCGCCTCGCGACGCTCCGGCGCGGGCGGTTCGGGCAGGCTGAGGAAGGCCCATGCCTCGGCCAGCGCGTCGCGCCAGTCCTCGCCGCGCTGAAGCCGGATCACGTCGAGGAGGTCGCCGTGCTCGCCGGTGGCTGCATCCTGCCACTTGCCCCGCCGGCCCTTGCCGCTGGCCGGGCCGGTCAGGCGCACGTAGAGGGAGCCGCCCTCGGTGTTGTAGACGTCCCCGACGCACCAGTACCGACCGGAGCGGTAGCCGTTGGAGAGGTAGCGCCGACAGAACCACTCGACATTGTTGGCGAGTTGAGCCGCGATATCCGAGGCGGGGGGTAGTGTCGGCATGATCGAACCTCCGTCGGGACACGGACATTAAGCGTGAGCGGTGACGGCGACGCAACGCAGGAGCGCGTGGCGCTCCATCATCGCGGCCAGAATGGCCGCGCCGCGCTCGCCGACCGGGATGAACAGACGCGTACGAAACGAGATCACCTCGGAGAACAGCCCGATGGTCTTGAGCCCCGCCCGCGCACTCTCGCTCGCCCCGATCACTTCGATCCGATCCTCGCCCATCACCCTTGCTCTTTTCACCTGAAGACCGCCCGCGAGCTGCAGGCTGGTCCGCCCGCCGAGCACCGCGGCGTAGGCCTCGGCCGGCGCCAGGGCGGCGCCAGCTCCAAGGTTCAGCCGCTCGCGGGTGACGTGCAGGTCCTGGGCCTCGACCACGCGCCCGACGATGCGCTCTCCGGCGTCGGTCACGAGGCGGAAGACGCGCATGTCGATGCCCGGCAGCCGGTCCCAGATCGGCAGCAGCAGGCCGGTGACCACGTAGAGGGTGCGCTCGTCGAACTCGGGCAGGCTGGCGAGTTCAGCCGCCCACGCCGCCGCGAAGGCCTCCGGCGTCACATCCTCGAACGAGGAGCGGGCGTACTGGTCGCGGTCGAGAAGCTGGCGCTGGAGCGGGCGCACCAGGCGGACCCGGGCGACCACCGAGCCGTCCTCGCGCGTCTCGCTCGCCGCCTTGCCCATCAGCGCCGGCCGGCCGGAGCGCGCGTTCACGACGGGGCGGTAGCCGTCGGCGATCATGTCGAGCGCCGTGGCGAGGTCGAGCGGCCGGAGCCGGCGGCGCTCGGCGATGGTCAGGAGGTGCGTGTGCGCCCCGCTCGCCGGGTGGGTGTAGGCGACCTCGCGATCGGTGACCGTGAAGCTCTCGGCGGTCAGGACCTCGACGCCGACGTCGTAGACCCCGGCCGAGATCGCGCCCTCGATCACCAGGGCCAGCCGCTCCTCGAACGCCTCGAACAGGACGTTCTGGACCGCGATGCGCAGCGCCAGCACGCGGTTGAGGAAGCGGCCGATCGGCGGCAGCTCGTCGAGAACGGAGCCGTTCTCGGAGGTGAGCGCGAGCCCGGTCATCGCCTCGAACACCTTGAGCGGGCAGCCCTCGATCTCGCCCCGCACGATCGCCCAGTAGAGCTGGCGAAGTGCCGTCGCCGCGTACGGCCCTTCGAGATTGTCCTCGGGCCGGAACAGGCCCTGGCCGCCGGTCTGACGCTGGCCGCGGGTGATGGCGCCGAGGGTGTCGAGGCGCCGGGCGATCGTGCTGAGAAACCGCTTCTCGCCCTTCACGCTGGTGGTGACCGGGCGAAACCGAGGCGGCTGCGCCTGGTTGGTGCGGTTGGTGCGGCCGAGCCCCTGGACCGCCGCGTCGGCCTTCCAGCCAGCCTCGAGCAGGTAGTGGACGCGCAGGCGCTGGTTCTTGGCGCCCCGGTCGGCATGGTAGCTGCGCCCGGTGCCGCCGGCATCCGAGAACACCAGGATCCGCTTCTCGTCGTCCTGGAACGCCTGCGTCTCCGAGAGGTTGGCGGTCGCCGGCCGGTTCTGGAGCGCCAGGCGATCAACGCCGTCCTTGCCCGCCTGGCGCACGATCCGGCGCGAGCGTCCCGTCACCTCGGCGACGACGTCCGTGCCGAAGTGGTGCAGGATCTGGTCGAGGGCCGATTGCACGGGCTCAAGCCCGCACAGGTGCTCGATCAGGCTGTCGCGGGTCTCGACAGCCTCGCGGCACAGGACGGGCTGGCCGTCGGCATCGATCACCGGCCGGGACAGGATGTTGCCGCCGTCGTCGGTGTAGGGCTCGTAGAGCTGGGTCGGGAAGGCGTGCTTCAGGTAGTCGATGACGTACTCGCGCGGCGTGACATCGACGTTCAGGTCGCCCCATTCCTCCGAGGGGATCTCGGCCAGGCGCCGCTCCATCAGCGCCTCGCCGGTCGAGACGATCTGGACGACCGCCGCGTGGCCGGCCTCGATCCCCGCCTCGATCGCCACGATCAGCGAAGGGCACTTCATCGCGGTGAGCAGGTGGTTGAAGAAGCGCTGCTTGCTCGACTCGAAGGCGGAGCGCGCCGCGGACTTGGCCGCCCGGTTCAGCGTTCCGGATGTGCCGGTGACGCCCGAGGCTTTCAGCGCCGCGTCGAGGTTGGTGTGGATCACCTGGAAGGCGTCGGCGTAGGCGTCGTAGATCGCCGTCTGCTCCGCCGTCAGCGCGTGCTCGAGCATCTCGACCTCGACGCCGGCGTAGGACAGCGAGCGGGCGGTGTAGAGGCCGAGCGCCTTCAGATCGCGCGCCAGCACCTCCATCGCCGCGAGCCCACCCTGGTCCATGGCGGTGACGAAGTCCGACCGGGTGGGGAACGGGAAGGCGCCGCCACCCCACAGGCCGAGGCGGTGGGCGTAGGCGAGCTTCTCGACCGTGACCGCGCCGGTGGCGCTGACGTATAGTACGCGGGCATCAGGCAGGCGGTACTGGAGTGCGAGGCCGGCGCGCCCCTGCTGCGAGGCCTCGACCACGCCGCGATCGCCTGAGCCGGCCGCGGCGTTGGCGAGCGCGTGGGCCTCGTCGAGAGCGATGACGCCGTCGAAGTCCGGCCCGAGCCAGGCAAGGATCTGGTCGAGGCGCGAGCCCGAGCCGTTGCGACCGGTTCCGCGCAGGGTCGCGAAGGTGGTGAACAGGATGCCCTCGGACAGCGTCACCGGCTTGCCGGGGGCGTAACGCGACAGGGGCACGATCTGGAGCGGCTCCTGGCCGAGGTGGCGCCAGTCGCGCTGGGCGTCCTCCAGCAGGGCTTCGTTCTTCGAGATCCAGAGCGCCTTGCGGCGTCCCTGGCCCCAGTTGTCGAGGATGATCCCGGCGACCTGGCGCCCCTTGCCCGCGCCGGTGCCGTCGCCGAGAAAGAAGCCCTGGCGGAAGCGCACGGCGCCATCGGCACCCTTGGCCGCGGCCGAGAGGACCGTGCTGGTCTCATCCACCGTCCAGTAGCCCGGCAGGTGGCGGGCGTGGGCGGCGCCGGCGTAGATCACGGTCTCGAGCTGGCATTCCGAGAGGAGGCCGCCAGTGACGATAGCAGTCGGCAGGCGCGGGGTGTGGCTCGGCCTTGGCAGGCGGACCGAGGCCATCGCCGTCGACTGTACCAGCGGGGTCGGGTGGGGTTGCGCGCCCTCGATCCGCAGGGTCTCCAGGGCGTAGGCCTCGTACAGGGCGGCCTCGGCCGCGAGCGTGGCGGGCAGCTCCTCGATCACCGTGTAGGTGACCTCCGGGGCGGTCTCGCCAGCGGCAGCCGGGGCGGCGTCCGGCGCGCGGGAGCGCGGGGCCGGGGCGGGCCTACGGGCGAAGCCCGGGATCGCGCTGCGTCCAGCCGGCGCGGCCGGCTCCAGGCGGGCCGGGACGCTCGCGAGCACCGCGGCCAGCAGCGCGGCCACATCCTCCATCAGCCCGAGCGGGGCGACGTGCGCGCCCGTCTCGCCGGCGGGCAGCCGGTCGAACACGCTGAGGCGCACATCGACGGACGTACCGTGTTTCGCGTAGGCGCGGCCCGACAGCCCGGCCGAGAACACCAGCCGCCCGCCGCGCTCGCCAAGCGCCGCGAAGGCCTTCGCCGCGGCCGGGCGATCGGGTCGGAAGCTCTCGCCGGTGATGGCGACCAGGCGCCCGCCGCGGGCAAGCCGGGACAGGGCCGAGCGCAGGTGATCGCCGGTGGCGTCGCGATAGCGGCCCTCGACCTGGGCCGCCACGGAGAAGGGCGGGTTCATCAGGATCACGCTCGGGGTAACGCCCGGATCCAGCCTGTCGTGGATCTGGGCTGCGTCGAGCTGCGTGACCGAACCGGCCGGGTACAGCGCCGTCAGGAGCCCGGCCCGGGTCGCGGCCAGCTCGTTGAGATGGAGGCGCGCGCCGCCCAACTCGGCGTGGATCGCGAGCAGCCCGGTGCCGGCTGACGGCTCCAGCAGCTCCTCGCCCGGCCGCAGGCCGCAGGCGAGGGCCGCAACGTAGCCGAGCGGCAGCGGCGTCGAGAACTGCTGGAGCGCCTCGCTCTCCTCGCTGCGCCGCGTATGGGTCGGCAGGAGAGCGGCGACCCGGGCGAGCATCGCGAGCCGGGCGGCCGGGGTCGCGGCCTTGGCCCGGATCGCCGGCCAGAACCGGCGCAGGAACAGAACTTGAGCGACCTCGCCGGCCTCGTAGGCGTCCTTCCACAGCCAGAAGCCCTCGGCGTCGTTGCCGCCGCAGGCGGCTTCCATCGCCGCGCGCAAGGCGGCGGTCTCGATCGCGCGGCCTTTCGCGAGGGCATCCGCGAGGCGCGTGCCGGCCTCGACGATCGCGGCCGGGCTCGGGCTCGGCACGAGGGCGGTGCTAGCCTCCAAGTATTTGGCGCTGATGGAGAAGTTCATGGTCGCGGCTCCTGGTCGATCAGGCCGGGCCGCGGGTCTCTCTTCCCCTCGCACCGGCTTAATCCCCCGGAGGGCTCCTTTTCCTCTCAGATTACGGAATTTTTATACCGTCCCGAAGTATTGAGGACACACTGCCGGTCCTTCCACACCGGGAATTCCCTTACGAACCATTAAGACCATTGACCATTGCCAAGTCATGGGCTTGCATGAAACAGTCAGACACAGCGGAGGGATTCGTCGGTTGAACCGGCCGCACAGAACAAACCACGACACGATCGTCGAATGCACGGCCCGGATCGTGATGGCGTACGTTGCCGGCAACAGGATACCGCCGGATCGTGTCGCCCCGCTGATCGAGTCGGTGTTCGAGGTGGTCAAGTCTCCGCGCGACTTCGAGGTCGACACGGCCGTCCCCGAGGCCCCGGCTCTCACCTACGTCGCGTCGGACCATCCCCGCCCGCAGGCTCCGGCACGCCTTCTCACGCGCAGGGAGATCGAGGACTCGGT
Source organism: Methylobacterium aquaticum (assembly GCF_001043915.1). Lineage (GTDB taxonomy): Bacteria > Pseudomonadota > Alphaproteobacteria > Rhizobiales > Beijerinckiaceae > Methylobacterium > Methylobacterium aquaticum. The sequence continues at coordinate 63,821 of NZ_LABX01000056.1, read as the reverse complement.
CCAGGAAACCTACCTCGTCTGCTTCGAGGACAATAAGCACTACCGGATGCTGGCCCGGCACCTGCGGCTGTTCGGCCTGACGCCGGATGCCTACCGTGAGAAGTGGGGTCTGCCCGACGACTACCCGATGATGCCGGCGGCCGACCACAAGCATCGGTCCGAGCTCGCCCGGCAGCGCAACCTCTGGCAATACGATCGCAGCGCGGCCAAGCCGCGCAAGAAGTACGTCATGAAGGCCAAGAAGCAGCCGCAAGGCGTCGAGGACCTGTCCAAGCCGAAGGCCTACAGCATGGATCTCACCCGAGGCGGGTGGAGCCTGAAGGGGGAGATCGCGCAGGCAGCGACCCCGGGCTGCCGCCCGGGACCGGTGCCGATCAGGTCTGCGACGGGCCCGAGCGCTCGGCCCGCACCCACCCTGGGCTTCTCATTCGGCGTCGATGGCGTAGCCCAGGTCAGGCTCACCGTCGGCTGGGCCGTCCTCGCCGTCGAGGAAGGGCGGAAGCGGCTCGGACCCGTCCTCCTCCGCAGCTTCGCCGAGGAACGCCGGCAGCGCGGCCTCCTCGGTCGCCGTCGCCCCCTCGGCACTCAGGCCGGGCGTGCGCAGCAGTTCGGGCAGCCAGCCGCTGTCGGCCATCAGGCGCTCGGCCTCGCGCGCCATGTCGGCCTTCTTGAGATGGTCGAGGAGCTGGGCCTTGTCCTCGCCCTTGGCCTCGCGCACCGCCGCCAGGATCTTGCCCTTCGTCACGCGCGAGAAGTAGTTCGCCGCCGTCGGCTTCCAGTCCCGGGTCATGTCGAGCCCGACGAGTTGGGCGAGCTGGTCGGCATGCGGCATCACCTCGGCGGGCCGCCGATCGTAAGCGCTGTGCATCGCGTTGATGGAGAGGCCGGCGCAGAGCGCGAACAGGTCCGTGCGCTCCTCGGGCGCCAGTCCCACCAGGAAGTCCCAGATCGCCCGGTGGTCGGCCGGCAGGCGCCTCGCCCACGCCTCGCGCTTCGCGTCGAGGGCGCTCGCCGGCCGGTAGGCGTCGAGGCCCTGGACGGTGTGATCGGGGCGGGCCGAGGAGGTCGAGATCTCCAGGCAGGACCCGGTGCGGTAGCCTGTGACGATGACGCGGATCACCATGGCGTGCAGGACCGCGATGAAGGCGGCCTGGGGATCGTCGGCCAGCGCCTCGCGTAGCGCGATGGTGCGGTAGGTGGTCAGTTCGGTCCGGTGCTGCTCGGAGAGTGGGCGCTCGACCTCCTCCGGCTCGGGCGCGGGGGCGAGCGCGGGCGTGCTACCCCCGATCGTGATGACCGTGCGCATCACCGCCGGAGCCGGGGCAGCGACACTGCCCGAGGGGGACGCGACCGGCTCGCCGATCGGCGCCGGCGCCGCTCCGGCCGCGGACGCGCCGTGGTCCGCCCCCGCAGGGGTCTCCGTCTCAGCCCGGGGCTCGTCCTCGGGCCGGACGTAGCCGCGGCGCACCTTCGGCGTGCCGTCGTAGTCGAGGGTGACGAACGCACCGGCGATCGCGATGTCGGCCGGGTCGTAGATGTGGGCGCGGGCCTCGAACGCCGCGATGTCCCTCTCCAGCTCGGACATCCGATGCGCGGCGTCGGTGGGCCATTCCTCGTCGCTGTAGCCGTACTCGTTGTCGAGTCCCTCGCGCTCGGCCAGGGCCGCCTCGAAGGCCTCATGCTCGGCCTCGCTCAGCTCGGAGCGGGTCGGCAGGACGCGCAGGCCGTATAAGCGGCTGCTCATCAGCGCCAGCGACACCTCGATCCACTTCCAGCCCTCCGCCGCGACCGTGGTGCTGAACTCGGCGAGCTTCGCCTCGGCCAGCCGGTCGAGCAGCGCCGCATCCTCGAACCAGCCGTCGCCGCGGTCCGTGAACAGGTCGCGCAGGATCGTGCCGCCGGCGGCCTCGTAGGCCTCCTCGCCGACGAAGATGGCGCGGGCCTCGCCCATGCTCACCGTGCGCTCGGTCAGCGCCTGGCGGATGCCCCAGTTGCTCAGGGCGCCCCGCTTCTTCAGCGCCTCCCAGACCTGAACCTGGCGGGCATGGTCCTCGCTGACCGAGAACGCCATCAGGCATTCGAGCGTCATCTGACCGGCGCCGTAGGCCTCGAGCAGCGCCGGGCTGACGCCGGCGAGCCGCAGGCGCTGGGTGACGATCCGCTCGGTCACGAAGAAGCGGGCGGCGATGTCGGCGGTCGACATGCCGGTGTCGGCGAGCGCCTTGAACGCCCGGTACTGGTCGAGCGGATGCAGGGCCTCGCGCATCGCGTTCTCGGCGATCGAGTCCTCGGTCGCGCTGATCGCGCTGCCGGCCGCGCGCACGATGCAGGGCACCTTGACGGTCCTGGCCATGCGCCCGGTCGCCACCAGATGCTCGAGCGCGCGAAAGCGGCGCCCGCCGGCCGGCACCTCGAAGCGGCCGGTCTCCTGGCCCGCCTCGTCGAGGAGCGGGCGCACGCTCAAGGACTGGAGCAGGCCGCGATGGGCGATGTCGGCGGCGAGATCCTCGATGCTCATGCCGTCGGCGATCCGGCGCACGTTGGCCTGGGACAAGCTGAGCTTCTCGAACGGGATCCCGACCGCCTCGGTCAGGACGATCTTGGCGGTGGCGGCGATCTTGGCGGCGGCCTTGGTCCTGGACATGGCTCATCATCCTTCGCGTCGGGTGGTCGGCTCTCTGTCGACCTCGAAACCCTCACGCAGGCGAAGCCCCCCTCTGACTCCAGAAGGGGGCCGCGGAACCGTTGGTCGCCAGATCAGGCGGCGACCTGCACGCGGGCGCCCACGGCCTCGCGCGGGGCCAGGGTCAGCGGCGGGACGGCGGTGGACACCGCCTGATCGAGCCGCGCCAGGATCTCGGGCAGGCCCTCGCCGGCCTCGTGCGCGTTGCGGAGCGCTGCCAGGGTCATCACCGGCTCGCCGCCGTCGTCGGCCAGCTCGGCGGCTGGGCTCGCCAGCCCCGGGCGCCAGTGGCGCAGGCCGGCGTCGAACACGCCGGAGCGTGCACACCAAGTGCGGAGGTACGACAGCCCGTGCTTCTGGCAGTAGGCGTCGAGGTCCGAGGTGAGGCCGAAATCCTGGAGATCCTCGAAGGTCACGCTCGTCCCCTCGGCCAGGGCCTCGTGCACCAGGCGCTCGGCCTCGGCGAAGTAGCGGCCCGTCGCGGCGATCAGGCCGGCGACGGCCTGCGCGCCCTCCAGGGGGCCGCCGATGGTCACGGTGGTCATCACGTACTCGCCCATGTCTCGCTCCTGAGCTGCAGGCCCGACGGGAGCGCTCGTCCCGCCCGGGAAGCCTGCACGGAGGAAAGGCCCTCCTCTGACTGTGAGGCGGGCGGAGACTGGCGAAAGGATCGGGAAGGCGCTATCTTCGGTCGTGGAGTGGGAGGACAGGTTTCCCTGTCCCCCCGTTTCGCTAGAATGTGAAGAATTGGACCCGGAGGCGCAGCTGCCAACTGCTCCGGGTCCTTTTCACATCAAGCGTAATGCTCAGTGGCAAGAACCACATCGGCATTACTCCCATCGCAGGCGAGGCCTTCGCCGAGGCCGGGGCGGCCTATCCTCCCCGGCAGGGCCGGTTGGCTCGGCCCCTCTGCATCCGCCTGCAATACCGTGTGTCGTATCCGGCAACCCGGGTCGCGTCGATGGCTCGCCCGCTCAGGAGGCTGCGTCCGGAGCCGGCAGGGCGCGAGCGGCCGGCCCGGGAAGGCGAGCCGGTGCTGCCGCGGTATCGGCAGCCTGGATGCGCACCACCATGGCGCTACCGGCCGTGAGGTCGTGCAGGTCGACCAGGACGGTGAGGGCCTTGGCCACGTCGCCGGCGAGATGAGCCCGCGCCTCGTCGAGGGTTGGGGCGTGGTGGCGACGCACAAGCTCGCGCGCGGCGGCCTCGAGCACCCTCGCGGGATCCAGGACATCGAGGTCGAGGGACATCGTGTAGGACGAAGGATCGGCCATCTGCGCCAGGCTCCGAAGGGTTCAGGGTCAGGGCCTCTCTCGACTTCGAGAAAGCCCGACTTTATCCCTCTGCCTCTCGCTCCTCTTGCGCCAGCCGCCGGACGATGACGGACCGCGTATCGTCCGCTTGGGCGAGGCGGCGGATTATCGCGAGGTCGTCATCCGAGCAGGTGCCGCGCACGATGATGTCGACCCAATGCCCGCTGCGGCCGACGTGGCTGTCGCGCAGCCGGTGGTTCGACGAGGTGTAGAAGCTCTCGCTCGGATCGATCAGCCGCACGCGCGAGGTCAGGAACAGGATCCCGGACCCGAGATTGCCGCAGAACAGGCGCTCGTCGGCCCCCGTCGTCTTCGGCCCGCCGCCCACCGTGCGCTGGCCGATCTGCCGGAAGGCCTCGGAAAAGCTCGCCGGGTTCGGCGTCGTCCGGGGGGTGAGCGTGTGGCCGCCGCCCCACGGCGGCCGCGCCGGATCGATCCGGCCGGTCGCGATCTCGTGCAGCAGGGTGCCGAGATAGCTCGGATCGGCCGGATACGGACAGATCCGCCACAGAGCCCGGATCGCGCGGCGCTGGTCGACCTCCAGGGCGGACAGGCGGTTGCGAACCCTGCGCCAGCCTTCCGCCCGCTGCCGCCGGCTCTCCTGCTGCTGACGCTCCCATTGCCCGGTGCGCCGGACCATCTCCTCGTCGACGTCGAGCTGGCGCTCGGCGATCACCGCGGCGAAGAGGGGCAGGGCCGCCTGCTCGCGGACCTGCTTGCGCTGGTACGCCGCGCGCTTGCGCGACGTGTCCTCGAACGCCGTCGGCCGCGGCCAGCGCTTGAAGCGCATCACGCCGCCTCCCGCTCGATCGTCGCCGCCGCGTCCTCCGCACCATCCTCCTCGCCCTGCCCGCCGGCGCCGTCCGGGGCGAGGTCGGCCGGCAAGTGGCCGAGCAGCCAGTCGGCCGAGCGGCTGGCCAACCCTGCGGCCTGCACGATCGCGCGCGGATCCGAGCGCAGCACCTCGAGCCAGTTCGCGATATAGTCGGCGTGGCGCACCGTCGGCACGATCCCGAGGCTGGCGCAGACGAAGGCCGCCGAGATCTCGGCCACGAGCTCCTCCCGTGCGTACCCCTCGCTGCCGAAGCGGCCGGTGAAATCGCGCGCGAGCCGATGGGCGGCTCCCGTGGCGTGGCTCATCTCATGCGCCGCGGTCCTGTGAAAATTCACCGGCTCGAAGAACGATTGCGGCGGCGGCAGCACGATCACGTCGTCGGCCGGGCGGTAGAACGCCCGCTGCCCGCCAAGGTGGATGGTGAGGCCGGTGCCCTCCATCAGCGCGCGGAAGCGCGGCTCGATCAGGTCCTCGCGCGGCGGCGGGGGCGGCACGTAGAGGTCCTCCGGCAGGCCGTCGCACTGCGCACAGTTGAACACGGTGTACTGCTTGAGGAAGGCGATCGCGCGCGCCTCCTCGCCCGCCCGCGAGGCCCGGTCCCGCTCCTGCTCGGGGGTGAAGCGATTGGCGTAGACGACGGGCGTGCCCTTCTCGCCGCGGCGCACGCAGCCCCCGAGGGCGAGCGCCTGGCGGAAGGTGAGCCAGCGCTGGGTCGGGTAGCCCGCCGCCATGCCGCTCGACCACAACAGCATGACGTTGATGCCGGAATACGCTCGGGCGGTCTGGGCATTGCGCGGCATCCCGACCGCGGCGGCTCCCGGCAGGTCGCCCCACGGCTGCACCCACGGCACCCGGCCCTGTTCGAGCTGGGCGATGATCGTGTCGGTGATGCGCTGGTAGAGGTCGATGCGCGGGCCTGGAGCGGCCTCGGAGCGGCGGGCAGCGGGCTTCCGGGAAGAAGAGGGTCGGCGGGCCATCGGGGAGGTCTCGCGACGGGCGCCGGAGCCTCTCTCCGGCCTGATCTCCCGTCATGGCCTCGCGAGGCCTTCTCTCACTCCGGCGCGGTCCCCTGACCCATCCTCGAGGCGGCCGGCGGGAATGAGCGGATCAGGCAGCCCCTTCCTCACCGACTATCGTCCTGGTTGGTGGATCACGCCAAATGCCTATCTTATGATTGCAAGCAGACCGCGCGGGATACCCTGCGGCAGGCTCGAACCAAGGAGACGTCGTGTGCCTTGCTCGACCGCATCTGACGCGACCTTGGAGCACCGGACGATCGAGGCGCACCGGCACTACCTTGCGGCGCTCATGCGGGTCGAGGCGCTGGACGAAGCCGACGACGGCTCGGACGGCGAGCGGGAGCGCCTCGATGCCGAGGCAGCTCATCTGCAGACGTTCGCAATCCTGAACCTGCTCTTGAACGAACTCGGCTACGTACCGAAGGGCCTGGTGACCCGGTCCGAACTCGCCATGGCGCTGGCCTGCGAGGTGGGGAGCTACGGCGTGTACCCCGGCCACTTGGATAGCTGAGGCCCGGGCTGGCAGAAGGCTCGCGCCGGGACGCGAGCCGAAGTGCTCATCAGGTCAGCTTGATAAGAGCGGCAAGGGCTCCGAAGGTCGTCACGAGCCCCGCCACGATCATGCTCCCGAGCCGAATGGTCAAGCGGAGCGTCTCCAGCTCCATGGCAGAGCGGAGTTCGTCCTTGGCCGCGCGCAAATCCTCCTTGGTCACGAGATCGACCATGATGAACTCCCGGGGCCCACGGCGTGTACCCCGGCCACTACGACAGCGTAGACCCGGGTCGGCAGGAGGCTCGCGCCTTGGCGCGAGCCAAGGTCCAGATCAGGTCAGCTTGAGAAAGGCGCCGAGGGCCGCAATGAAGGCCCCGACGATGCCACCCAGGCGCACGGTGATCTGCAAGGTCTGTAGCTGGAGGGCGGAACGCAGATCCTCCTTGGTGGCGAGGTCGACCATGATGAACTCCCGGGCCGCTTCGGCATGCGCCTCGGCGTGATCGGTGGGGATGCCGGCCGCACGCAGTGTCTTCGAGTAGCCGAGTGTATCAAACGCGTAAGCCATCGTACTTGCTCCTTCTGTCGCAGGTCCGGCCCCGCCGCGAGGGGCGGGGCCCGTGAGAGCCGGGGTCAGTCCTGGCGGCGGCCGGTGGAGCGGGTCCAGATCAGCGAGTGGGTCTTGCCGTCCTCCTCGGCAAAGAGCCGGGCGTAGAGCGGAGCCGGCAGGCTCGGGTCGTCGATCTTGACCGAGATGTAGTCCCGCCCCTCGTTGGACCGCTTGGCCCACCCGGCGCCGATCTCCGCCCTGGCGAGGTAGATCCGGTGGGTCGGCGCGTTCTCGGCCGTGCGCTCCGTCTCCGCCTGGATCGTGACCTTGCGAGCCTGGATGGTGAGGGTGGCGATGTCGCCGGTGAAGCCGGTCTGGGTCTGGGTGAAGGTGCCGATGGTCGCCATGGTCGTGATCCTCTCGTCCGGTTGCTCTCGGCCGCGCCCCTGCGGCCTCGATGGCGTTCGTTGAGCCGGAGGCGACCGGCGCCGCACCTGCTTGCAGGCCGCAGCGTCAGCGGAGGACGGCGAGGGACGGTTTTCTTGATCCGCGAGGAGACGCCGCAGGCGGCGGGGAAGAAAACCGGCATCCGCCGTTGCGGTGGTCCCGGTCGCCCCGGGTAGAACCGCCCATCACCGAGGCCTCTGGGCTGCGGCCAGGCCCTCCGGACCGCGGGAACGCCACCTGGCCGGCTCGGGTGACGCACCTGACCGCGACGGTTCCGGTCCCCGCACCCCGCCTCTGGCCGGAGGCCCGCACCCGGGGACGATCTACGCGCGCCGCTCCCCGCCGGCCCTGACCTATTCGCGAAGGCCTGACGATGGCACGGTCCTGCCTGAGAGGGAGGTAGGAGGGGGCTTCAAGCTCAAGCACGGCTCGAGCTTCTGCAACCGCCGACGCGCTACGCTGCCGCGATGTCGGTCAACGGAAAGCCACGGCCTTTGAACAGCAGCGGCATGCGATAGGCCTGGGCACAGGCATAAGCGAGGCAATCCGCAGGGGTGAGCCCGGCCGTGTGACGGCCCTGGCCGTAGCGCTCGAAGGCCTCCAGCGCACCGTCGGCAGTCTTGGGCGACATGGCGACCACCTGGATGCTTGCCAACGTGAGGTAATCCCGCACGGCCTGCCGGGCGTCGGGCAGCGGCAGATCGAGGATGCGCGAGAGGGCAAGCGTGGTCTCGAAGACCGCAACCGGCGAGGTGAGCCGCTGGCGGGCCTGCTGGAGCCGTGCGACGAGGGCGGCGGCCTCGGGCTCGCCCGACAGGATCGCGACCAGAGCGGAGGTATCGACGAACATCACCGGTTGCCAAGGAGATGGTCGCGCAAAGCGGCCTCGGCCGGGCGTGGGTTCGGGCCGGCCCGCTCGCGAAGCCGGTGGGCGAAGTCGAGCGAGAGGGCGACGAGGTCACGCTGGCCCTTTTCGCGGTCGATCTCGTTGCGTAAGGCTTGGTGAACAGCTTCGGTCTTGGTGGTGCGCTTGAGCGTTGCCAGTTCTTGAGCGAGGGCGTCGACCGCCGGATCCTTGATGAACAGCGCCATGGATATCCCAAGTGGATATAGCCGATATCCCAATCAGGATATCCCAGGAGCAGTGTGGGGCAAGCCCGCCGCGTGACGGGTAGAGGGGCGAAGGTACGCTGACCGAACGCGAGGATCGCTCCTCGCAGGGGACGAAAAGCGGCTCTGATGCCGTCGGCATCACTCAGGGGTGGTTTTTGCACTCGTGTCGAGGAGCTTATGGCTATCTACCATTTGAGCACCACCAGGATCACCCGACGCAAAGCGCAAAGCGCGGTCGCTTCGGCTGCGTACTATGCGGACGAGGCACTGACCGACCATCGCACCGGCTTGCACCATGCGATGCCGCCTAGAGACGGTTTGCTTGATAGCGAGATCCTGTTTCCGAGCGAAGCTCGCATGGCGACGCCCTGGGATCGGCAGAGACTCTGGAACGCCGTCGAGGCACGGGAGAAGCGTGTCGACTCCCTCGTGGCGCTGCTCTGGATCGTCGCGCTGCCCCATGAGCTGTCGACTGCGGATGCTATTGCCCTGGCGCGATCATTCGCCGACACCCTCATCAATCGCTGGGGCTGCGTCATCGACCTCACGGTGCGGAATACCGGCTCGCTAAACCGCGTTGGCTATTTGCTCACGACGACGCGCCGGTTTGACGGTGATAGTCTTGGGGAGCAGATCGACTTCGTTATCAATGCCCAGACTCGGTACAACCGTGGCATCGAGACGTCGCAACGATCCGATTTGCTGGCCATTCGGGCCCAATGGGCCGAGATGGTCAACGCGGCGCTCGCCGCGGCCGGCTTCAGTGCGCGGGTCGATCACCGCAGCCTGAAGGATCAGGGCTTCGATCTCATCCCCCAGACCCACCTCGGTTCGACCGTAGCGCGACGGACCCGACGCGGCGAGGACATGGATCACAAGGCGGGCTCGGTGGATCGCGACATCTACAATGCAAAGTCGATCCTGAAGCAGCCGGATATCATCCGGCGCCTGCTCGAAAGCCGCGGAGAGCCCTTCGACGCGCAGAGTGCCAGACGTGCGATCGATCGCTTCGTCGACGATGCGCCCCTGCGAGAAGGGCTCTACCAGCTCGTCATCGCGGAATGCGAGCAGCCTTGAACCCGGCAAGATGGCAGGCCGCACCAACGGCGTGCGACGGCCTGCGGATCGATATCGACGGTGCGACCCATGCTGGACGGGGTCGCACCGGCGGGAGGATCACTCCTCCCCGTGGGGGTCGAACTCGGTGACGACGTCGGCCGGGTCGCCCTCGAACTCGTCGGAGGTGACGACGCCGAAGCCGGCCTCGGAGCGGAACACGGTGACCGGGACCATCAGGGAGGCCGCGAGGCTGTGGGCGTAGCGGTTCGCGAGGGTGAGATCGGTCGCCATCGGGGTCTTTGCTCCGGCTGGAGCGGGGGCGATCCCCGCTCGACAGCGGCCCCTAGAGGCCGAGAGCGGCCGCGATCACCGCGTAGGCGAAGCCGAAGCGGCCGCCCGCTTGCGGAGCGGACCCCTTGCGGGTTGATCGTAGAAGGCCGCGACGGCCTATCGGGGTGGCGGACGAGAGAGCGGGGTCGTCCACGCCGGCGCGGGCCTGACATCGACATGCCAGCGTTCTCTAAAGCGATATCAGACCAATAAGCCGATCGTCCTGGCCCGACGCTGCCCGCCATGCCGCGGCCGGGGGGCGTATGCTGTTAGAGGGTCCGGTCGATCCGCCCCTGCGCCGTGGTGAACAGTGGACGGATCGCTGCCCGGATCTGGTTCATGAACCCGGGCCCGAACGAGCCGCGTGCCGTCTGGTTCGGGTCGAAGTGGAAGGACCGCTCGGCGACGTCGTAATTGTACTCGCTGACCGTGATCCAGCCGCGCTTCAGCGTCGATAGGCCGGCCCGGCGCAGCTCGAGCACCGGGATCTCGAGGGCGGTTTGCCCCTCGGTCGGTGCGGTACCCGAGATGGCCAGCAGGACGAGATGCGTCAGGCCCTGGCGCGGGTCGGGGATGGTGATCGCCAGACAGGTCGGGCGGTCCTTGGGTGCATGGAGACGGCCTTTCTCGCTCTGCCAGCGCCACAGGTAGGGATAGGTGATGACCGCTCCCGTCGGGAAGGGTTGGCCATCCTAGTCGCCTCGGTGGTCGGACGATTGGCGATCGAGCTCGGCCAGGATGAGGCTCGCTAATTTCTCCGGCGTTTCCCCGGCGCCATAGGCCCGGCGCGGATCGGCCTGCTCGGTCAGTCGCTGGTAGGTGTCGGCCGAGAGCACCACCAGGGAAGGGCGGCCGTGCTTGGTCAAGGTGAGCGGTGCTTGGCGCGCCTCATCGTGATAGCGGCCGAAATGGCGCACGAACTCGGCGGTTGTGACGGATCGGTCGTCCGGCATCGTCTACCCCTCTGGAAAATACAGATTATACAGATAAAACAGGATCGCGACCGGCGTCATGCGCGGATGGCACTACAGGCCGAGATCCTCCTGGAGGAAGCGGGCCGGGATCGCTTCCTCGGCGCCCTCCCACACGATGCGGCCGCCCTGCCAGATCGTGACGTAGCCGCCGCCCTTCGGCATTGGCGCCAGCGGTGCTGCCTGGAAATTCCGGCAGCCGAACTCGCCCACCGTGGCCGAGAAGGCGGGCCTTGGATTGTTGCCGATCAGGACGCGGTCGCAGGCGCCGGTCGGGCGCCGGACACGGCGGCGGGAGTGGCCGAGGCGGAACGCCTCGTAGGCCTGCCGCTCGCCCTCGGGCGGCGGCCTCCAGTGCCGGCAGTGCTTGCACTGGCCCGGACGTGTCCCGACGGGCTCCTCGAGCGCCGGTCCGCCGTTGTGTCCGAAGCCTCCCGTCACGACCGGTCCTCCCGCGAGGGCGCTAGCGCCAGCCAGGCCCGGAGGTCCTGGCGCATCCGGCCGATCTGGTCGTTGATGACGGTGACGCGGGCATCACGCCGAACGCACCCCATCTCGACGAAGCCGCGCACGAGGGCGTGCATCACCTCGACGTAGAGGCGGCTCCCGACGAGGGCGAGGTCGGTGATCGGCTCGTCGCCGTAGCGGGTCAGGCCGGCGATCTCTGCGCCGGCGTGGATCCCGCAGCTGTCGGGCCGGGTCGGCGAGGCCGGCCGGGGCCAGCGCGTCGTCACCCCGCCTGCGATCATCCGCTCGGCGAGATCGGGGGTCAGGCGCTTGTTGTAGAAGTCGATCGCCGTCGAGGCGGCGCGAAAGCCGTAGAGGGCCGACAGGAAGGCGACCTTGGCGCGACGGCCGTCCGGGTCGGCGGCACGCAGCGTCCGCCAGAGCGGGCCATCGTACCGATCGAGTGCGGGCATGTAGCCGGGGTCTGGTCGCTTGGTGGCAGAACAGGCGAGGACGAGGAGGCGGGCCATGATCGGTCATTCGTGGCGGGCGCCGGAGCCTCTCTCCGGTCAAGAAACCCGTCGAAAAGCCGGGACTTCTCTCTATCCTCGCCATTCCGTGACCCAACCGACGACCGTCGTGCCGAGTGGTGGCTCCAGCCTCGGTGGTCGGTAATCGGTAGTGGCGAGCGGATTTTCCAAGAGCTTTCAGGAAAGGAGGGATTCGCCCTCAACGAGGCCGTGCTAGCGTGGCCGCATCGTGCCGATCCGCCCCGAACACCGCCACTTCTATCCGATCGACTGGCCGCAGCTCTCGGCCGTGATCCGCTTCGGCCGCGCCGGCGGGCGCTGCGAGGCCTGTGGGCGGCCGCACGGGCAGTTGATCGTCTGCCTCGACGATGGGACCTGGCACGACGCCGAGGCCGGTGCGTGGCGCTCTGGCCGCGGCCGGCTCCTACGCCGTGATCAAGCCCAATCCCACCGCGCCCTGGCCGGCGAGCCTCACCCTGCGCATCGCCGTCCTTGCTGATATCCATGCCTGCGATCCCTTGATGAGGATCGAGCGCATCGGCGGGATCGTCGAAGCCACCAACGCGCTCGGGGCCGACCTCATAGTCCTGGTCGGAGATTTCGTGGCCGATCAGCGTTTCGTCACCCGCAACGTCTCGGCCGCCGAATGGGCGCCGGTGCTGGCTAAGCTCACGGCGCCGCTCGGTGTCTACGCGGTTCTCGGCAACCACGATTGGCGGGCGGACAGGGAGGCCCAGATGCGTGGCGCTGGGCCGACTATCGCGGGCACGGCGCTCACCGACAACGGCATCCGGGTCCTATCGAACGAGGCAGTACCGCTCGCAACTCGGGCCGGCCCCGTCTGGCTCGCCGGCCTCGAGGATCAACTTGCCCTGGTGCATGGCCGCTGGCGCTTCGGCCGCAAGCGGGTGGGCCTCGACGACCTGCCCGCCACCCTGGCGGCGGTGCCGAACGGCGCGCCGATGATCCTGCTGGCACATGAGCCCGACATCTTCGCCAAGGTGCCGGCCCGGGTCGCGCTGACCCTGTCGGGTCACACTCATGGCGGGCAGGTGCGGCTGTTCGGCTGGCCGCTGGTGGTGCACTCTTGCCGCCGCTACGCCTACGGCCACGTCCGTGAGGCGAGCGACCTCGTGGTCTCCGGAGGCTTGGGCCTCAGCGTTGCGCCGATCCGGTTCGGGGTGCCGCCGGAGATCGTGGTGGTGGAGCTGGGGGCGGAAGCGGTGGCGTGAACGGTGTACCCGACTCTTGCCACCTACCGGATCGGCTGATGCCCACCGCGATGTCGATCATACCTCCCACCGCGGTGCGGGTCGCGCGATGCGGTCGTTACCCGTAGGGCCGAAACCCGGCACGGGGTTCGGGGAGCGAAGCGAGTAGGACGCGGTTCCGAAGGAACGCGCCAATCGGCTGTGGTAACGTCGGGCAATAATCTAAACTACTCATGCATGGTCTGGCTCTATAGCTTCAGGCAAGCTCAGATCGTCCAAAAGCTCGGCACGATCTTGAGTAGAAAGCCAAATCAAAAATCCTTTATCGACCACGTGCAAGCTTGTATTGGCTGTGTCGTAGTCGAGTACAAGGGGCCTAGTACCCTTTTTGTTCTGCAAAGAGGCCGCAGAATTTAAAATCTGTGTAATATTTCCATTATTTAGATCTTTACCTTTTGGGTGCTTTGACTTTATTAACGAAGCGATCCTGCGAAGTCTGATGCCCTTCTCAAGCTGCTCGACGGAGCTACAGAGTATTGCATAGACTACCCATTTCGGCATCTCCAAATCGGTTTCCTGAAAGCCGTCGGCAAAGCCCATCAGAAAGCCTCTGTACCTCCCAGCTTGCTCTGAAACAACTTGACCGACAACCTGTGCAGGATCGATGTCGACACCAACCACATGAGGATCACCCTGACAAGTTTCAAAGACGCTTGAAGCGCGGCATGCTCGCCGGCAAGCTTCTTGAACGATGTGAACGCTATCAAAGCATCTGCTGAGTAAGCCCTCTCGAAACCCTTCGTCAACCACGACGTTCAAGAGTGCGGCGCCCGCATCAATTACTTCGGCAAGGCTATCGCGTGTCCAAGTATCAACGTCAACCGATGAGACGCGATCAGTTAAATCACCATTAAAACCGATGAGCCGGTTTTCCTCACGCCATACACCCACAATGATAAATGTGAGTTTGGAATTTTCGTGAAACGTTTTTAGGGAAAAGCTAAAATTCCTCTGCGACTCATCAGGTAGATAGTGAAAATCTTCGAGCACTATATAGCGCTTGAATTTAATTTCTTCCAACGCCCGAATGATGTCGTTAGGATCGTTTGGATCAAGTTCTATTGGCTTTAAGGTTTCTTTTTCAGTGCTGGTATTTTGATTCGTAACCGGCATTACCCGAACCCTCTGTAATAAGCGGGATCTTAGCTTTGGCACCGACGCCTGCGACAACTTTGTGAGAACCTGAAGCTGTTTTTTCGAGAGATTGGCGAATATTGAAGCCCGCTTCCTTTAATATAGAAGCATGCAGTTCGGCTAGTGTCCATTTATTTTGACAAGATACTACAATATAATCAGTTTCAACCAAACACTTTTTGCGCAACGATGTTTTATCTTGCTTAGAACTACCATAAATCACAATATGTTGGCCTCGGGACAGACTTTCAATAAATTTGTCATCGACAATCTTTCGAACAACGTAGTTCATAGGAAGATCGCGATTTATTCCGAACACTTCATCGGTTGTGTGAGCTGTTTTCAACGCGATAATTCCTTTGTGAATGCTGTTACACCAGATAGGGGTCGGAACCCGAAGCGACAGCTTACCTCTGATCGCGGCGCTCGTCCTCTCGAACTTCTACCCAAGCTCACGCTTTGATGACTGCATGGTAAGGGCCCGCAATAGTGGTGCATGCCACGACTGCGGAGTAGGCCGCGCGGGACGGTCGTTACCAGCAGGGCCGAAACCCGGCACGGGGTTCAGGGAGCGAAGCGAGTCGGACGTGGTCCTCAAGGCACGCGCCCTTCAATATGGTCTCACCGTTTCGTTCTCTGGCGACCCCCCAGCGTGTGAGACCAGTAAGTCAGGCCTGCATCTCCTCCTTCGCCTCGAGCGCCCGGTAGACGCTGGTGCGGGAGATCCCAAGGGCCCGGGCGATGGCAGCGGGTCCTTCCCCTGCTGCATCCCGGCGCCGGATTTCGTCCACGGGCATGGATTTCGGCCGACCCTTGCCGGCGTAGACGCCTGCTGCCTTGGCCGCCTCGATCCCGGCTCGCTGACGCTCCAGGATGAACTTGCGCTCCATCTCCGCCACCATGCCGAGCACGGTGACGACGATCCGCCCAATGTCACCGCCCGTGGTCATTTCGGGGTCGAGGATGCGCAAGGAGGCGCCCTTCTGGTCGAGGTCGTGCACCAGGTTGAGCACGTCCCGGGTGGAGCGGCCGAGACGGTCGAGGCGGACCACCACTAGCTCGTCACCCTCGCGCAGGAACTGCATCACGGTGGCGAGTTCGGGCCGGTCGTCGGCGGATTTGCCCGACATCTTCTCCGAGCGGATCACGGTGCAGCCGGCGGCCTTCAGCTTT
This sequence comes from Methylobacterium aquaticum, assembly GCF_001043915.1. Lineage (GTDB taxonomy): Bacteria > Pseudomonadota > Alphaproteobacteria > Rhizobiales > Beijerinckiaceae > Methylobacterium > Methylobacterium aquaticum. The sequence goes on along the minus strand of NZ_LABX01000056.1, from coordinate 48,453 downwards.
TCGAGCTGAATGGTGAGGTCCTGGTCGGTGGAGGAGACGCGGGCATAGCCGAACCGGGCCATTCTGGACCTCAAAACGTACCAAAAGGGTGGCTTTGAACGGGGGTGTGTAACATATACCGAAAACAACCCTTTTGGAACGCTCGAGGGACGTACCACGAAGCCGCACCAGAACGGTATACTGTTAAGATGCGAATATATGTCGGAAAACAGGTGTTTTCCGACATCCAAGATGGCCAGTCGGGCATGTTGGCTGACGCCTGACGCTGACGAGCGCTTCATGGGTCTGCTGGCGACCCGTTGCGGACCGTCAACGAAGAAGATCGCCTACCCGAACTGGCTTCACAGCATGTCTCAGGCGGTCTCGACCAACCACTCGGCTCGGAGACTGAATGAGGCTTTGAAGACCTCTTGCCCCGCCTCGTTGCGCATCAATACCGAAATCTCTCGGTCCGCGTGCGGCGCTATGTAATCTCGCGCGATATCAGGTAAGACCCTGATCGCAGCATCCCGGGCAGCATGCACATTAGGGAACTCGGTTCCTACATCGTCGACCGTCAAGCCGCCGTCTTGTATGTCAAAGAAGAAACGAGGCATAGCAAACTCAGTAAAGCACGCCGATAGCGCGGAAATTTCGTATTCGCCGGAAGGCTTCAATGCACTCCAACGATCCTGTGTCTGTATCCGGACAGGGTTGGTGGCACGTTAACATACGTATAAACGTAATTATTTGTTGTAGATCGCGCCAACAAATGCTGAAAAACCAATCAAATGTAAATTGTATAAATGGATTTGATCGAAGTCGCAACAGCTTGACCTTAAGAAGTTCTTCTTCCCACCCCATGCGGTGTGACCTTCAGCGATAACTGGCGGCTTTTTTCGTGCGCTAAGTGGCGCCGATGACCAGCGTACTGCGAGCCGCCTCGACGACGTCGTCCGTGATCACCCTCAGCTCGTTGATCTTGAGGATGCGCGCAATCTGCACGAACAGGCGCTGAAGCAGCCGGAAGTTGCCGCCCGTGATCCGTGCGATCGACGCCATCGCCTGGACATCCGTGAAATCCGCCTCGTCCAGCGCGAGCCCGAGCTGGCGCCAGTGGCGCGTCAGCACGAAGGTGAGTTCGTCGCCTTGCAAGGGACGATAGTGGTGGGCAAAGCCGACACGGCTGTAGAGCTGAGGGTAGCGCGACAGACGCTTCTCGATCCCCGGCATACCGATCAGGATCACCCCAATGCTCGTGCGGTCGAACAGATCGCGCAGGTGCTCCAGGCCCGTCGTCGACAGCCGCTCGGCCTCATCCACGATCAAGAGCTCGGCCAATCCACGCCGAAGACCCGTGCCGCTCGCCTTGTCGCGCCCGAGGTGTTCGTCGATGCAGGCATCCACTCGAACGAGAAGGCAAGCCACGTCGTCGCGCAGCACCCGCAACGAGCATCCCACCGCCGGAGTGTAGAAGGCGCTGCGGCTCCCGGCGAGCGTGGCATGGACCTCGGCGTCCGAGGGCTGGCGCGGCCCCCAGGTTTCGAGAAAGGGCTCGGCCACATCCCAGTGTGCGTAACGACGCGCTGACAGCGTCTTGCCGACGCCGGCCGGCCCGTAGCAGAGGCCGATGTAGCGGTGTTTGCGAACCGCGTCGGCGAATTCGCTGAAGCGGCGATGCTCCTTGGTCGCGATGAAGGCGCCCGATCTGGCGGTCATCCCTCGTCCTCCGCCTGATACACGCGCAACCGTGGCCGCGTCGCGGAGCGGGCCGGTGCGGCCTGGCGCTGGGGACGAGCGGGGTCGGGCAGGAAGTCCGCGACGCGCGCCACGCGCTCGTTGATGGCAGTGCGCAACGCACGGCGGTGCAAGCGACGGGCCGCCTCGATGTCCTTGAGGCTGAGAGCTTCCCCGGCATGCTCCTCGTTCACCGCCCGGCACAGGAAACGGTCGCGATGAAAGACCCGGATCTCGGAGACGTCGCGCGGGTCGTAGCGGATCGTGACGGTCTCGCCGACATAGGCCGCCAGGGTCGAGGCGACGTAGCGCAGACCCTGGAAGTGGATGCCGTCACGGCGCACGCAGCGCGGCTTGGCGACCATCACCAGAAGAAGGTCGAGCGCCTCGAGGGTCTCGGGGAGGCGGGGCAGGAAGCCGTTCGCCCGCCACGCATCGAGCGGCGTTTGCCCGATCTCGCCATGCGTGCGCCCGTGATAGGTGCCGCTGATGAAAGCGCCGACCGCCCGATCCAGGTCGGCCAGCGAGAGGACCGGCGGGCTGGCCAGCTTACCGTCGACGAGGTGGCCGGGTAGTTCGGACAGGAGTTCGGTGTTGAGGGTCCCGAACAGGCGCTCGATCTTGCCTCGACCCTGCGGGCGGGCGACGCCGGAGTGGACGATCTGGACGCGCAGGTTGGCCGCCACCTGATCGAGGTGATGGCTGGTGAAGTCGCTGCCGTGATCGACGTAGAGCACATCCGGGATGCCGCAGACGGGCCAGGCGGGGTCGGCCTTGCGCCAGATGGCGTGGCGGAGCGCCAGGCTGGTGTTGAGCGCCGAGGGCGCTCCGAGGAACAGCATGGTGCCGGCGATCGCCCGCGAGTGGTCGTCGATCACTGTCGTGAGCCAGGGTCGGACCGATCTGCCGCCTTCGTCGAGAACGAGGATGTCGAGGAGCGTGTGATCGGCTTGCCAGAGCGCGTTGGGCGCGCTCGCCCGGTGACGGACGATCAGCTCGTAGCGGTCCCGGAAGGCGGCGGGTCCGTCGAGTGCCAGAGTCACCATCGCCGGATCGAGGCGAGCGAGGATGGCGTAGACCGTGCTGTAGGAGGGGATGCGCCAACCCTGAGCCTCGGCGACGGCAGCGGCCCTTCGATGGATGGCGGCGGCCGAGGATCGTGGCCGTCGCAGGGCCATGCCCTCGATCAGGGTCACGAGATCGGCGGGCAGGCGGCTGTGGCCCGCGTCGCGCCGACCGGCACGGGCGAGACCGACCAGCCCGTCATGGCGATACCGGGCAAGCCAGCGCTGGGCGGTTCGCAGCGGCACGTCGGCCTGCGCGGCGGCGTGGATCAGGGGCACATCGTTCTCCAGCGTCGGCTGGAGCACGGCGAAGCGCGCCATGGCCAGCCGGCGTTGGTCCTCGGCGAGGTCCGCGAACGAAGCCACGATGGTGGGGTCCGTCATGGGGCCTCCCTGACCAGTGACGCTTGCCTGCCAGGCCTGTCCGGAACCGGCCGGTTCTGGACAGTGTGGCCCATCCTGTTCAAAACCTAGCTTCCGCGAGTTCCGGACAGGTGTCCAGTTCCGGTCAGGGTTTTCGGACAAAACTGCTTCATGCCGCGCACCTTCGCCTACCTCCGCGTCTCGACCCCCGGCCAGACCACCGACAACCAGCTCACCGAGATCCAGGCCGCCGGGTTCACCATCGAGCCGCGCCGCCTCGTCACCGAGACCGTGTCGGGATCCACAGCAGTCGCGCAGCGCCGCGGGTTCGCCCGCCTGCTCGACAGGCTCGAGGCGGGCGACGTTCTGGTGGTGACCAAGCTCGACCGGCTCGGCCGCAATGCGATGGACGTGGGTGCGACCGTCGCCAGGCTCGACGAACTCGGCGTGCGGGTTCACTGCCTGGCGCTGGGTGGGGTCGATCTGACGAGTTCAACGGGCAAGCTGACGATGGGCGTGATCAACGCGGTCGCGGAGTTCGAGCGCGATCTCCTGATCGAGCGGACCCAGGCCGGGCTGAGCCGAGCGCGGGCGGAAGGCCGACGGCTCGGCCGGCCGGCCAGTCTCACCGGCGAGCAGCGGGCGGAGGTGGCGCGTCAGCTCGGGGAGGGTGCGAGCGTGTCGGCCCTGGCGCGGGCATTCAAGACCAGCCGGCAGACCATCCTGCGGATCAGGGACGCAACCGTGCCGTCCTGATCGCCTCAGCGTCCCGACCGCAACGCGGGATCGGCCATCAAGCCCTGAAGAAAGACCGCCATTTATCGCTGAAGGTCACATCTTGCCGCGTACGAACCCAGCCATGGGGCTAGCACGGCAAATCCCGTCGAGTTGAGCAGATGCATGGGAACGTCGCCGGCAGGGTTTCCCGTACATGCCGGTCTGAGGCATGCGGGCGCCGCCCTCCGGCCTCATAGTCCTATAGGCTACGTCAAGCTTCACTCCGAAGCAGCCGATCTAGATTTCTGCCGGGATCGGAATTCCTGCCTGTGCATTACAGGTGGCATGTCACCCGACGATTGCACCTCCGAGCTTCTCCAGCGCGCCCAAGATACAATCGAGGCGGCAGAGCGCGTCCGCTCGAACAATGCCTGTCTCCGGGCGCATGGATACGAACTCGCCCTCAAGACCCGCGACACGGCAGAGTTGCTTCGCCGTATGCAGGAAGATGCGGCGGTCCGGCCACAGACAGCTCAGGCCACCCATCGGGCGAGGATCGCTTCGGCCTCCGCCGGGTCTTCCTGGATCCTGTAGATGGTCTGTCGGCTTAGGCCGGAGTTCCGGGCGACTGCTGAGACGGTGGCGCCCTGGGCGAGTTGGGCCCGCACGGCGTCGAGCTGAGTCCGGGTGTAGCTGGGCTTGCGGCCGCGGTATGCATCGTCCCGGGCCTTGGCGTGGGCGATCCCGGCGCGCTGCGCTTCCTTGGTCGCCTCGGCCTGGGCCTGGGCCGTCGCGCTCATGAAAGCGATGAGCGCATCCCGCACGGCCTGCTGCATCGGGTCCTTAGTGGCGCCGTCGAACACCAAGCCGTTGATGACCGTACGGACGATCACGCCGCGGCGCATCAGCTCGCGAATGGTGTCGGTCACGTCCTGGTAGTCGCGGCCGAGCCGATCGACCCACCGGACCACGAGCACGTCGCCGCGCCGGAGCATATCGAACAGCCAGCGCCCCTGCAGCCGATCGGCGGGCCGGGTGCTGACGCCACTCACGCCTTCGTCCGCAACCACGGCGTCGATCGCGAAGCCCGCGGCCTCAGCCTGCGTCCGCTGGTGGGCGGCGGTCTGGTCTGTGGTGCTCACGCGGGCGTAGAGGATGGTCTGCGACATGGCCGAAGCGTCCGTTGATCTCATGTCCGCATAAAACCACGTCCGTAAGGCAAAAGCGACCCTAGCGGACAGGGATTCGGACGGTCTCGGCCCTGTCCGCTGCGGTATACCCATGCGGACGCCATCGGCTGCGCATAGCTCACCCCGGCTAGGTTTGGGCTGCTCTCTAAGAGGACCGCGACGGCTTATGGTGAGGTCTACACGCCGCGTCGATCCTGGTCCGTCTGAGCAGCAGCTACAAGCCATGCGTCACATTCTGAAACGCGATAGAAACTTGACTCTATGTCAACTTTGCGCAAAATTACATAAATGGCAGATTTTTTCGAAGCCAAATAAAGAATTGATTTTCCGGAGGATTAGATGATGCGTCTTTCGACCGCTTTGATGACTGTCGGCTTGATCGCTGTCGCAACGACCTCATTTGCGGGTAGCGGTGTGGGGGGTGCTGGCGGTCAAGCCGGTGGAAATGGCAATAGAGGTGGGAACGGCACATCGGGGGGAATGCCGGGGTGTGGCGGCGGAACCAATCCGTCTTCCGATGGAAAATTCTACATTCCCGGCACTAAGCGGGAATGCAATCCAAGCGACGATGATCGCAAGAAACTAAGATAGAATTGTAGCAAGTCACTTGCTGTTCGACGCATTTCACTCTTTATGCTGGCTCCATACGCCCCCCTTATGCGAGGGCGAGCAGGGTTTGGAGAGGCCGCGTAGACGCCCTCTAGGGCGTCGAAGTCGTCGGTGGTGCAGCGCCAGGCAGCCGGCTGAGGTCAAGGTACGCGCGGCCTTGAGACCACACACCGCGTCAGCGACCGTCACCCGCAGGGCCGAAACCGCGCAGCGGGTTCGGGGAGCCGCCGCAGGCGGCGAGTAGGGCGCGGCCCGTAGGGGACGCCCCTCTCAGCCTCAGACACCCTGCGCGCCTGATTGCGCAGCATCTTCGACAGGACCAACTGCCTCGGCGCCGGCGGTAGCCGCAGCGAGTGCAGCCGCCTTTCGCTGCCGGGCTCTCTCCTGGTCGACCTCGTAGGTGCGCTGCATGTCGTGCCGATCCTTCTCCCTCACCGGCTCGACCGGATTGCCATCAAGGTCGTAGCGCATCGATCCAGGCTGGGCGACCGCGTGCCGGTAGCTGAAGCTGCGGACGTAGTCGCGGATCGCCCTCTCGCAGACATTGACCGTCACCTCGGGTCTGCAGCGGGCGAGGATCTCGGGGCCGAGACCGACCTGGAAGGGGCGCATGGGATCGCGCAGTGCGGCCGGAAGGACGCTGATCGTGGCGACCAGGAGAGCGTTGAGCGCCTGGGCTCGGGCGAGGACAGCGGACCCAGCAGTGCTCGGCACCCGGCTTCTCGCCCAAGGACGGAACGGGCGAGTCTGCTTGACGAGTGTATCCGTCGCCGCGGCGCGAGTAACTGGCTCAGGGTTCGGCGCCGACACGATCTCGGTGGGCTCGACATGCGAGTTGGCTCCACCTGGCCGAGTTGCGCCTGTCCAATCGCGGCGAAGAGGCGTAGCGCGAGATCGGCAATATATCGATGGTCCCTAACGCTTTTATCGGCACCGTCTACGCAACGAATTGAAAACCGGGCCACGAGGCAAATATTATTCTAATATTTTAAAAATCATAGCATTCAGATAATCATTACTAAGTAGCTTTAGATGTGCGACGCGATCTAGGACAAACCAAACCAAATGTTAAATCATCTCTCTGCCGTCTAATTCGCCATTGGCATTTGCCATTTTCAAAAATTGTCATGTCTTCCGCTGTAGCCTCTCTAAACAAGCGGGCTACATTGACAGGAGCTTGCTTTACATCTGGAATAATGAGCGCTGAAGTGATAAGACCAACGGCCTGAAGCGATCTTTCATCATACCGTAGGCCAATATCTATTAGATTTCTAGATATTACAAGACTTCCACATTTTTCGCTCCAATATGTTCTTTCAAGTTTCAGAAACAACAATTTCAAATTTCCAACTTCCATCCCAATTTTACCGTTACATTCACCAGTGAATGGCAAATTGATATTTTTTTTCTTAGATAAGAAGCTAATTCTATCCTCTAATTCCTCTGGGTGCAAAGCCGAAGCTGTCAGAAATAGCGATGCTGGTACTATCACATAGGCCAATAAATCTACCGAAATCGAGGTGTAAGCTCGACTGAGCAATCGGAGAAATTCATTGAGCATGGCTACCACCCTTTTGGCTGGTTCCTATGACTTGGCGATTGAGCATTCGCGATCAAGACCCCAAGGCCACATTCAAGGAAAAAAAGCCGCAGCTCAATTTTTACAGGGCGGACGGACGAGACCGACGCTCCTACGGATCTCCTGCAACTCAGTGCGACATCACGCTGGTACCTAATTCGGGCGTCTGGTCGTCCCGAGGGGTCCCGATGCAGTCGCGTCGGAGAGCTACACGCAAGGCGCCAGATCGCCTCTCGGCCAGCGAGGTTTTAGCCCCTTGCTTGGTCCAGAAGTCCGGTGCGGAACTCGCGTCCTCCGCATGCCCACAACTCAACAGTCACGAGCCGCAGGTGAACCGGCCGCCGGCGTCGCCTCTCCCCGCTCATAACTTAGGCTCTGATCACCCCTTCTCCAGATAGTTCATGCGGGTCGCCGCCCTGGGTGATAATGTCCTTCTCTGATTGCGGAGAAGTCAAGCAGTCGAAGCCAACTGCTCTACCAGGCGTAGCGCCTCGTAGAGGGCGGTCTTTCTTTCCGATCTTCAACCTGTAAGCGGCCTCGGGAGCCGTCAATCCGATCGCCATGAGCGCTCGCGCCCGCATCAGGACGTCCGGGTTCACGACGGGCTTGCGCTCCCCCCTTCCGGCCCAGCGCCGCGGCTGCCGTCAAACCGGCCCGGGTCCGTTCTCAGATCGTTCGGCGGACACCTCCCTGGCTGGGATCGCGGCCGTTCGATGGTCCCCCGCGAGGATCATGCTTCTCTTCGAGGTCGGCGCAGCGCCGCCTCACGATAGGGTCCGACAGTTCGGGCGCTGCAATCTTTATCGCGCACTCGGCCGGCCGGAGCCGGAGGGTGCCGGACATTATCCGCAGTCGCCCCAACCGCGTCCCGCGGGGGGACATCGCTCCGCCACGACGGCGGAACCCGTGTGGCGGGACCGGTCAGCTCGCAGCGGCGGCGTCCCGGGTCCAGCGGAAGTCGGTGCCGTCACTCCACAGCCGATGCAGGAGCACGGCCAGCTTGCGGGCGACGGCGACGGTGGCGCGCTTCAGGCCGCGCCGCTTGGCCAGCGCCATGCCCCAGGCCTTCAGGGCCGACCAACGCTGCGTGCGGGTGATCAGCGACAGCGCCGCCTGGAACAGAGCTTGGCGCACCATGTGATCGCCGCTCTTGCTGATCCGCCCATTCCGGTCGATCTCGCCGGAAGCGTACTTGCGCGGCGTCAGCCCGAAATGCGCGCCGACATCGCGCGAGCGGGCGAAGCGCTCGGGGGCGTCGATCGCGGTGGCGTAGGTGAGGGCCACGACCGCGCCGACCCCCGGCACGGTCATCAACCTTCGGCAGACCGGATGCTCCTTGGTGGCGCGCAGCAGCATGCGGTGCAGGACATCGATCTGGCGCCGCAGGTCGTCCCGGGCCTTCAGCATCGGCACGACCATGGCCATGAGGCGAGGCCGGTCCGCCAAGAGGTCGACGACCCGATCGTGGAAGGTCGCGGGTGTGACCGGTCCAATCTTGAGCCCGAAGGCCTTGAGCTTGCCGCGGATCTCGTTGTCGATCGCGAGTTGGGTCGCCAGGAGCGTCTTGCGGTTGGTGAGCAGCAGGCGCAGCTCCTGGCTCAGGGCGGTCTTCACGTGGACGGCAGTGTACCAGCCGACCCGGATCGCCTGGGCGATGGCGCGGGCGTCGTTGCGATCGGTCTTGACCGCCATGGCGGCGGTCGCCCCCTCCACGCGGCGGGTCTCGATGCAGACGGCGGGGTACCCAGCCTCCCGCAGCCCTTCGTACAGCCAGGGCGAGAGCGGGCCGGCCTCCAGACCGATCCGGTCCAGGGGCATCCCCAAGTCGGCCAGCCACATGATCAGGGCGGCCGGCTCCGATCCGGCCTTGCCCTCGCGGATGATGGTCCCGACCTCATCGACCACGCACAGCGCGGTCTCGTTGAGGGAGACGTCGAGCCCGGCGAAATACCTCATCACACCACCTCCTGACCGGCGGAAGACGGATCGAAAGCGCGGGTGCCGGCATCGGATGCTTGCGGAATGAGGCAGAGCCCGCAATCACCTTATCTTTATCAGACATAGTGTTCGCGGGATTTGCTCCCGCGGAGACTCTCTGAGGAGGCTGAGGACCGGTGTAGGAATGCCCATCGGGATCCATCAGGGGCGAATCATTCCCAGGCTCCGGCCCTGCACCGGCACAATCAGGGTGCAGCTCCGCTCCAATTCGGTCTTCGCCAGAGCCACCCGGCACGACGCCACCGTCGCAGCGTTCGCTCGCACAAGTTCCTGGGCCGCGTAGATCCACTCGGCAGACTCAGGGTTGGCGAAGGCCATCAGGCGGGTGCCCGCATCCCAAGCGCGCTCGCCCATCACCGTTGCCACCCTCCGCTCCGCCAGCGAGAACGATAGGAACCGCGGCACCGCCAGCACCAGACCCATCAGGATCCCTGCCGCGCCGGCTCCCCCGAGCCACGCATTCCGCCGCCACCGCTCGCGTACGCGCCGGTCGGGTGGCCTTTGTAGAGTGGGCGCAGAACGTGGTGTTCCTGGGTCCGTCCGGCGTGGGCAAGACACACCTGTTGTCGCCCAACGTAATCTGACCCACACTCATGCCGGAACCGTTGCTTGGCGCACTGGCCGCCCTATCAATCTTCCGCGCTACTACTCTGGCTTGGGCAGCCCCCACTCAGGATCTCCGCTCATTTTTCAGTAGGTTGCAATCTTGGATTGCAGGATCGGATCGACGTGGCGAAGCCATGCGTAGTCCGGGAAGCGCAGGCCGTGCGCCTTTTGGGCTGCCTCCGCCAGCGCCGACGTTGCCGCGGCAAGATGCTCCTTGGCCTTGAGCACCTCGTGAACCTGGGCGAGGGCGGCGTTATTCCGCCCCTTTTGATCGGTGATCGCCTGGAGCAGGTGGCCTTGCAGGGTCGGCACGAGTGTGTCGGGCAGCCGCGCCTGCGGATCGGCGACCTGGCGGTCTGCGGCCGTCCTGGCGGCCTTCAGGACGGCCTGCTGGTCGAGGGTCGCGAGCGCATTCGCGACCCTGCCGTGGAGGAGCAGCTCGCCCGCCTCGGGGATAAGGAGTTCAAGGCATGAAGTGGATCCCGAGACGCTCGGTCACAGCCGACCCTCGCGCGAGCGGTCCGCCAGAGGGCAAGGCTCGCGAAGCCCAGGCTTTCCTCCCACTCTCGGACTCTGAGCGCAGATTCACGGCAGGATGCGACCCGAGGGGGATTCACCCTTAACTCGGCCGTGGTAGCGTCGCTTCACCGTGCCGATCCGCCCCGAACACCGCCACTTCTACCCGATCGACTGGCCGCAGCTCTCGGCGGTGATCCGCTTCGGCCGCGCCGGCGGACGCTGCGAGGCCTGCGGGCGGCCACACGGCCGGGTGATCGTCTGCCTCGACGGGGGAGCATGGTACGACGCCGAGGCCGGCCACTGGCGCTCAGGCCGTGGCCGGCCGCTGCGACGCCTGCCCGGGCTCGAGGTCCTAGCCAGCGCACGGCTGACTGTGCCGATCCTGGCGGCCTGTCACCGCGCGCACGATACTAGCCTGAACGGCGACCGGGATCTCGCCGCTTGGTGCCAGCGCTGCCACCTGATCCACGACCGGCCCGAGCATCTGCGGCGGCGGCGGCTGACCTATCTGCGGCGGCGAGCGCTGGGCGACCTGTTTCTCGGGACCTACCCGATCAGCTAGAGCAGCGCCCGATCACGTTGTAATCGGGCGCTGCTCTAGCCCGGATTATTCATGCGTGGTGACGGGCATGGTGCAAGCCGCTGATCGGCCATAGATTTCGGCTGCAACACTCGAAACCAGCCGCTCGCGGAGACCATGCCCGCCAAGGTTGACGATACCCCGCCGCTGCCCGGCCTGTCAGCCGTCTGCGGCAAACCCCTGGTCGCCCGCTTCGATGGCGGGCGGCTCTCCTCAGATGGAGGCGTGCTGGCGCTGAAAGAGATCGAGCGCCGCCTCGGCGTCGCCGATCGCCTGGCCGCCTGCCTCGATGACCCGCGGGCGCCCGAGCAGGTCCGGCACAGCCTCGCCGACATCATCCGCTTCCGCCTGCTGATGATCGCGGCCGGCTACGAGGACGGCAACGACGCCACCGCCCTGCGGCACGATCCTGCCTTCAAGCTCGCGCTCGACCGCCTGCCCGACGCGGCGGCGCTCTGCTCGCAGCCGACCATCTCGCGGCTCGAGAACCTGCCCGACCTTCGTGCCTTGTTGCGCATGGGACGCGCCCTGGTCGGGCTCTATTGCGCGAGCTTCCGCCAGGTGCCGCGCCGGATCGTGCTCGACCTCGACGACACCTTTGATCCGGTGCATGGCGAGCAGCAGTTGCGCCTCTTCAACGCCTACTACGACGAATACGGCTTCCAACCTCTCGTGGTGTTCGACGGCGAGGGCCGGCCCGTGGCCGCCATGCTGCGGCCTGCGCGTCGCCCCACGGGTGCCGAGGCCCGCAGCTTCCTGCGCCGGCTGGTGCGCGAGATCCGGGGCCACTGGCCACGCGTCGAGATCCGCATCCGCGCCGACAGCCACTTCTGCGCGCCCGAGGTGCTGGACTTCTGCCGCGCCGCTCGGATCGACTTCGCCCTCGGGGTCGCTGCCACCCCGACGCTGCGCCGACACGTCGCGGCGCTGGAGGCAAGCACGGCAGCCCGTCACGCCGCCCGCCCCGACCGGTGCAAGCTGCGCCGCTATAAGGCGTTCTTCGATGGCGCGCGGAGTTGGTCCCGCGTCGAGCGCGTTATCGCCCGCGTTGAGGCCGGACCGCAGGGCACGGACACCCGCTTCATCATCACGAGCCTCACCGGTGGCGATCCGCGCAGGATCTACGAGCAGGTCTACTGCGGGCGTGGTCAGGCGGAGAACCACATCAAGGCGTGGAAGCGCCATCTCGCGGCCGACCGCACGTCGTGCATGAAGGCGACCGCCAACGCGTTCCGCCTGATGCTGCACACGGGCGCTTACTGGATCCTGTGGTCGCTGCGCAGCCTCATGCCGAAGCGCTCCAGCTGGCGCGTCGCGCAGTTCGATACCCTCCGGCTGCGGCTCGTGAAGCTCGCCATGCGGGTCGTCGAGTTGAAGACCCGCGTCACGCTGCATCTGCCCAGCGCATGCCCCGATCGCGCGATCCTGCGCCTCGTTCTCAACCGCCTGCCGCGCCTCACCTGTTGAGCTGTGGGGCAGCTGCCCTGGTCGAACCCCCGCGTCGCAACCCGCCAGACCCGCGATCTGCACCCGATCCCCGGCCGACAGGACCGGCGCCGATCTCGCGCGTTTGCACAACCATACAGCGAGCCTTCGCCAGACGCAGAAAGCCCATGACCCCAGTCATGAATGATCCGGGCTAGCTCTTTGATTTTACCGCATTTTCTAAGATGAACCGGTATCCACCTCGTCGGAAAATGCTTAAGAGGACAGAGCGGCAGGTTCGCTGCCGATGCAAGCGAGGCCGCCCGACCGGCGCGTCGGCGATGGAGCCCTCGATCAGCCTCATCGCGAGGGCAGTGCCGACGCAGGGATACCGCTACCCCAGGGCTTGCTCGACCGCCCTTCCGCAAGCCTCGGTGTCGGCATCGCCGCCGAGGTCGCGGTGCGCAGGGTCTGCTCGGCCAACACCCGCTCGATGCCGGCAACGATCTCCGCCGCGGCCTCCTTCAGGCCAGTGCGCCTCGTACCCGATTGCGGAGCACCCGTACTGGAGCTCAGGGTGAAGCCTCTGTGCGTCAGCGGCAGACATCTGCTCGCTGCCAAGCTTCAGATATTGACGCGCGGTCGATGGCCCTGCCAACGTCGCGCCCGACGAAGACAGCGGTTGCCCTCGTCGCGTCGCGGCGAATGGCTGGCGGCGTTGGAGGCGCTCATGCGGGGGCTGGAGGAGCTGTGACCCAACTAGCGCGTGTTGCATGACACACGAAGCCTTCGCACCGCTCACAATCGCCGAGTACGCTGCACAGGCAGCCCTCACCGATCAGCGCAGTGACGGCGGATCGCTGGCGTTTCCGCTCCTTGGCCTCTTCGGCGAGACGGGAAGCCTGCTCAGCGAGGTCAAGAAGAAGCAGCGCGACCGTACTTCCTATCGCGGCTACGCGGGTGCCGTCGTCGAGGAGCTCGGCGACGTCCTATGGTACCTCGCAGCGGTGGCATCCCGCACACGCGTGCCTTTGCCCGGCGTCTTCGCGGAGGCGGTCTCTAAGACGGGCAACAATGAAGCGATCACCCTGGCTTCGTTGCAGCCCGACATCATGCCTCGAGCTGGAGAACCGACTGCCGCATTCGAGCGCACATTGCTGAAGCTGGCCGGAGAAGTCGGAATCCTTGTCATGGACGCACAAGGACAGGGCATCGAGAAGGACATCAGTCTACTGCGAAGCCGTTTGGTTACGATTGCACAAACCCTAATTCAAGCCTCTAACGAGGCCGGCGTCACGCTCGAGGCAGCAGCCGTCAAGAACCTTGCAAAGATCAGCGACCGCTGGCCGCGCGAACGGCAATATCCCGCGCCTCTCGACGCCTTAGCAGACGCCGAGGAGCGCCTGCCACGCAGCATCGCGATTGAGATCTTCGAACGGGAAGTTCGTGGACGGACCTACGTTTTTCAACGACGTAACGGAATCAACATTGGCGATCGGCTGACCGACAATGCCATGACTGCCGATGACTACCGATTTCATGATGCCTTCCATTACGCCTATGTAGCTGTGCTAGGCTGGTCACCCGTCATTCGCGCTCTGTTCCGCCTGAAGAGAAAATCGGCACCGAAGGTTGATGAAGCGCAAGATGGCGCGCGTGCCATCCTGATCGAGGAAGGCCTGACAACCTGGATCTTCGGGCAAGCGCTTGAGCTCGATCTGTTCACCGGCATGAAGCCGGGTGATTTACCATTCGACCTGCTCAAACAGGTTCGCCAGTTTGTGGCTGGCTACGAGGCGGAGCGGTGTCCACTATGGCTTTGGGAAGAAGCCATCCTCCAAGGCTATACGGCGTTTCGCTTTCTGCGTGAACATCGACGCGGACGCCTCATTCTCGACTTGGACCAACATCAGATGACAATCGAGCCACTTTCGTGAAGACACCTCGTAAGTTTGCTGACGCCCTTGCAGGCATGTCCCTCAAGTCGGTGTTCAATCCGTATCGTGATCACTGCCCCCTTCACGACCGAGAAGACGGCGCACTCGTACGCAAACGCAACCTGATCCACTGTCTCGAAGCGGCCATTGAAGCGCGTGTCGATACGATCTGGATTGCGCGAGATCTCGGATACCGCGGCGGAAGGCGAACTGGCGTACCGCTGACCGATGAGGTTCACTTGGCTTCCGCCAGCGTGCTTCTGGGCGGCATAACCCTTGATCGCGCGACGCATGGCCCGATCGTGGCTGAACGTACAGCGGCCGTGGTTTGGCGGGTTCTTTCCCGAGTCGGAGCACCCGTCGTTCTCTGGAACATTTTCCCCTTGCATCCGCACGAGCCGGGGGACCCACTATCCAATCGCTGTCACAGCCGCTTCGAACGCGATGCCACCTGGCCATTCCTGACAGCGCTCATCGCGATGATAGCCCCGCGTCGGATCATAGCGATCGGGCGCGATGCTGGTCTGGCACTCTCGGGACTCGAGGTTCCGGTGATGACGGTTCGCCACCCAAGCTATGGCGGCCAGGCTGAATTCATCGCCGGTGTTCATGCTATCTACGGTCTGGATGGAGAGGATGTCGCTCCGCAGCTATCCCTTTCTGTCTGATCAGACCGTCGCCGGCGCAACTGGCGCGATTGCCTGATCGAACTGTGCGAGGAGAGTCTTGATCTCCCCGCGATTGGTCCTCGGTGGCTGGTCAACCTTCGCGTGGGTTGAGACGATCGTCAGCGATCCCACCTCTAGTTCGGCCTCTCGTGCGACAAAGCTCATAAGTCGACCCAAGCCGATGATATTACCGAGCAGCTTTTCCACATAGTAGTGGTTGCGGTACTGTGCGGTCAAAATCAGCTTGCGTGGAGCACTGGGAACGATCTTGAAACTGAGAAAACTGAGGCACTGACCGCCATAAGGCGAATTATCAACGTCGCGAACAGGATCGAACAAAGAGATTTCATATTTATTCAATGCTTTTACGCTTCTGTCGCCCATCCGCGTGACGATATTCCACAACTGATTTGGCGAATTTCCAGATGAAACGGGATAGTCAATCATCCGCTCGAAATAATATCCGGACCATCGCTCACCGCGCCGCACCTTTGCCAGGACGCGATGATTGAATACATCAAAGAATTCCGGCGCTCCGTGTCGGTAATAGAGCGCAGCCGGAAAAATCGTGTTGGCAACGGTTTCGATCGGCTTCGCACAGGAAGCTAGAAAGGCGTCGACGGCAGCAACACCCGGATGCGCGATCGTCGATCCCGCAGTGGGGTCAGCAACATCAATGATAACGTTGTAAGCCTCGTGACCCGGCTCGGCGTCAACGGCGCGCACCGCCTCACGCCAAGCGGTCGCGCAGTCAGGCTGCGGAGGAACTGGCAGATACATCGACATCCTCCGTGAGCAATGCGGCCGCGAACAGCCGCGGTGCGATGAACCTCTCGGTCAACCAAGCATGTCCGGAGAGGCCCCAGCCAAGCCCCCAGCTGTTACGCACGAGGATTGCGCGTTCAGCCTGTACCGTGCCGTGACCGACGGCGATCACTGCGTGCCGCCGGGCCGGCTCGGGCACCTCACCGGCCGCCGGCTGAACGACACCAGCCGGACTTGGCATGAAAAAGGATCGTGACAGCGTCATCAGCAATATGACGGGTCGTTGCGCGTCGATCTCGGCAATGATCGGCCCGACGTCGTAGGCGTGAGGCGCTCCAGCCCGCCGAAACCGGGCGCCGACTTCGGCAGGGGGCAACCAAGCGGTTAGATCCGCAGGGACTGCAGAGAGATATGGCCAGCCGGCCTCTTCCGGTTGTCCGTCGTGGCGCAATGTTTCGAGCATCGCTGGCAGCGTTGCGCCACGGTCCGGCGGACGGCTCGCGCGTTGCTGCGCTTGGTAGAAGGCGCATTCGCAAGACAGTGGTGACCAGCCCGGGCGCAACGCAGCGTGCGCGTCGCTGGCCGCGAAGGCGAGACAGGTTGGGCGCGAGCCCTGGTTGCGGGCCTCACCAAAGTGGGGCCGCAGGTCCTCCAGAATGGTGATCGAGGTCATGCGGCTTCGAGCAGCCTCCGCCGCTCGGCGCGCGAGAGGCCTTCCTCCTCCGGGCCCGTCAAGTCGAAATCGAGTTCCAGCCGGGACAGCGGTGGGTCAGGCTCCCATGGGCGCCGCTCATCGAGTTGCAGCAACCCGCGGCTGCCTTCTTCAGGCGCCACGGTCACACGTCGAATGACGGGTCCACCGATGCCATCGCTGTCCATGTCTTCCGTCGAGTCTCCCACGATTGCAAAGCCGCTCGCCGCCAGTTGATCGATATCCCAGAGATAGCCGCCTCCACTATGCTCCTCGAGGCGAAGTACGAAGAGGTCATTCCGGCTACCATCGATCCGTGTTCCGGCGTCGCGTTCCGTCAGCAGCCAGACATCACCGCGATAGTTCTCGGGTCGGTAGTCCTCAAGAAGCGCGACCTTCAGTTCGCGCGGCCGTGTTGTGACCAGATCACGCGCGAGGGCTGCAGAAATCATCTTGTGGCGAGCTAGCGTCCAGCAGGCCGCTTCGTAACTGGCGCCGAGCCGCAGGGAGAGCTGATACACTCGGTTCGGCCGCCGGAAGTCAGCTACTGTCCAGCCCTGACGCGCAGCATGCCACAGGATCAGCCAACGCGGCATCAAGAACTCGGTCGCGAATGCGTCGGCCTCAACTTCCTGAAAATCCTCGGTCGGCACACCCGCCATCGGCATGCGTCGCAGAATGCTGTCGTCGTCGAGGCTCGGGCGATGCTTCATGGCGTAGTGGCCAAGCTCATGTGCGGCGGTGAACCGCTGGATCGCCATTGGCCGCTGCGTTGTGACGAGGACGCCCGGAACGGGATCACTGAGGTAAGCGCCGAGCAGCCCTTGCAACGGTCGCAGGAGGAGCGGCAGATTGAGCGTCTGGATGGCCCCGAACACGTCGACAGCACCACCACGCGCGGTGATCAGCGTTCGCAGGCCGAGCGCTTGATGAATACGCGCCGCCGCCATAGTCCCAGCCCGCACCGCACCCGCGTAGTCGGAGGCGGCCATGCGCGTCAGTCCTGATTGGCTTGCGAACGGGTTCGCAGATAATCCGCGAACCGGCCGAGCTCGTTACGGTCCTGTAGCGACAATGCCGCGGCGCGGCGGGCAAGATGCGCAACATCGACAGGCAGGGCCGCCGCCTCATCTTCCCCTGTGAAGAACGCCACCGGCTGACGATAGAGCTTGGCAAGGCGGGTCAGCTCGATCGCCTCCACGCGTCGTTGGCCGTTCTCGATATCGGTCAGTGCGGTGCGAGGGATCTTGAGGTAGGTCGCGACCTCCTCCTGCTTCAAACCAAGATACTTGCGAGCTTCACGCAGCCGCTCGCCGAGTCGGCGACGCTCGACATCGTCGTCGTCCTGCTGGATTGCGACTTGGCTCATCACTTGCCCCCCTTTCGCTTCTTCCAAAAGGTCTCAATGTTCGGCAGCAGCTGCGCGAGCGCCTGGTCAACTGAGCGATAACCACCAGTCCGAACCACATTCTCCGGCAGCTCTATGCCCAGGAGCGGCTCAACGATGCAGAGGATCGACACGACTACGAGGGAGTCAATCTGAAATGGCGTGCTCCCGATCGCAACGGGCGTCGGCGGCAAAGCAACGCCTCTGATCGCCGCCTCGGACTTGACTATCTCAATCAGCTCGCTCCGCAAATCTGCCTCGACGGCTGCCGAGGGGAACGGAGCAACGACAGGAGCTGAGACAGGTGGAGCAAGCGTGGCAGTAGCCATGACATTTCTCTTCGAACCGGAGTGAACATAATGTCGGAATAATCGACATGCAAGGCGACAAATGTCGGCACCGAGCGGTTGCACGCCGTCCAATTGGTATGCCCATAGAGCGGCACGCGGCTGCGAGTGTTCAGCAACCTCAGGGTTGGCTAGAACGAGGGTATGGCCGAACGCGCAACCTTCCTCCACATCACCGACCCCCACCTGTCCGGATCCGGCGTTCGGTTGGAACGAGACGATCGCAAGGTCGAGGTTCCGGGCATTCCAGCCAGCACCCGCGAGGAGGCGCTTGGTCTCTTGTTCAGGCGCTTGGCTGAGCGTCTGGCGAGAGAGGACAGGGCGCTCGATGGGGTGATCTTTTCGGGTGATGCCCAGAACAAGGGCGCGGCTGGCGGCCATGAGCTGGTCTTCAAGTTGATCGCCGAGCATCTCGGCATCGCCGTCGATCGCATTGTGTCGGTCCCGGGCAACCACGACGTGCCTCGCGACGCAGCTCCCGGCTCTGCCCAACGCTACGAGGATTTCATACGAGTCTGGCGCGACCCGGGCTGTGTCGTACCATGGCTCGACGGCATCGATGGATGGCCGGCCATTATAGCTCCTGAGAGACATCGGCTGATTGCTACCGATTGCAGTTGGGCGGTGTTTCCGATCAACACCAGCAATTGGTCGCATGTGACCTCGGTCCTGCCTGAACCCCTGCGATCTTATTGGGATGCGATCCCCGATACGCTCGCGCCCGGCGAGACGGCGGTTGCAGCCCAGTTGCGGTCGCAACTCCAGGCCCTGACGCGGTACGACATGGCCCGTATCTCCGAGCATCACCTCGAGGCCTTGCGTGCGATCGTCACCTCTACACCTCAGCCGGACAAGGGCCGCCAGCTTCGTATCGCGGTGATGCACCATCATCTGCGCTCGCCAAGCCTGCGTGAAGAACTGAAGCCTTTCGCGGATATGTCTAATTTGGAGCAGGTGCGTGCTTTCCTGCGCGGCAGTGACATCGGGGTTGTCATTCACGGCCACAAGCACGAACACGCAGCCGATTTTGACCATATCTATGCCGGCGGCGGAGACGATATGCACCGCGTCCTGGTCATCTCAGGCGCGACATTCGAGGTCGGACGCGAAACCGACGCGGTTCGACTCATCACGCTCGATGGTCTTCCGCATACGCCAGAGGTGAGGATCGAAGCGATTCCGTTGCCCCGATCGGGCGCCGAGGATCATCGGCCAGCGCCGATCCTTCGCAGGCTATGGACGACGGGCGTCCGTTCCGCTGAGACCGTACTGGTTTCCTCTGGGGCGCCGGTGATTGTCGAAGGATCCGATCTGGACGAGGTCTATGCCCGCGCACTCGCAATCGCGAAGAGCGATGCGAGGCGAGGCACCCTGCTCGTTCACCTCGATCTACCCGACGACGACGGCAAGACGCTACCGTTGCCCAGCGCCTATGCGGTTCCAGACGACCTGCAGGGCGATGAGCGCCAAACCTGGCTGCGCGAACTCGTCGAGTGGTGGCAACTCGACCGATCGCAGCTGGAAACGCGCATCCCCTACCTGCACGGCGCACGCCTGAGGCGGTATGGCGGCAAGATCGACCAGATCGAACGCATCATCGCCCTTCTCAGGGCAAAGCCGAGCACCCGGGCGGTCGCCGTACTGGTCGATCCGTTCCGCGACTTCGCCCCCGACGGGGCGGGGGAGGAGTTCGCGTCCTTCTGCCTCGTCGAATTCCGGCGAAGGGACGCGGATGCGGGGCGTATCGCCGTGGATGCAATCGCCTTCTACAGGGCGCAGGAGTTCGAACGCTGGTGGCCGATCAACATCGCCGAGCTGCGCTTTCTGCAAAGAGAGATCTGCGAAGAGCTCGGTTTTCGGCCAGGCCGCATCACCACGATTGCCGCGGATGCGAGAACGATCTCTCGATCGCCCACGCAAGTGGCGATGCCGATCGTCGACCGTTGGCTCGACCAGGCTCCGGAGCGGCTCCATCTCCTTGCCGATGCTCTCGTTCACAAGGCCATGCACGGGGTTGCGCAGAACAGTGCCGTTCGCGAATGGCGACGGTCCTTGGCAGAGTTGCGCACCGCCACGGATGGCTTCAACTCCGACGGCATTCCCGTCGCGATCGAAGGGTTGCTCACGCTCGCCACCTACATCAAGGTCACTGCGCCGGTGGCCGATGAGGAACTCTCCATCCTGGCGCGCAACCTCGGGGACCTTGCACGCGTCAACGAGACCTTCGAACATTCCACGCGGTCCCGGGCCGCGTTCAATCGGTGGTCGCCGGTTGCACAGAGCCTTCTCGTAGCGCTCGAGCGCCTGACCGATGCACGCCTGCCGGCCGGTCAGCCGGCAACTGCCAGGACGGACTGAGAGATTTCCGCCGATGAGCCCGACGACGCGTTCGCCCCACCGCGGCCGACCTCCCAGCTGACGCGCGCACGGCTTGACCACTCGGCTGCGGTGGGGCTTCTTCTCCAACAGAGCTCGGTTGGTAAGCGCAGCATAAGGCGCTCCACGAACGACGGGGGGTTGCGATGGCGGACGTGACGCTGCTTTTCGTACACGGGACCGGCGTGCGAAGCGCCGGACGGCAGCAGACCGTCAAGCGGATCCGGGAAGGGCTCGCAAAGGCCGGCTTAGGCGGCATCGAGCTGGATTTTGTGGACTGGGGCGAGACGCACGGAACGAAGGTCAGCAAGCAGGACCTTGAGGCTGTCCTGCCCCTCGGGGCCGCGATGGCTTTGGCCGGCACGACGGAAGCCGAGATCGAGGCCGCACTCTGGTCCGATCTGCTCGCAGATCCCCTCGTCGAGCTCCGGATGGCCGCGCTTAGACAAGCGGCAGCTCCTGAGGGCGCTGTTCCGTTGCCTGGCGGCTCAAAGCCCGCTGACTTCGAGCTTGTGCAGGCTATCCAGGCTCTCGGGACGAAGCTTGTCGATCCTTTGCCCGGCGAGGTGACAACTCAGGCCATTCGAGAGGCCGCCCGCTCACTGGAACGAGAGCCGCTCGTTCAAGAGGCCGCCCTTTCGGTCGGCTCCGCTCAAGACTCCGACCTGATCGGGGCGACCGCTCGCGCCATCGTAGCCACGACTCTGCGGGGAACTCGCTCGGAACCCGGTACCGGACCGTCAGCGCTCTATCTCCGATCCGAACGCGATGCCCTCGTTGAGGCGGTTCGTTCCGCCCTGGCGCCGATTACGATGGGGATTGGCAGCTGGCTGCGCGATAAGGTCAAAGACTTCGCAACCGCAAAGGCATCCGATTGGGCGATTAATCGCCGTGACGCCCTGATGCGGAGTTCTTCACCGGCCGCCGGCGACATCTTGCTCTACCAACGGCGCGGAGACGACATCCTGGCAATGATCGAGGCCAAGATCCTGGAGCTTTCAGGCAAGGGCAAGCCCGTGATTGTACTCGGCCATAGCCTTGGCGGCATCATGCTGGTCGATCTGCTCAGCCGCCCACGCGAAGAGCGCCTACCCGTCTCCAAACTGATCACCGTGGGTTCGCAAGCCCCGATGCTGTTCAAGTTCGACGCGCTAGGCACGATGCGGCCCGGGGGCGAGCGCTCAGAGGGAACACCGTTCGTGCCGTGGCTCAATATTTATGACCGCAGCGACCTCCTGTCATTCTGCGCGGCCCGAGCATTTCTGGGTGCTGTGGGCATCGAGGACCACGAGCACGCCTCCGGTGTTTCGTTCCCTGAGGCCCACAGCGCCTACTTCCTCGCTGACGAGGTCTACGAGCGCATCAAGCAGTTCCTCGGTTAGCTGTGCGCGACGCCTACGCCCTTGTCATCGGTATAGATCAGTACGAACGCGATGGCATCCCGACGCTTCCGCATTGCGTGGACGACGGGCTCGCCGCTGTCTCGTGGCTCCGCTCAATCGAGGTTCCGGACAACCGGATCCTTCTTCATCTCTCGCCGTCAACAGGACGCAACGTCAATGCTGGCGGCATCGCTGTCCACGGCTGTGATCATCGTAGCATCGTGCAATCGATCAACTCGCTGAAGAAAGCCAAGGCTGACCAGTTATTCGTCATCCTATCTGGCCACGGCCTGTACGCAATCTCGAAATCGGTCTTCCTACCTTCGGATTACGGCGTCGACGAAATCACCTCCAACAATTTTTGGCTGGATGAATATCTTCGCTATTTTATGAGCTGGGATTTCCGGAGACAATACATCATCTACAACGCCTGCAAAGAACCCATCGCTACGATCGGCAGAGTCCCACCCGTAATGGCCAGGGGGCCTGAAGCTCATCCAGACAGCTATAAACCAGCCGCCGGCAACGCGCTCACGGTGTGCCACGCTGCGGCGCCGGACGAGAAAGCATGGTCAGGAGACGCCGGGGGAACACTTGTATCGGAGCTTCTCGATGCACTCGCCCCTGAAAAGCTCAGCAGCATGGACCCGCTCGATCCTCTGCAGTCCGCCATCATCTACGATTGGGACACCGGGACACGCGAAGTCGACTTGAAAGAGATCTTTGATCAGGCGGTCGCGCCGCGCTTCGCACTCAGGGCTGCGGCGGCGAAGAACCCGCAGACCCCTTTTTGTCAACGCCTCGGGGTGGCAGAGCTGACGAATCGTTCGCCAATCATCGACCTCCCGCAAGACACCTACCTTCCGGTTGTTGTTAAGACCGATCCGCCTGAGGCGAAGCAGGCTATTGCACTGCTTACCCTTCGATCCCCGGTACCAACGCGACAGCTCGTGCTGCCTGGCCTCGGTAAGCCGATCAATCTGCCAATGCGCTGTTTTGGTCCTACCGGTGCGACCGTGTGGACCTCGTTCCTAACGGAGCCCATGAGCGAGTGGCGCAAGCGTCGGTCACCCGCTCCAACCCAACTCGTTGGTGACACCGTCGAGATCACTTTGGAACTCGAGAGAACGGATCCCCCACCACTCAGCACCGACGAGCCACCGGACGCTTCGTTCACCCCAGTCCCACAAGGCAGTTGGTCCAGCTGCGGCATCACACCCGACGCATTCAATATTCGAGCGAGCGGCACCGGAGGAGCATCGTACTCTCTGCCGGGCCCTGCATATGACTCCCTACTCTCCGGACCGTTTGCCCCGAGCGCGCCGCAGGCGGGTGTTATCTTTGAGAGGCATGAGTTCGGGCCCAACATTCGCCCAGACCCTGCGGTTCCTGATGCCGCCAGCGCTGCACGAAGCCACGCGCTGGACTGGCTTCATGCTTTGCGGTCCACATACGCCGGCAACGGCCTCGAAATCTATCTCTCGCCCATCGGCGACGACTTCGATCGTCCCGCTACGAATTTGCGATTTGTCCTGCCGGAGGGCGGGGCTCGGCGGCTCGGGGGACACTTGGCCGGCACTCCGCTCGTATCGATCGAGCTTATCGGTTTCCCCGAGCGGACGCGAAGGATGTCGCTCACCGACATCGAGGGACACCCGACCGAGTACCTCGAAGCGGGCTTCTATCGCGTGAGGGTGGACCTTCCCTGGGGAGATTGGGCCTGCAGCATCAGCGTGGGACTGTCGGACGGTGTCGCGGAATGCACGTTGCCGAAGCGGATCGGCGTTGAGCCGCTTCGCAACCTGGCTGCCTTCGGCGAGGCGTCCGAGCGCGCGCGGATACGGCAGAGCACGGCGGCGGCGGGAAAATCTTTCAATGTGATCGTCCGGACGGGTAAGCAGCGCTTTGCCATTCTGGGTGGTGGTATCGAACTTATCCTGAACCAGGATGTCAGCGGCTTTCGGATCGAGCCCCAGTCAGACGCGGCAGTGCCTGAGTGGGACGCGGCTTTCTCCACTGGTCGTGCAAGCGCGATCGAAACATCGCGCATTCGCGAACTGCTCGGGGATGGCGCGGCTGAGGCCTTTCGAACGTTGGCGGAGCGAGACCTCATGCTGCTCGCGTGCGCCTACGCGGCGTTCGGGCGGGACGAAGGGGTCCTCACTGTGGAGGCCCTCGACGCGATGCACGGCGCTCTTCGCGACGCTCCCGATGCAAGCCTCCTGAGGTTGGCGACCGGCGCGAGCGCAGGGGCTGATGTCCTCCATCGCTTTGCTGACAGCTCCCTCGTGCCCCTTCTGCGCTGGGGCGTACCCATCATGCAGACACTCTTGCACAAGCATAATTTTGCGGTGCCGGATTGGACGAGGCATCTGACCTTCACCTCCGCCTGGACCACAATTGATGAGGCCGGTATCAAGTCGCTGGAAATCGACGACCGGAAGGCCAACCGACCGCGGGTGTGGACGCAAACCGTCGATCTGGATGAGCGCCCTTCGGCTCCGGTCATCCGCACTCGGCAAACCCGATCGTCGACTTTGGCCGGAATTGCCCTCCGCTCTGGCGCGGCCGTCGCGTACCCCTCGTCCATCGCAGCGTTGGTCCGTGGCGTGGACATCCTGGCCGACGCGGTCAAGGTGACGCTGGGCCCGAAGGGCCGTACCGTTGTGATCGAGAAGAGCTTCAGCGCGCCCCGGATCACCAAGGACGGCGTGACCGTCGCCAAGGAGATCGAGCTCGCCGACAAGTTCGAGAACATGGGCGCCCAGATGGTGCGCGAAGTGGCCTCGAAGACCAACGACATCGCGGGTGACGGCACCACCACCGCGACCGTGCTGGCCCAGGCCATCGTCCGCGAGGGTGCCAAGTACGTCGCCGCCGGCATGAACCCGATGGACCTGAAGCGCGGCATCGACCTCGCCACCCAGGCCGCCGTAAAGGACATTCAGAGCCGCGCCAGGAAGGTATCGACCTCGGAGGAGATCGCCCAGGTCGGCACGATCTCGGCCAACGGCGACAAGGACATCGGCGAGATGATCGCCCATGCCATGCAGAAGGTTGGCAACGAGGGCGTGATCACGGTCGAGGAGGCGAAGACCGCCGAGACCGAGCTCGACGTCGTCGAGGGCATGCATTTCGACCGCGGCTATCTCTCCCCGTACTTCATCACGAATGCGGAGAAGATGATCGCCGAGCTCGAGGATCCCTACATCCTCATCCACGAGAAGAAGCTGTCGTCGCTCCAGGCGATGCTGCCGGTGCTCGAGGCCGTGGTGCAGACGGGCAAGCCCCTCGTCATCGTCGCCGAGGACGTCGAGGGCGAGGCGCTCGCCACGCTCGTGGTGAACAAGCTGCGCAGCGGCCTGAAGGTCGCGGCCGTGAAGGCGCCGGGCTTCGGTGACCGCCGCAAGGCCATGCTCGAGGACATCGCGATCCTGACCCAGGGTCAGATGATCGCCGAGGACCTCGGCATCAAGCTCGAGAACGTGACCCTCCCGATGCTCGGCCGCGCCAAGCGCGTCCGCATCGAGAAGGAGAACACCACGATCATCGACGGCGCCGGCGAGAAGTCGGACATCGAGGCCCGCGTTCAGCAGATCAAGGCGCAGATCGAGGAGACCACCTCGGACTACGATCGCGAGAAGCTTCAGGAGCGTCTGGCCAAGCTCGCAGGCGGCGTCGCGGTGATCCGCGTCGGCGGCGC
The DNA here is from genome assembly GCF_001043915.1 of Methylobacterium aquaticum. Taxonomy (GTDB): domain Bacteria; phylum Pseudomonadota; class Alphaproteobacteria; order Rhizobiales; family Beijerinckiaceae; genus Methylobacterium; species Methylobacterium aquaticum. The sequence continues at coordinate 22,831 of NZ_LABX01000056.1, read as the reverse complement.
GACCGAGGTCGAGGTCAAGGAGAAGAAGGACCGCGTCGACGACGCCCTCCACGCCACCCGCGCTGCAGTAAAAGAGGGCATCGTCCCAGGCGGTGGCACCGCGCTTCTGCGGGCCAAGAAGGCCGTGGCGGCCCTGTCGAGCGACAACGCCGACGTCCAGGCCGGCATCAAGATCGTGCTGAAGGCCCTTGAGGCCCCGATCCGCCAGATCGCTCAGAACGCGGGCGTGGAGGGCTCGATCGTGGTCGGCAAGATTACCGACAACACGGGCTCCGAGACCTTCGGCTTTAATGCCGAAAGCGGAGAGTACGTCGACATGATCGAGGCCGGCATCATCGACCCGGCCAAGGTCGTGCTCACCGCTTTACAGGACGCGGCCTCGATCGCTGGCATTCTCGTGACAGTAGGAGCGATAATCGTCGGCGAGGTATCTCCGAAGCAGAGCGACAATGGTCACCGGGCGATGGAAGCATCCACCAGGGCGCCAGATGAGATAGTCATGTGAGGCGGATCATTATTTATCCCGCCTTTGTCGAGCTATTCCAATAGTGACTTGATCCATTTAGACAATTATAAGCTATGAACGACGCATGCTTGACAATCAAACGCAATGGCAAGTCGTGCCATCAGCGTTTAGCAAGACTTATGCCCTGTTTTGCAGTGTCGCGAGCTTTCGCGCCGCGCCGCGTTGCGCCCGAAGGCGTTCGCCGTAGCGAGCCGGCATGGCTGGCGTCTTCCATGAGCCAGCCTGCATCACCTCGAGCAGCTCGAACCCGGCCGCGAACATGTCCTGCGTAGCACCGACTCGAGTCGAGTGACCGGAGGGGAGGCGTGGGATTTTCAGCCCGGCCGCCGAGGCCAACGCCCGGTAAATCCTCGCCACGTCCCTGTCACCGAGCGCCCGTGCCCCGACCTTGCCGCTCTTGGTGAGCGGCCGGAACAGTGGTCCGCTCTCCAGCCCGGCCGCGGCGAGCCACGCCTCGACATGAGCCATGGTGTCGGGGGCCAGGTACTTGATGGCGCCTTCGCCCTCCTGGTCGGCTTTCGAGCGCCGTACCAGGACAGTGCCGGAGCCGTCGGCACCGCGCTCCAGATCCTCGATCGACAAGGAGACGAGTTCGGAGCGGCGCAGCAGGGTGTCGTAGGCGACGGCGACGAGGGCGATGTTTCGCAGCGCGATCAGTGGAGCCCCGTGCTCGCCTTCTGACACGCGCCGATGCAGGCGCTCTACTGCCTTCACGGCGATCATGCGGTCGATGCTGGTGCGGTTGAGGGGCTCGGCCTGCTTCTGGCGCCGGCCCTTGGCCCGGTTCATCCGCTTGACCGCCAGCCGGACGATCTCGTCGGCACAGGGGTTGGCTAAGCCGGCGGCCCGGTGCAGCGCAGCGATCGAGGAGCGGTAGCGCTCGACCGTGGCGCGCGACTTCGTCTCGGCCTGTGCGTCGATGAAGGCGGCGATCGTCTCGGGCGTCGCCGGCAGCATCGTCCGGCCGGCCTCCCGGCACCAGGCGGCGAAGATCCGGCTGTCGGCGGCGAAGGCCCGGACGGTGTTGTCGGCGAAGGCACCGTGTGCGGCGCGGGCGTGGCCCTCGAGCCGTTCGATCAGGATCTCGTCGGTCGGCGGCAGGCCAGCGGCGGGCGGGACCGGCAGCGCCAATGCCTCGAGAGGGGATTCAGGGGTCGGGTCGGCGCGGTCGAGGTCCATGAGCCGAGCCTACCCGGTCGGGCCTTAACGATCCACTAATTATGACCGATAATCGTCATTATCGGTCATAATCGGAGCGGTGAATTCGGCTATGACACGGTTGCGCCTTGTTGCGAATATCAAGATTGTGGAGCAACAGACGTTCTCTCCCTACGAGTTATATGAGGCCCTTGGTTATGGTTGAACCCCTACGCCGAACGGTACAGGTTGCGGAGAATGGGAGAATGAACCTCCCTGCGGACATGCGTCGCGGATTAGGCCTGAATGGGGCTGGGCGCGTGATCCTTACACAGGATGAGGATGGCATTCGCATCTCGACGGTCGATCAGGCCTTGAAGCGTATCCGAGCCCTAGCGGCTCCGTTCGCCCAAGGGCGAGAGTCCGTGGTCGACGAGTTCTTAGCGGAGCGTCGCGCCGAAGCCGCGCGGGAGGATGGTGAGGATTCGGATGCCGGACGCAACTGACCCCGTGCTCGATGCCTCGGCGGTGCTGGCCGTCATATTCGGCGAGGCGGGTGCCGATCGGGTGGCGGAGCATCTACCGGGCGCGCGGATCTCCGCGGTGAACGCTGCGGAGGTGATGACCAAGCTCGTCGACCTCGGGATGCCGGAGGATACCGTCGACGCGGTCTTCGCGGGACTGCAGCTCACGGTCGTGCCCTTCGAGATGGCCCATGCACGTGACAGTGCGCGCCTTCGAACACTCACCCGGGCGACCGGTCTGTCGCTGGGCGATCGCGCCTGCCTGGCGGTGGCAGGTCAGCTCGATGCCCCGGCGTTCACGACCGATCGGGCTTGGTCGCGGCTGGACGGCGCCGTCGTCGGCGTCACGATCGAGCTGCTGCGTTGAGGCAATGGCTGGCACCGCCACGCTCCAGGCGATCGCGACGGGGCTCAACGAGCGCCAGCGGGCCAATCTGCTGGCCGCCTACGAAGAGGATCAGGCCCGCGAGGCGACGCATTGCGGGCTGGGCGATCCTCCAGCCTGGCGCTGACGCGCGGACTGAAGATCCGGTAGCGAGGTTTTCCTTACATTTGATAACATGGCAGTTTTCTCTGATATCCGCCGCCACTCAGCGCACACATATCGCAGCCCTGCGGGTGCTGGGGTCAGGAGCGTTTCCCTGCGGCACACTCGGCATCAACGTGCTGGGGTCATTTTTGATGGGCCTCGTTACCGAATACTCTACTCTCAAGTCTGGCCTGCCGATACAGCTCCGACTCTTTCTGACAACTGGCATCCTCGGCGGGTTCACCACCTTCTCGGCGTTCTCGCTGGAAGCTGCGCTGCTGTACGAACGCGGCCAACTGGGCGCGGCGCTGGCTTACGCGGTCGGCTCGGTCGCGTTGACGACCGGCGCGTTGTTCCTCGCCCTCGCCCTGGTGCGGCTGCTGGTGAATGGGGGGCTGCATGACCCCGCTGGGCGTCGCAGGCGGCGAGCGATGCGTCCAGGAAAATAGCTCCCGCGATCGGCGGCGGCGCGGTGATGAGGGGCGTCGGGGCAACGTCAAGCATGGGGCCCCTCCTCGTCGAGGAATATGCCGGGGCATGCGCCCCGGTTAGCGTTAGCGGGGACGCTTTTCAAAGCCGATGTCGGCCGCGACGGCCTTCAAACGGTCCGAGCCACGCTCCTTGCGTTCGCTGTAGCGGTCCACCAAGTAGCCGGCGCGCTCGCGGGTCAGCAGCGTGAACTTCATCAGTTCCTCGCAGACGTCCACCACGCGCTCGTAGAGCGGCCCTGGCCTCATCCGACCGGCGTCGTCAAACTCCTTGTAGGCCATTGGCACGCTGGACTGGTTCGGGATGGTGATCATCCGCATCCAGCGGCCGAGCAGGCGCAGGGAGTTCACGGCGTTGAAGCTCTGCGAGCCGCCGGACACCTGCATGATCGCCAGGGTGCGGCCCTGGGTCGGGCGCACGCTGCCCTCGCTCAACGGCAGCCAATCGATCTGGCTTTTCATCACGCCGGTCAAGTTGCCGTGCCGCTCCGGCGACACCCAGACATGACCCTCGGACCACAGCGAAAGGTTGCGCAACTCCTGCACCTTCGGGTGGTCGGCGGTGGTGTCGTCGGGCAGCGGCAGCCCGTCCGCGTGGAAGATCCGCACCTCGCCGCCCATCGCTTCCAGCAGGCGAGCGGCCTCGTAGGTCAGGAAGCGGCTGAACGAGCGCTCCCGCAGCGAGCCGTAGAGGAGCAGGAAGCGCGGGGCGTGGGTGAACGGCTGGGCCACCTGCAGATGCGCGCGGGTCGGCAGCTCGAAGTGGGCCTCAGACAGGTTCGGCATACCGTCGGTGAAGGGGTGCAGGGGCTTGTCCAAGAGGCGGCCTTCATCTACATTTCAATAATGATTGAGATATTGCATAAATGATGGACCAACGGCAAGCCGTCGCCGCCTTCGCGGCCCTCGGCCAGGAACACCGCCTACGCATCGTGCGGGCGCTCGTCACCGCCGGCCCGGACGGCCTGGCGGCCGGCGTGCTGGCGCAGGAGGTCGGCGTGGCCGGCACCAACTTGTCCTTTCACGTGAAGGAACTGAGCCATACCGGGCTGATCCAGTCCCGTCGGGAGGGGCGCTCGGTCATCTACACCGCCACCTTCCCGTCGCTGGGCGATCTGATCGCCTTCCTGATGCGCGACTGCTGCCAGGGCCGTCCGGAGGTCTGCGCCCCGGCCGTCGAAGCCCTGGCCGCCTGCCTTTGCACTCCCGGAGACACCGCCCATGCCTGAGCGCGTCTACAACGTGCTGTTTCTCTGCACCGGCAACTCGGCCCGCTCGATCCTGGCGGAAGCTATGCTGAACAAGGACGGGCAGGGGCGCTTCCGGGCCTTTTCTGCCGGCAGCCAGCCCAAGGGCCAGCCGCACCCCCTGGCGCTCGAAGCCCTCCGCGAAACCGACTATCCGACCGAGGGCCTGCGCTCGAAGTCGTGGGACGAGTTCGCCGCGCCGGGTGCCCCGGTGATGGATTTCGTGTTCACGGTCTGTGACAACGCGGCCGGCGAAACCTGCCCGTTCTGGCCCGGCCAGCCGGTCACGGCGCACTGGGGCATCGAGGACCCCGCCGCGATCGAGGGCCTGGACTACGTGAAGGCGGCGGCCTTCCGCCAGGCGCAACGCTACCTCAAGAACCGCATTTCCGCGCTCATCGCCCTGCCGATCGCCAGCCTGGACGAGTTCGCCCTGACCGCCAAGGTGCGCGAGATCGGCCAGCAGGATGGCGCCACGTCGCCCCGGCCGGAGGTCGCGTGATGGACGTGGTGGTCTACCACAACCCGGCCTGCGGCACCTCGCGCAACACGCTGGCGATGATCCGCAACGCCGGCATCGAGCCGCACGTGATCGAGTACCTGCAAACCCCGCCCACGCGGGCACTGCTTGTCGCGCTGCTCGACCGCGCCGGCCTCACAGTGCGCGACGTGCTGCGCGAGAAGGGCACGCCCTACGCCGAGCTGGGCCTTGGCGATCCGGCCTTGACCGACGCCCAGTTGCTCGATGCCATCGAGGCGCACCCGATCCTGCTCAACCGGCCGCTGGTGATCTCGCCCAAGGGCGTGCGCCTGTGCCGGCCGTCCGAAGCCGTGCTGGATCTGCTGCCGGCGCAACAGGGCGAGTTCGTGACGGAAGACGGCGAGCGGGTCGTGGACGAACACGGCCGCCGCATCGCCTCCGCCTGAGCGTCATCCCCAACCAGAACAAGAAACGTCCCCATGCTCGCGCTTGCCATCTTCCTCGTCACCCTCGTCTTCGTCATCTGGCAGCCCAAGGGCCTCGGGATCGGGTGGAGCGCCCTGGCCGGCGCCGCCGTGGCGCTCGCCACCGGTGTGATCCACCCCGGCGACATTCCGGTGGTCTGGCATATCGTCTGGGACGCCACGTTCACCTTCGTGGCGCTGATCATCATCTCCCTGCTGCTCGACGAGGCCGGGTTCTTCCATTGGGCGGCGCTGCACATTGCCCGCTGGGGCGGTGGGCGGGGCCGGCTGCTCTTTCCGCTGGTGATCCTGCTCGGCGCGGCCATCGCGGCGGTGTTCGCCAACGATGGCGCCGCGCTGCTGCTGACCCCGATCGTGCTGGCGATCCTGCTCCGCCTCGAGTTCAAGCCGGCGGCAGCGCTGGCGTTCATCGTCGCCTGCGGGTTCGTGGCGGACAGCACAAGCCTGCCGCTGGTAATCTCCAACCTGGTCAACATCGTCTCGGCCAACTTCTTTGACGTGACGTTCGGACGGTACGCGGCGGTCATGGTTCCGGTGAACCTGGTGTCGCTGGCGGCGACGCTGGTGGTGCTCGGGCTGTATTTCCGGCGGGTGATCCCGGCAGCGTACCCGGTGGCGGAACTCGCACCGCCCCGGCAGGCGATCCGTGATCCGCTGGTGTTCCGGACGGCGTTTCCGCTGCTCGGCGTGCTGCTCGCCGCCTACTTCATCACCGCGCCGTTCGGGGTGCCGGTGTCGGTGGTGACCTGTGCCGGCGCGGCGGTGCTCCTGCTGGTCGCCAACCGGGGCCGTGTCATTCCGATCCGCAAGGTGCTGGCCGGCGCCCCCTGGCAGATCGTGCTGTTCAGCCTCGGCATGTACCTGGTGGTCTACGGCCTGCGGAACGCCGGCCTGACCGACGAGCTCGCCAAGGGCCTGGTCTGGCTGGGCGGACAGGGGCCGTGGGTCGCCACGGTCGGCACCGGCTTTGCCGCTGCCATCCTGTCGTCGGTGATGAACAACATGCCGTCCGTGCTGATCGGGGCGCTCTCGATCCAGCAGGCCCCGGACCTGTCGCCGCTGATCCGCGAGCTGATGATCTACGCCAACGTGATCGGCTGCGACCTCGGGCCGAAGTTCACGCCGATCGGCAGCCTGGCGACCCTGCTCTGGCTGCACGTGCTCGCCAGCAAGGGCCAGAAAATCACCTGGGGCCAGTACATGAAGGTTGGCCTGGTCATCACCCCGCCCGTGCTGCTGGTCACGCTGCTGGCCCTGGCGGCCTGGCTGCCGCTCGTCGGCACCCGGTAGCCGCCGATGCCTCCGGCCCGGCGCTGGCCGGTGATCTCCGCCCTGGGCGTGGTCGAAATCCTCGCCTGGGGGTCATCATTCTACCTGCCGGCGGTGCTCGCCGGCCCGGTCGCAGAAACGACGGGCTGGCCGCTGGCCGGGGTGGTCGGCGGCCTGACCCTCGGGCTGCTGGTTGCCGCCGCCGCCGCACCACATGTCGGGGTGGCGATCCACCGCCACGGCGGCCGGCCGGTCCTGACGCTCGCCGCGCTGCTGCTGACGGCGGGCCTCGTCACCCTGGCCGTGGCGCCGGCCTTGCCGGTCTATCTGGCCGGCTGGCTGCTGCTCGGCCTCGGCATGGCGTGCGGCCTGTACGACCCGGCCTTTGCAACCCTTGGCCGGCTCTACGGCGCCGAGGCGCGACCGGCGATCACGACCCTGACCCTGTGGGGTGGGTTCGCCAGCACCGTGTGCTGGCCGCTCTCGGCGTTCCTGGTCGCGCAGGTCGGCTGGCGGGGGGCGTGCCTGGCCTATGCCGGCCTGCACCTGCTGGTCACGCTGCCGCTGGTGCTGCTGCTGATCCCGAAAGCTCCGGCCCTGCCGGTGACGGCGGAGCCCCACCAGGCGACGACCGGCCCACTGACGAGACAGGAGCGGCGGGCGTTCCTGCTGTTCGCCGGTGTGCTCGTGCTCGGCGGCGCGATCATGGCGCTGGTGTCGGTCCACCTGATCACGCTCCTCCAGACGCGCGGCGTGGCGCTCGCCTCGGCGGTCTCCTACGGGGCGCTGATCGGCCCGGCGCAGGTCGGGGCGCGGATGGTGGAGATGGCGTTCAAGGGCCGGCATCATCCGCTGTGGACCCTGACGGCGGCTCTGATCCTGGTGGCCCTCGGCCTGGTGCTGCTCGCTCTTGGCCTGCCCGGTGTCGGGGTCTGGCTGGTGCTCTACGGCGGCGGCAACGGGATCTATTCGATTGCGCGGGGCACGGTGCCCTTGGCGCTGTTCGGCCCCGTCCGCTACCCGGTCGTGGTCGGCCGCCTGGCCAGGCCGGGACTGATTGCTCAAGCCCTCGCGCCGCCGGCCGGCGCGTTCGTGCTGACTCATGCCGGTCCGGATGCGCTGTGGCATCTGCTGCTCGCCCTGGCCCTCATCAATGTCGGGCTGGTCGGGGTGCTCTGGCGGGCGCGGTAGCCACCATTCGCAGCTCACGAGGCATGAGCGGAGCGTCGCGCCTTCTCGGCCGGCGCCTCGACCGGCTGCTGTTTGCTCAACTGTTCCATCCGGCGCGGCAGCTCGCGCAGGAGAGCGGTACGCCGGTAGGGCGTCAGCTTCCGCCACGCCTTGATCTCCGGCACGGTCCGGCCGCAACCCAAGCACCAGCCGGTCTTCCCGTCCCATGCGCACACCCCGATGCAGGGGTCCTCCTTCTTCATGCTAGGGGCCTCCGTGCCCCGATCACGCAATTTGTGCTCGACAACGCATAGGGTAGCCCCCTATGTATCACCCTACAAGCGAAAGCTGACCCGATGGCCCACACGATCAAGGAAAAGACCAAGCTGCTGGCGCGGGTGCGCCGGATCAAGGGACAGGCGCAGGCGGTCGAGCGCGCCCTGGAGGCGGAGATCGGCTGCGCCGATGTGCTGATGCTGGTCGCCTCGATGCGCGGGGCCATCAACGGGCTGACCGCCGAGTTGATGGAAGATCACATCCGCCACCACGTCGTGAACCCGGACAACGAACCGGATGCCGACCGCGCCAAGGGTGCGGCCGAGCTGATCGAGGTGGTGAAAACCTACCTCAAGTAACGAAAGCTCATGCCATGACCCCTTTGACCGACCTGCTGCAGCAGGGGACGGCGCACGCCTGGCTGTTCGTGCCGACCGCGATCCTGCTCGGTGCGCTGCACGGCCTTGAACCCGGCCACTCCAAGACGATGATGGTAGCGTTCATCATCGCGGTGCGCGGCACGGTCATGCAGGCAGTGCTCCTGGGGCTGGCAGCCACCCTCTCGCATACGGCGGTAGTGTGGGCGATTGCCCTGGGCGGGCAGTACTTCTGCCAGCAATACGCTGGGGAGGCGTCGGAGCCATACTTTCAGCTCGCCTCTGCGATGCTGATCGTCGGCATCGCTCTCTGGATGGTGTGGCGGACGTGGCGCGAGCAGCACCATAACCACCACCATCACCACGACGCGGCGCACCACGTCACCACCCGCAGTGGCCTGCTGACGCTGGAGATCTTCGAGGACGGCGTACCGCCGCACTGGCGCGTGCGCAGCGAGCGCGGCCCGCTGCCGGAAGCCGTGGCGCTGAGCGTCGAAACCCAGCGCTCGGACGGCGCCCGGCAGGTGTTCGGGTTCGTGCGCAACGGCGAGTTTCTCGAAAGCCTCGAGAAAATCCCGGAACCGCACGCGTTCACGGCGCGGCTGCACCTCGATGCCCCGGCCGGTGCGGAGGTCCACGAGGTCGCGTTTGAGGAACACGACCACGATCACATGAACCTGGGCGACGAGGACGATGCTCACGCCCGCGCCCATGCCGACGACATTCGGCGGCGCTTCGCCGGTCGCACCGTCACCACGGGACAGATCGTCATGTTCGGCCTGACCGGCGGCCTGATCCCGTGCCCAGCCGCGATCACGGTGCTGCTGCTGTGCATCCAGCTCAAGCAGTTCAGCCTCGGGTTCGCACTGGTCGTGTGTTTCAGCATCGGCTTGGCGCTGACGATGGTGTCGGCCGGGGTGCTGGCCGCCCTGAGCGTCAAGCACGTCGCCTCTCGTTGGACGGGGTTCAGCACCTTCGCTCGGCAGGCGCCCTATGCCTCGGCCGTCTTGATCGTATTGGTCGGCCTCTACACCGGCTGGCTCGGCTGGCAGGGCATCCAGCACGGCCCAGCGGCGCACGCGGCTGAGGCCGCTGCCGTGCGGAATTCTTGAGTTGTAGCAGGGATTAGCCAAAGCAGACCGGGCCACGTAACCCGGTCTGATCGGCGGGCGGGTGCTCAGCCGCGCTTGCTCATGTTGCTGGCCATGCCGTCACAGCAGCCGCCGCCTTTCTTGCCCGTCATGCCGGCGTGGGTCATCGCCATGCCGCCCTTGCCGCACATCATCGCGCCTTTGCCGCCGCAGCAGATCATCGCCAGGGCGGGCGTGGCGGCCAGCATCAGCAGCGTGGCGTTCGTCACAACAGGCGTCTTCATCGGGATCTCCGGATCAGCTCACATCCGCTCTTTGATGCCGACGCTGACCAGCCACCAGTTGACCGGGTAGCTGGTCAGAAACCCGGCCACCATGGCGAGCTGCATGGCGAACCAGAACTCGACCGAGTTGACCGGCGCCGGCCGGCCCGCGAGGTACGGGTAGAGGTAGAACTGCACGAAGGCCATGAAGCCGTACATGCCGACCTGCCAGGCGATCAGCGAGGCGGTGTCGGCTTTGACCGCGGCGATCAGACCCTCCCTGGGGGACAGGCCGCGCATCGGCACGATGGCGTAGTACTGGAACACAATCCCGAGCACGTAGGCGAACACGAAATCGAGCACCCAGACCGCGTACATCTTTTCCGCAAACAGCGAGTGCCAACCGAACCAGACCGCCACCCCGGGGACCAGGAACGCCAGCAACTCGGCGGCAACATCGCCAAGCATGCAGCCGCTGCCGCAGTGGAGGGCGCCCTTGCCGACCATCACCGGGAAGGGGGTCTGGGTCATGTTGGGCGGCTTCTCGCCGTGCGCCTTGGCGTGGTGGTGCGCCGCCATGGTCGCCAGCCGCCCGTAGCGGAAGTATGCCCAGACGGTCGCCACCGTGCCGAACAGCGCACTGACCGGCCAGACGATGTTCATCACCGTCATGTGTTGCGGCTGCCGGATTACCTGGACCGACAGCAGCAGCGAACAGGCGCCGCCGAGCAGCAGGGCGAGGATCGCGAGGGCATGGAACCAAGCCGGGAACATGGACAGTAGCCTTTCGTGGACCTGCAGAGATGGCGGCTTACATGCCCGCCATCGCCGGCATGCCGCCGGTGAGGCTCACGGCCAGCATCCACAGCGCCATGGCGACCATCATCACGTTCTCGGTCAGAGAGACGAAGCCGAGCGGGACGTTGCTGCTACCACCGACGCAGGCGCACTTCAGCTCGCGCCGGTCGAGGTAGACCGCCTTGAACACCGACACTGCGCCGACCGTGCCGATGAACAGCGCCACTGGAATGCTGAGCCAGTTCAGCGCGCCAGCAATCATGAGTACGCCTGCCAGGCCCTCGGCGAAGGGGTAGATGTAGGAGTAGGGCACCCATCGCTTCGCCAGCAGGTCGTAGTTGAGGAACATGGTCGCGAAGCTCTCGACGCTCTGGAGCTTGAGCAGCGCCAGCACGGCCATGCTGAAGGCGATGAACCACTCCCCGGCGCGCACGGTGAACGGCGTGCCGTAGACCGCGTAGCTGGCGGCGAGCGCCATCAGCGCCGTCATGCTGAACAGCGCGATGACGGGGGTGTAGGTGGTGGCCTTGGGGTTGGCGATCGACTTGCCGAAGTAGCGGCGCAGGTCGTCGTAGCCGCCAATCCGCTGGCCGTCGATGAAGGTCTGCGGGGTCGTCTTGACGCCGTGCTCGGCCTTGAACGCGTCGGTCGCCTCCCGCGAGGTCAGCCACTTGTCCTCGACGGTGAAGCCTTGGCGGCGCAGCAGATCCTTGGCTTTCAGGCCGTAGGGGCAGGTGTGCGCCTCCATGACCATGCGATACAGCGTGGCCTGACGGGGTTGGGTGGAGGAAGTCATTGCAGCATCTTTCGGATTTGAGTTGTTGACGTGTTGCGTCTGATATAAGGTCCGTACCATGGTACAGGGTCAAGCAGTGCTCGAAATCACGATTGCAGGGCTGGCCCGCGCCGGCGGCGTGGGTGTTGAAACCGTGCGCTACTACCAGCGGCGCGGACTGCTGCAGACGCCAGCACGTCCCGGGCCTGCGGGCTACGGCGGCGGCATCCGCCACTATGGGGCGGACGACCTGCGCCAGTTGCGGTTCATCCGGTCCGCGCAGGTGGCTGGGTTCACCCTGGAGCAGATCGCCGAGCTGATCGCGCTTGATGCCACCGACGACCGCCCCCGCGCCCAGACGCTGGCCCAAGAGCGGATCAAAGCCCTCGATGCCAAGATCGCCGAGCTGCAGGCAGCCCGGCGATTGTTGGCGCGCTTGGCGGAGACCTGCCGCGCCGGCAGCGCCGGCCCGTGCCCGATCCTCTCGGCCTTTGAGCACCAGGCCGCCGAGCCCTAAGCCGCAGCGAGGTGCGATCCCATCTCGACAGCGACCAAAGGGAGCGCGAGGGCGAGTGCGACCAGAACGTCGCGGCGCAGGCCAGCCGCCTCGCCCTCGCGTGCCAAATCGGTGTCTCGGCCTTGCCTAATTCCTCGTGCCTCGTAGCCCGTCTCATCCACGGCCTCCAGGAGGTCCGCCTCCGTGACCGCGCTCGCCAGGTGACGCTACTTCACGCGTCCCGTGGTTAGGTTCACGGCGGCGCCAGTCACCCCGCCGACGCGGGCAAGCGCCCGCTCGACGCGCGAGACGCCGGGCGCGCAGATCATGTCGGCGACGGCGACCTCGGTCCAGGCCTCCGGCACGGAGTAGCCCACCTCCTCGATGGCTCGGAGGGTAGTCGGTGCTTCGGGGGGCTGGAGAAGCGCACGTGGGCGCGTGCGTTCGCCAGGTTGACCGTCCGTCGGCGACGCCGGGAAGCCGTTCGAGCGCGGCCTCGACCCGCCCGACGCAGGATGCGCAGCTCATTCCTTCGACGGTCAGGCTGAGTTGCTGCCCCAGGCCGCATGCCGTCTGGAAGTTTAGACGACGTCTTGGCCCATGACCCGTGCCCTCCTCTGTCTCGGCTCCCACAGATAGATGGGGGTTCCAACGATGGGAAGGTCAGAGGGACCCGGCGATGCTGGGCACATGGACGACGGGACCGGGCCAGTGCCTGCCAAGGGAGCGGCTACCTCCCTTGACCTTCCCATCATTGGAAGGTTCATACAGGGCGGGAACGCGCGAGAAGGAAGACAGTGATGTTGCATTTCCACGTGTCCAACATGAGCTGCGGCGGCTGCGCCAAAAGCGTCACGCGCGCCGTCCAGGTACTCGACGGCAACGCGAAGATCGACATCGACCTGACGAGCCGGGAGATCACCGTCCGCGGCGCGGTCGACGCACCGAGAGTGGTGGCGGCGCTCAAGCGGGCGGGGTACGAGGCCCGGATGCTGGGGGCCTGACGCACGCGCCCGAGGGGTCCATTGGCAGGGAATGCCGAGACCGCTGCGGCCCGTGGCTTGCGTTGTGCTGCCTGGCCGTGAGACATTTCGTGCAGGCGTATTTCGAAGTGGACGAACCTTGCTTTCGTTGAGGACCCTCCTGTTCGCGGTGGCTGCGACGTTCCTGGCCGCCTTCCCGGCTGGTTTCTGGCGCGTATCCGCGCCAGTCGGGTTGACCGCATCCCAGGCAGAGAGCGGCTTCCAGTACGTGCGTGGCGGAACGGCCCACCTCCACGACATGGCCGTACACTACGAGAACGTCCGGGCGTCCGTCACGGCCGAGCCCGAGGACGACGCCTGTATGCATCACGCGTCCGGCGGCAGGAGCTATGCCTCTAACTGTTGCGGCTTCGCCTGCCACGCCTTAGAGCCGGCGCTCCCGCCCGGGCTTATGGCATATCCCAGCCGCACATCCGATTGCTGCGTCGTGGACGACGAGCAAGTCGACGGCTGCACCCCTTTGCGCATCGAGCGCCCACCCAGGGCGGCCTGAACCTGAACGGGTCCACTTCCCTCCAGGTCGATGGTTCGCATTCTTGCCCGCAGGCAAGGCCGTGTCCCGTACCTGACCTCCTTCGGCCGTCTTCCTGACGCTGAACGGCGCCGCGACGGGAGCAGCCTCTCCATCGCGGCGGGCGACGTAGCGGCATGGCGGGACCACCGACCGCCGCTCATTCGCGTTTCCGAAAAGGACTGTCCGGCGCCGCGCTCCGCCTGCCTTTGTGGCGAGGCTCGCGTCGGTTGATCGTGCCGAGGTGCCGACCAGGCCAACGCACCAGGATTGACTTGCGATGATCACGAACTTGTTCCGGGCATTTGCCGCGACGGGGGCGTCTGCCCTGATGGCCAGCACCGCCCTGTCGCACGACGAGGGCGCCACAGCGGGCGAGATCCACATCGAGGGGATCGCCGCCACGCCGGCGAGATCTGGCGAAACGAGCCGAGTCACGTTCACCATCGAGAACGACGGGCCTGATCGGGCCGTGCTGTTGGGACTGCTCCTCACCACGGGCGAACCATCGCAGGTGCGCGGGTTCCTGGGCGTGAGCCATAGCGCCGCGGTTGCCGGCGTGGGCGTCGAAGCTGGCGACGTCTACCGGCTGGGCGACCGCACGGCGTGGATTGATGTCGGACCCCTCCGGCATGATCTGCTGGAGGGCGCGAGGGTCTCGGCCGTCGTCCGGTTCGACCGCTTCGACGTGCCGGTCACGTTGCATGTGGACGGCTCACCCGCCGCCCGGAAGTCCCGGTGAGCGGAATGCCCTCACCTCCGGCATCATCGGCCGACCCCGCCGGGCTGTTCTGGGCGGAACTGCCTGCCCGAATGGAGCAGGACTTCGAGCGGCGGGCGCTAGCTCCGCGGCTCGGTGTCGTCCTCATCCTCCTGCTGGGTGCCCTCGCCGACTACGGCCACGGCAACCGCGCGGGCCACTGGGTCGTGCTCGGGGCCTACGGCGTCGTCACGCTGCTGGCGGCTGCCGGCGCCCGGGCGCGGTCCGACCGCGTCCGCGCCTGGCTCCCGCTCGCGGCCACGTGCGCCGATGCGGCCATCGCGGTCTACGTCGTCGCCGACCACGTGCCGCGGTATGCCGGCGAGGCCCATCTCGCGACCGACTCGGTCAGCCTCCTGCCGGCGTACTTGTTCCTGCTGCAGACCGGCATGCGTCTCCGGCCTCGGCTCGCCGCGCTCTTCGCGGTGCTCGTTGCCGTCGGGTGGGCGGCCGCGCTGGCCCTGCTCATGGACCCCGCGCGTCTCGGGCCGGACGGCACCCGCGTCCTGGTCCGCCAGGGCATGGGCCTTGCCGCGTTCGCGGTCGCGTCGGGCTTCGTCGTGGCAACAGCCGCGTGGATGCGTGCGTCGGCCGCAGCGGTGTTGCGCGCCGGGGAGGAACGGCTGATGCTGTCCAGGTTCCTGCCGGACGGCGTAGCCACGGAGGTCGTCCGCACGGGCGGCACGGCCTCCGTGGCCGAGCGCCATGCGACCCTGCTCGGCGTCGATCTTCGGGGCTCCTCGGCGCTCGCCAGGACGTATCCGCCTGCGCTCTCGGTCGCTTGGCTGCTGGACTTCCGGCGCCTCGTCCACGACGCGGTGACGACCCATGGCGGCGTAGTCGACAAGTACGTCGGCGACGGAGTGCTGGCGCTGTTCCTAGACGGCGACGCCGGCGAACAGGCCGCACGGGCCGTGGCGGCCGCGGAGGCGACGCTCGCGACCCTGGCAGCGTTGAACCGCGAGCGGCACAGGACTGGGTGCCCGACGCTGCGGGTCATCGCCACCCTGCACTGCGGCCCGGTCCTGGCCGGCGTGTTCGACGATGGCCGGCGTGCCGAGTTCACAGTGCTCGGGACGGTCATGAACGACCTGTCGCGGATCGAGCGACGTGCCAAGGAGGACGACCTGGACATGGTCGTCAGCGCGGACGTCCTGCGTCAGCTCGGTGCTGAGGCGCCCGCACGGCTGGGGGCCCGCCCGTTGCCGGCCTCGGTAGAGCCGACGCTGCCGCGCCTTTTCGCACTCTGCCCCGGCGCAACCGGACAGGCGCCAAAGGATGTCGGGCGCGGCCCCCTGTCGGCTTCACCCACCATGCTCACCAACTCGGTGGATACGCCGTGAACCCCACCCTGCCGTCCGGGACGGCCATTCCCTCCTCCCGCGACAACGGCACGCATGACCTTGTCGGCGTCGACCGGGGAACGTCGCCGCACCCGCGGGAAACGCGGCGAGCTTCCGTCCGCTCATCGCGAGCGGCTTGCGGCTTTCACGGCCATGGTAAGCCACGGACATGCAGGAACTTGCCCTGGACGCGCGGGGATGACGCATCGGGATCAAACGATCAGGTAGACTGCCACAGCCGTGAGAACGAGGGTCAGAGCACACTTCCAGAATGGAAAGCGGCTCGACGCCGCTACCTCCGTCTCAGTGTCGTACCAGAGCGGATCATCCTGATGTGTCACGACGGCTTCCCTCGGTGCGGCTCCTGCCGGAAGGGAGCACGCCTAGCCAGAGCGTCAAGTCTCGGCATTAAAGAATGAAAAATGCCGTCCATTGGAACGGCGAAAGGTCGCTGCGCGCGCGACTCAAGGTTAACTGAGGCATCGGATGGATAAGGATGACGTTGGGTTAGGCCACGATGCCTGCCGTCGTTTGCTCCAGCTATGTTCTTGCACGATGTCATCCTTGAGGTCCTGCTTGCCGGGTCCATCCACCATGGGCCATACGCACCTCCCGGACCACCCCGCCCTCGACGCCATGGTCCTGCTGGTTGACCAAGCACGGCGCAAGCTCCAGGCTGCTTTTTCCGCCGGCTACCCTTGCCGCGAAAGCCGGGCAGGCCAAGAAGAAGTGCGCCTACATCGCCAACCTCGGTAGTCGGACAAATGAGGAGGATCGGGGCGATGAAACGCTCCGTCCGGTCGCCATGCGAGACGGAACGTTGGGATCTGCGGCGGTCGTCGCCGCTCCATGCCGCCCTGACAGGCAAGCACGAAACGCGGATGTTTCTCCCGTGCAGGCCACCTCCCTCCCCTGCGCCGTCGACGCCGCCGACCACGAGTTCCTTGTGAGCCCGAACCCAACGACCTGTCCAAAGGCCTCGACGCCGCCGTCGAGGCATTCGCGGGCGACGTCTGGAAGCGCGCCAAACAGGAAGCCACCCCCCGTGTCGCGCGCGAGCGCGGCCGGGCCATCCGCGTCGCAGAGGACGACGGCGGCGAGCATCTGCTCTGCTTCGTCGAGCGGCTGCAGCCGACATCGACGCCCTTATCGCCCGCGCCGAGGCCGCCGAGGCCGATGGCAGGAGCGTCCAGACCTGCCTGACGACGTAATAGGTACCCTCGCCCGACCGGCCGATGCTTGCCGTGGCCTGGCTCCGCGGCCTGCCGAGCAGTGCCTTCCCGGGACGACCGGCGAACTGTTCTGCCTGACAGCCAACCACCTCGCCGACCGCAACCGCATGTGCCGCAGGCTCGCGAACCCAGTCAATCAAGCCTTTTTCGTGAACCGCGCGGACGCGGCCCTTCCGCCGACCTTCAACGAAACCGTCGCCACGACCTGGCTGGTTGCCGCGACGGGCAGCTTGCCCTGGACGCTGTTGGTGCCCGCTGGGCTCAGGTCAACCTTGTAGCTTTTGCCACCGACCAGCACCGTGGCGGTGCCTGAGATCTGTGACGCGGGAACGGGCTTGCGCATCTCGTCCAGGACGTAGACGGTTACATCGGCATCCTTCACCACGAGTTCCAACCATAGCTCCTGCGCCTCTTGCACGAGGCCGCCATGCGCGGCCTGGGGTGCCTCGCCATGGGCGAGGGCGGACCCGGATGCGAGGCCGAGGGCGAGCAACAACGGTATCGCGTATCTCTTCATCGTAGATCTCCATTTGCTCTTGTATTTGCCTGGTCGTTGGTCGCTCGTGTGGCCTTGGCCGTGGGAGACCACACGAGTCGGAGCGGCTTCCGACCAGTGCCCGTCCTGGTGCCCGATCCGGCAGCGAGCGTGTGCAACGACAGCGTGTTTGGGGGCTTCGGATCCGCCCTCACGGCGCCACCCGACTGGTGTGAGGCGACCTCAAGGGCTTTCGCGTGGCGGGCCGCGACGGTCAATGGCTGTGCTTGTGCCGCGCGCCGTCTGGCTGCGATGCGGTGGACGGCTGGTCGGTTCCCTTCGTACCTTCCGCTGGGGCGGTGCCATGGTTCATGCCGCCGTGGTCGCCTGCTGCCTGCGCCTGCATCCACATGTCGTTGTACTCGTCGTTGGACAGGCCCGGCATCTTCTGCAGCAACGCTACCGTCGCCCAAAGCATCTCGTCACCGTCACTCGCCATCGACGGCATGCCGCTCATCTTGATGCCGTTCTTCAGGATCCAGAACAGCTCGCCTGCGGTGTAGCGCCTCGTAGCCTCCTTGAGGTCGGGCGGCTCGGGGTACATGCCGTCGGCCACCTCGCTGCGCTTGGCGCCAGGTCCGCCGTGGCACGTGGCGCAATGCTCCGAAAAGTGTCCGACGGCTGACACGAGCTTGTCTTGCTCGTCGTAACCTGGGGGGGGCGCCAGACCAGCCGCATGCGCACGGATCGAGCGCACCCGTGCCTTCTCCAGCACCCACGTGGTCAGAGCCCAGTGGGGCTCAGTGGCCGCGACGTTGAAAACGCCTGCGTAGATCACGGCAGCAGCGGCGAAAGTCGCCAGGGCGCCGGCCGAGAGCAGCGTGAGAAGGACGATCTTGGCAGTTCGCATGAAAGTATCCTGGGTTAATGGGCCCGAGCCGGACTGCCAACGCGTCGGGTGCAGGATGCCGTCGGCAGAACCGGGTTGAGTGCGCGCTCGATGTCCTCCGTCGCCTCATCGCGCCTTCTGGATGCGCGTGATGGCGAGTTGCCCATTCACCCGGTCGGCGGAGAACCGGACCCGGTCCCCGGCCTTCACTCCCTTCAGGATGGCGGGGTCGGCAACCCGGTAGGCCATGGTCATGGCGTCCATGTCGATGTTCGGGATGCGCTCGTGGTCCAGCGTGACCTTGCCGGCGGCTTCGTCGACCTTCTGGACGGTCCCGCTCACGAGAGGCGTGTTGGCAGGGGGCTGGGCTGCGGCAGGTTTGGGCGGCGGCGCGGGAGAAGGAGACGCAGGCTGGCGCGAGCCGCCCGCCTGGGCTTGGCGGTCCAGCGGGCCCTCGCCGGAAGGCGTCTGGTTCGGCTGTGACCGGTAATCCGATTGCCGGCTCCGGACTTGCCACTCCTTGAGAGCGTCGATCTTCTGCTGCTGCTCGTCCTGGATCTTCTGCGCCGTCTCGCGCAACTGCCGGTCGCCGCCGTATTCGAGCTGTGCCTTGGCGAGGAAGAGTGTCTGCTCGTAGCTCGCGATCAGGAGTTCGGCGAAGTCCCGGTCCGGATCGCCAGTCAGCTTCAGGTTCCTGAAGCGGTCGGCCATGACCTCGCGCACACGCTCAATTGCGGCCGGGGCGCCCTTGGCGGGTTGGGCCCAGGCCGCCCCCGAGAGCGGGCTTGCCAACACCAAGCTCACGGCAGCCGACAGGAATAGATGTCGCATGTGATTTCCTCTACGGCAGGGGCCTGCCGCGCGGCATCGTGCGTGTCCGCGCGGCGGGCCGGTTCGGGGCGCTACTTGGCTTTCCGAATCTTCGTGACAGTGTACTGACCGTCGGCCTCGTCGACCTCGAATTCGATCTTGTCCCCGGACTTCAGATCCTTGAGCATCACCGGATCCTTGACCTTGTAGGCCATGGTCATGGCGTCCATGTCGAGCTTCGGGATGCGCTCGTGGTCCAGCGTGACCTTGCCAGCCGCCTGGTCTACCTTCGTGACCGTGGCCTTGACGGATTGCGCCCAGGCCGGGCCCGCCAGGGCCAGCAGCGCGGCGAGGGCGTAGAGAGGTATCTGCCTCATCGTGTTCTCCTGATGGTCGCTGTGCCGCTGCACGGGCACCTCTTGAGGGGCCGTGGCGAGGCCCGTGCAGCGGCTTTCGGGGGACTAGGTCCGCCCGAACCCGTCCGCCAGTGCGCGCCCGCGTTAGGGCACCGTCGTGGCAGAAGCCTGGAAGACATCCGGCATCGCCGGCTCAGTGGTTTCCGTGACCGCCCGGGTTGGCGGCCGTCCGACGCTTTCGCGGGTCGACCACGCGCAGGTCGGTCTCACGCGCGCGCTTGCCACGCGGAGTATTTGGATCGCGGCTAGGCTCGGGTAGGGGCTCGCCAGTCCACTCGTAGGCCTGCGTACCCGGCGGATGCTGATACCAGCCCGGGTCCCTATAGTCGCCTGGCGCCACGTCCGGGCGGACCTTCAGCACGGTGAACATGCCCCCCATCTCGACCGAGCCGAACGGACCGGCACCGGTCATCATCGGCAGCGTGTTCTCGGGCAACGGCATCTCCATCTCGGCCATGGCGCCCATGCCGGTCGAACCCATGGGCATGTAGCCCGGCGCGATCCTCTGAATCCGCTTAGCCGTGCTCTTTAGGTTCACGCCGATGTATGTGCGCACCGAGTGGCCCATGGCGTTCATGGTATGGTGCGACTTGTGGCAGTGGACCGCCCAGTCACCGAGTGCGTCGGCGTTGAACTCGATGGCCCTCATCTGACCTACGGCCACATCGGCGGACACCTCGTACCATTGCCGCTCGGGCGGGATCCAGCCGCCGTCCGTACCCGAGACGTGGAAATCGACCCCGTGAACGTGGATGGGGTGGTTAGTCATGGTGAGGTTGCCGAAGCGCATGCGCACCTTGTCGCCCTGGCGCGCGACCATGGGATCGATGCCCGGCCAGACACGGCTGTTGAAGCACCACATGTTCATATCGAGCATCGTGTTGACCTTAGGCACGTACGACCCGGCCTCGATATCGTAGGCGTTCAGGAGCCAGACGAAGTCGCGGTCGACCCGCCGCTCGGCTGGGTCGCGCGGATGCACGACGAAGAAGCCCATCATGCCCATCGCCATCTGGACCATCTCGTCCGAGTGCGGGTGGTACATGAAGGTGCCCGAGCGCCTCAGGATGAACTCGTAGACGAAGGTCTTGCCGGTCGGGATGCCGGGCTGGTTGAGCCCGGCGACGCCGTCCATGCCGTTGGGCAGCGTCTGGCCGTGCCAATGCACGGAAGTCGCCTCCGGCAACCGGTTGGTGACGAAGATGCGCACCTTGTCGCCCTCGACGGCCTCGATGGTCGGACCCGGCGACTGTCCGTTGTAACCCCAGAGATGGGCCTTCATGCCCGGTGCCATCTCGCGTACGACGGGCTCCGCTACGAGGTGGAACTCCTTCCAGTCCCCGCGCATGCGCCACGGAAGGGTCCAGCCATTCAGCGTCACCACCGGATTGTAGTCGACGCCGGTGGTGGGCACGAGCGGCGGCTGCGTCGTCGCCTTGTCCATCGAGGGCGCCTCGGGCAGGCCGGCGGCCTGCACGCGCCCGCTGATCATCGACGTCCCTGCGAGGACCAGTCCGCCGGCCCCGAGCAGGTTCCTCCGCGAAATCTCAGTCATTGGTCTCTCCATGTGTCTCGTGCGAGGTGGCGTCAGCCGCCCGGGGTTGCGGCTGCGAGGGTCTCGCCCCCGCCGCCGGCAACCCCCTCGACGCCTGCGCTCTCGCCGCCGAACCCCTCTCCGCTGAAGCCGCCGCCTATCACGGCCGCCCTGAGGTCGGTCGCCGCGATCCAGAAGTCGCGTTGGGCTTCGATGGCCTGGATGTTGCTCAGGATCCGGGACCGGGCGTCGATGATCAGGGTGGTGACATCGATCAGCATTCCGCTGTACTGCAACAGCGCTTGGTCCTGGATCGTCTTGCGCAGGGGCAGCACGCTGCCCTGGTAGTGGCGGGTGATGTCGTACTGGCCGCGATAGCGCTGGTAGGCCTCGCGCACCTCCGAGCGGGCGTTGACCGCCTTCTCAGCGAGACGGTGGGCAGCGCCGAGGTATGCCTCCCGCGCACCGCGCACCACCGTCGTCCCAAAGTCGTAGATGGGGATGACGAGGTCGACGGAGTAGCCGCGCCCGAAGCTCTTGTCGCGCGTGACGTTGAAGCCGCCCTGCTCGTTCGGCTCGAATGCCTTCGAGCGATCGAAGCGATCGGAATATCCGACATCAAGCACGTTGATGAAGCCGCTGACCTGGTTGAGGCCGTACTGGCCCGCGAGCGACTGGAGTTCGAAGCGCGCCGTCTGGATGTCCGCCCGCTTCTTGATCGCCTCGGCCTCGATTAGGGTGCCGCTCACCAACCGGCCCGGCAGCGCCGGCAGACTGTTCGGGAGCTTGAAGTCGATCTCGCGTCCCCAGAGGCCAAGCAGGCGGATCAGTTTCTCGCGCTCGACCCGCTGCAAGACGCGGGCTTTGGCCAGCTGCGCTCCGAGTTCGCTGTAGAAAGCGTGCTCGCGCGCCTGTTCCAGCTTGTTCAAGGCGCCCGTCTCACCGAGCTGCTTGGCCAGGGTGGACGCGGAGCCGGCGCTCGCGAGCGCCTGCTCCAGGTAGGCGATGGACTGGTTCGCCGACACGGTCCGGTAGAACTGGCGCCGGGCCTCGCCGGCGAGCCGCAGCACCTGTCCGACCGCGCGGTACTGCTCCGCCCTGAAACGGTTCTGCGCGATGGGTATGCGGACGGGCAGCGTCAGGAGTTCGATAAGGCTCGCGGCCACCGAGCGCTCGATCTCCAGCGTGAAATCGCCCCCGGTACGGCTGAGAGAGAGCCGCGGGACTGGCGGCAGGGTCGCCTGGACGAACTCGGCTTCCGACACGCCTAGGTCGTTGAAGGACGCTTGCAGGGCGCGGTTCTTCAGTAAGGCGACCTGAACCGCGCCGTCGGGCGTCAACGGGCGCCGCAGCAGTTGCTCTGCACGCGTCGCTGCGCCCGCCGCGGCGGTCTCGTCGGAGACTTTCACGATGCCCTTCCTCAGCTCCAGAGCGGCATAGCTGTGCGCCGGGCCGAGCCCACCGTCGGCCGAGAAGCCCAAGCAGCCGCCGAGCGGCACCCCGACGACCGCCAGCAGGGCGGCCGCCCGGGCGCGGCGGCCGAGCGACGCTTCGGCTCCCCAGCATGCGCCGGACCAGCGAGTCTGAGCCGAGGTCATCCGTGAGTTTCCTTTGAGGCCTAGTCCGGCGGCGAGCTGGGATTGGTTACAGGGGCGGCGCATCATCGCCCTCCCGTGTCGCGCCTGCCGCCCATGCCGGGCATGTTCATGCCGGGCATCCGGGAGTGGTCCATGCCCTCCATGCCGCCCGAGCCTGGCTTCGGCGTCACCGCGCGGTTGAGTTCGCGCCAGTCCTTGGGATCGACCACGTCGTAGCGCGCCACGCCGGCGGTGACCGCGGAGTAGTGCGGCGCGCGCACGGCGACGGCGGGGTTGGCGGGCAGGACG
>NZ_LABX01000055.1 GCF_001043915.1 Methylobacterium aquaticum | reverse complement strand
AGTTTGTCGTGTCGCCTGACAACCAGCACCCCGTGCGCGTCGCGGGTGGTGTCGGCTCGCTCGTCGTAGATGCCAACGATGATCCCGTGGGCATCACGGGCAACGGAGCGGGCCGTGAGTGGCTGCCGCTCGATGGTGCCGAGGACATGGCCGCGGCGGTCGCGAATGACCTGTCGCATGGGCGAGCGGTTCTCTACGAACTGGACTGGTAGGGTCTGTAGCGGTGCCCCGATCGCTGTGGGATCCAAGCTGACGAGCGCACCGGCTGCGGTGAAGAGTCCAAGCCAAGGCAGGCTGCCGCTCGTCATGCGGTTTCGGTCTCGTCCTCGTAGTAGCCGTCCGGAACGGGTTCGCCGTTGATGCCCGCAAGAAGGCGATCGAGATGTCGTAGAACCTCAGCTTCCTCCTCGCCGCCCCCACAATCTTGCTCCTCATCATCGTCGTCGCTCAGGTCGAGACCAGAAGCCCAACTGTTGATGAGGTGCCGGAGAGCGTGAGGCGAAGGCCCGCTCTCAGGCGCCAAGAGATGGATAGTGATCCCGTACTTGCTCAGCGCGGCCCGAAGTTCCCGCACAGCCGAGGACGAAAGCCTGCGGTTACGGGCTTGCCGCACGTCTTCGACGAACCAGCCGCCGTCCGACAGAGGGCTCAGGGCGACGACAGCCGCCCCGCCGGGAGCATCCGTCCACAGATAGTGGATCGTCGAGGCCAGGAACGCCTCGGCAAGGCGCTCACCCAGGCAGTTGCGGAACTCCCGACCGATCCGAGCGAGATCACGGCCGACGATCAACGAGAAGGCCGCGTCCTCAACCGGGATCGGTGGCGGAACATGGAGCCTGACCTGCCGCATCATCCATGTCTGCGCCCAGCTTTTGAGATCCTGGCCAGAGGTGCCGGGCCTGAGATCGTTGAGGGAGTGCGCGATCGCGGCGTCGTCTGCATCGCAGACCACGCGGATGTAGTTCACAAAGGCGCACAGACTCGGAAGCTGCACCGGCACGTCGTGGATCTTGTTCAGCACGGCCGCGCGCAGGAGAACGTCGGGCAGGCGGGCCGCCGCAGCGATCTTCGTGGGGCTGACCTTCCCTTCGATCTGCCGCAGGAGAGCGGCCCGGCGTTGATGCTGCGGGTCCGCGTAGAGGCTGAAGGCAGTTCGGTAGAGGGAGGGATCTGCGAGCGGATCTGCTCCGAGACGCGCGAGAAGACCGAGCAGGCCATCAGGGACTGCCCCGAAAACCGCCTCGACGACATCGCGGGGCTGAAGGATCGCGAGAGCCCGACCGATTACGGCCCGATCGGTTTCGGCGTTCCCAGAGGTAGATGGCGCCTCTGGGCCACGGAGGCGCTGTGCCAGCGCAGCCTCGTTCCCGCCCATGATTTCCGCATAGGTCAGAAACTTCGCCTGACGAGTGAGATCAGATCCTTGAAGAACGGCCCGGAGGTGTCCGGGATAATCCACGTCGATATCTACGGCGACCTGAAGGTATTTCCCACTGAACGGGCGAGGTTCGAACTTCTGGGTGCCTGTCAGTTGCAAGAGTTTCTCCGCGAAAGTTTCGCCTGAACCAGCCTCCCACAAACCTGACTTCCTGCAACTATTTTTTGGTACGCTGAAAATACTTAGTGCCTCCCCCAATTCCCACCCGGCCAAGGTTAGAATGGCAGGGCTCCGGAGGGGACGACCAGCGAGTAGTGGCACCCTGGCACGACGAGATACCGAACCACCTCCCAGCAGCGAAGACTTCGAGCAGTAGACATCCTCTATCTAAGAGGACGCCACCACCGACCGCTGCGTTGAACGGCTACAGCCGTTTGCGATCCAGGACCGTCCAGGCGAGATCGCGCTCGATCGCGCCCATACGCCGAGCCATGTCCTCCGGGATGTCGTCGACTCCATCCCCAAACTCGACGGCCAGTTCCGCCACAGCACCCGGGGTGAGAGTGCACTGGATCACGGCACGGTTGTTATAGGTCAAGTAGAAGACCACCTGATCAGCGTAATAATCTTCGAACGCAACACCAATTGGCCCCAGGACCTGCACCAACACGCCACCTTTCTCAGCAGCAGCGACAATCGGGTACAATTTCTCCACATTTTCTTCAGGGATACCCTCGCGCGTGGTCTCCGACACATGTCCGGTGTTGATCGTGACATGACGCAGAGTGTGAGCACAATGCATAGTTGCGAAATAGCACAAGATATCGTCCGTACCACGAACGAAATCGGGAGCCCAATCGTACTTCATGGCACTCATCATTTGTTCAGCAGCAGTCATCATCTGATTATCAACTTCTGAAAACTTCACGCCCCAAACGGGCGGCGGCCTCGTACCAGGATAGCACCGGGTGATCAAGCCCGGATCCGCGGATCGTTAACCCTTGGGGTGGCCGCGGTAGTCGCCCATCGCGCAGCGGGTGAAGGTCGCGATCTTGCCGCCCTCCACCTGATGGAGCTTCTCGCCGACGAGCCGCCACACCACCCGGCGCTTGTACTCGTCGCCCTCAGAGGCGCACGCAAGCCCGACGCGCCAGCCCCCCTCCCCTGTTAGCACCGTGTTCTTGATCTCGCACTGCCACTCGTTGCCGTACATGGCCGCGCGGTCGATGACGAAGGCGGCGTTACCCGTCACGTTGGGGTTCGCCTTGCACGCCTTCGAGCTTGACGCCCAGGTCCCGACGAAGCCCGGGTCGGCCGCCAGCACGGGGGTGGTCATGAGGGCCAGGGCGGCGATCATAGCGGCAGTACGCATACGGGGTTCCTCCATCCTGGATCCCATCTAGGCGCGTCCTCGAACTCCTACAATCCGGATTTGAAGTTCTACGCAATCGCTGCGTAGATCTGGTTAACAACATCCCACCGATATCAAAGCTCAACCGGTGGGCATGGCCGGTGTTCAAGCACTGGATCATTGGCTTTTTGGCGGCGATACCTGATCATTTTTTCGAATTTAAACTTCGATCAGGTTGCGTGCCATATTCATGAGGCTCCTGATTTCAAGCCTCCCGGAATGGTAGCATTCGC
This sequence comes from Methylobacterium aquaticum, assembly GCF_001043915.1. Taxonomy (GTDB): domain Bacteria; phylum Pseudomonadota; class Alphaproteobacteria; order Rhizobiales; family Beijerinckiaceae; genus Methylobacterium; species Methylobacterium aquaticum. The sequence continues at coordinate 30,915 of NZ_LABX01000055.1, read as the reverse complement.
TTATAATACCTGACCCATCCGTTCGTGCGTGCCCCACCGGGTAGGTCTTCTTACGCTCTATCTGCATCGTCAGAGACCGAGCGGCTCGATGATTTTCGCGGCTCGCACGAGGTGCTGCGTCGACGGGTATCGGCGCATGTCGGCGTCCAAGGCCGCGTCGTAGGTTGCCCGCGTCATGTGCTCGGGTTGGGCGAGGATCGCGTTGGCGAATACGGACCACCACGTTTTACCGAGTGTCGCGTACCGGAGGCCCCGGATGGTGTTGTCCCGGGAGTCGACGAGCACGATGGTGACGGCACAGCGCGTCGCATCCGTCCAGCCGTCGACGGCCCGTAGCTGAGTGCGGATCTGTTCGGCCTTCTCGACGATCCCGAGACCATACGGAGCGTCGAAGCTGACCTTCTCGCCCTCGACGGTGATCCAGGTTAGGGGATCGCTGGTTGTTATGCCGACCCGCAGGGGCTTCTGGCGGATCGCCTTCTCTTCGCCCGCGCTGGGCTTGCGCATCCCCATCACCAGCATTGCGTTAGGCTGGTTGCCTGCCGAGTCGAGGTGCAGCACCATCCCCTCGGGTACGTTCGGCCACGGAGCCTCGTCCCTGACTCGCATCTTGGTCGCCAGCATGTCGCGGTCCTCACGCATCCAGAGTTGCCACTCAGTTCCGGTTTCGTTCACGGTTGTTAGCTTGTTAAATTGGAAACTTCAATCCCTGTTTCCAAGGTTGCAAGGTTCGAAGCCGTGGTAAGGACGACCTCAGTCGTCCTCCTCCAGGGGGGAGCCCGGGGTGTAGTTCTGGCTAACGAGGTAGTCGTAGACCGCACGGTTCATGACCGCCTGGATCGTGGCCTCGCGATCAATCGCGAGCTTGTTCAGGTCCCGCCACAGGTCCCGCCGGATCGCCGTCGTCACGGTCTTGAGCGCCTTGTCGTCGAGAACCTTCGGCGGCTTCGGTGCCGCGCCCTCGCCCGCCGTAGCCGCGCTCGGCTTGCGGGCTGATACCGCTGATCGTGCCATCCTCTCCACCCCCCTCTCAGGCCAGTTCCGTTGCCACCCACGCGTACAGGTCCTGGAACTCCTGCACCGTCTTCCTCTCGGCATTGGACGCGGGCTCAAGCTCCAGCGCCGTCAGCCCCTCGACACCTGATGCCGGAACGATTCCCTTCTCATGGATCGCGACAGGGGCGACCCGCACGCCGTCTGCCAAGAGAACGGCTTGAGTGTCGACCCGCGGCCTCGGTGTAGTGGTCGGGCACTGTGAGAGAACCACAGCCATTGGGACCTTGGAAGTTTTGAGCCTTGGGAGCAAGGTCCAAAAAGCGTTGAGATCCTCGGGCGTCGGCCGCACCGGGACCAGCACGAGGTCGCTCAACTCGGCCGCGATGAACGGCACCGGGGTCTGAAGGCCGCCGGGCGTGTCCATCACCAGGAGGTCGACGCCTTCCTCGCGAAGCTTCGCGATCCGGGACTCGATGTGCTTCCGGTTCGGGGACAGTTCGACAACGACATGGGGCTCGGGCTTGTTCGCACCCTCGGCCGACGCCCGAGTCTCACCCCAGTCACGAAGTGTGCCCTGCATGTCACAGTCCATTACAACGACCTTCCGGCCGTCAAGGTGTGCGGCCACGGCGATGTGACGGGCGAGCGTGCTCTTGCTGCTCCCGCCCTTCTGAGTGACCAGGGATACAATCTTCATGGAAACCCTCGAAGCTTGCGACCTTGGAATGTTGGGACCTTGCTCCCGGGCTCCCTTGGTCTCATGGTTCCAACTCGTCGCTGAGGAATGGTGAACGAACCCTTAAGCTTCGTCGAGGGTAGTGATTTGGTTCCAGACCACGGACGGCAGAACGCGGAGCCCGTGGCTGTCAAGAGGCTGCGGCGGCCCGTGATTGATCAACCGGCGCGTTTATGCTCTGAAGGGGGATAGTGGGGATTCCCCCGCGCGAGATTCAGCGGCCAAGCCCTGCGAAGGGGGCGGCCATCCCGGAGTTTGGATCAGAAGTAGCGCCGAGCCCTAAAACGCCGAAAGCCCCGGGCGGGAACCCAGGGCTTTCGGCGGTCCCAGAAGGGACGCTCATGAAGAGGCATTGACACCCCCTTCATAGAGCGGACCCCCCAGACCGGTCAATGCCGGTGAACCCTAGCGGCTGCCTGAAAGGCAGTTTCTGGGGGCGAGGACCTATGCGCTCGGCTCATCTCAGAGGATGAGCCATGGTCACGCGGAAGTCGTCGGCGGATTGGCGCCGCGAATTTATTATCATCATCAATGAGTTAGCAGGCGACCTCTGGCGCGACCGGCTGGTCCGTCTTCATGCTGACGCTTACGCCGTGCTTGAGTGCGGCGAGATGACGCAGAAAGACATGGCGCTCGTCGAGGCGGCGATCGTCAGGCGTAAGGCGCGCCAGGACGCGGCCCTCACCCGCAAGGTCACGATCGCCAGTCACGCCGCCGACCTCGTCGACAAGATCGGCGAGATGCTGGGGGGTCACGGGGGAAACGCGACGGCGTCAGCGCCAGCGTCTCGGTTGTCAAGCTCGCAGACCCGGACCCGCGGCCCGAGCCTCGAAGATCCCCGCGTCCGCGAAGTGCGTCTCGAACGGCGCCGCTACCTGCGGGACGCGTCGAAGATCCCGGGAATCGTGAAGAAGAACTACACGACCGGCGCCGTCGCGGTCCTAGAGGTCATCCGCCGCGAGGCTGAAACAACCGGTGCGTGCGAACTTGCTGTTGGAACAATCGCAGCGCGTGCTCAGTGCTCGGAGCGGCTGGTCCAATCCACCACTCGCCGAGCCAAGCGCCTCGGACACATCGCGGTCGTCTACGGTCTACGCACCGTCAATCGCATCTCGATTCTAAGCAAGGCGATCCTCAACTGGAACGCAAAAGGATTGAGCACAACTCAAAATAAAATTTATAAGAATCAAAATCTTAAGGTTCCGGACAAGGGTGCAAATTCGTGCCGATCTGAAAGGGTCGAGCCACAGAGAAGCCCGCCAGCGGCTGTTTTGAAGCTAGAGGGTGAAGAGGTAGTCAAAACCTCGAACGCTCGTCCTGGGCCAACCTCGCCCAAATCTGAGCCCACCATGGCCCAAATCCGGGGTGATGGCGGGTTCAAGCAGTGGCTCGACGACCACTTCGCCCGGACAGGCGACTCCCTCCACGCCAAGTTCGGCTTCGAACCGCCGGGGGGTGTGCCGCTGCCGGGGTGATCTCGCCCCGAAATCCTCACCAGACCGTTCATGAGCACAAGGCCCGACCGCGGGCAGGGCGGAGCTATGGCGTCGAGGGTCGGCCAGTCTTGACAGCCGAGTTGTACCGTTTTCGCGAAAAAGGTACAACTCAAATCGTGATCTACTCGCGGCTGGTGAGAAGAAAGCGTTGATCCGTATTCCGGCTCATTGACTTATGCGCACCAGTACACCAGTTTATCGCCAACTCCCGACATGCGAGAGACACCCATGCGTACCCGAGTGATTTTCCGCGACGACGAAGACGGCCGCATTCACATCGCGGGCGATCCGGTTACGGGAGATCCGGAGATCGTTCTCGACGGCGAGCCTGACGGCTACGTTTTCCAATGCTATGCTGAGGGAGGTCAGTGGCAGCAGGTGTTCGACCGCCACGGCGATGCGTTCAATTGGCCCGCAGGGGCCTATAGTGAGCGGAAGGTCAAGACGAAGAGCGGTCACGAATTTAAGGAGCGGGACCCGCTGCCGCCGGAGGAAGAACTCCAGGCGCTGGCTCGCGTGATTGGCGCGGTGGTCGCGAGGGATCGGGATCATGCAGACGCCATCCTCGAAGGGAGGGAGCAGGCTGCGTGATGAAGCTCGCCCGCCCCGATCCCCGCAAGCTCGCGAAGCCCACGCCCGGGCCCTACCGCCGGATCCACCCGGCGAACTCGGCCGAGCTTCACCATCGCCGTATGTGCCGCGCCCTGGCCGAACCCGACACTCCGAGGTGGATGCTCTACGCGAGCGGCTACGACCGACTCGTGCTCCGGTGGCGTTGGCATCGAGCCCGGGTACAACACGCGCAGGGTGACGACCGGGCCCCCCGTCCCACCCGTCTCCTGTCGAAGGCCCGCTGGTCGCATCCGGCGGGCCTTCGTCGTGATCGGCGCCTTGCCTGACCCACCGACAGACCTTACAGCACCTCCCGCACGGTCATCCCGGGAGGCTTCATGCCGTTCTGCGTCGCTCCCCGGGATGCCTTCGGCCCGCTCCGCCCCGCCCGGGACCGTACCGCCCGCAGCACGACACCCATTCGAGAACGGCGCACATCCGCCGGGTCCGGTGGTCGGTGCGGCAGGAGTACGAACCGCGCTGGCTGCGGTTCGCCTCGGGCTACGATCGCTTCATGGGTCGATCCTGACAGGGGTTCGTCAGCCCCCGAGGATCTTCGCGCCCGCGGCCCGGCTGCGCTGCTGCGCCTCGATGATACGGGCCACCCGCTCCTGGACGGCGGCCTCGCGAAGCTCTTCACGGTGACGGCAGTCGGCCGCCTCGGCTTCGAGATCCCGGATCCGCCTGTGGGCTTGGGCGAGTTCGCCTTCGAGATGGGTGATGTGGTCTGCCAGGGCGGTGATCTCGTCTTCGGTCACTGAACGCCTCCCCAGACCATCTTGAAGCAGACGGCGTGGGCGGGGTCCTCGAAGCCGAGGGCGGGCACACCGAACCGCATCAGCGCCCATCCTGGAGCGTTGTCGTCGAGCCACTCGACCACCTGCGGCGACAGCGCGGGGAGGATCCCCCAATCGTCGGACCAGTCGGTGAAGCGGAGACGATGGGATCGCGGGTACGACGCACGGAACCGAGCCCGCCGGGACGCGATCTCGCGATCGATGGACCGCAGCGGTTCGAGCCGACGATCGGCACGCATCAGCATCGGCAACGCCGCGACGAGGCATCCACCCCGAGCGTTCTGGAGGTCGTCATCCGACATCGCCGCGAGCGTTTCCGGGGTGTAGTACTCGCGCGGGACCTTCTCGAACTCGCCGGTCACGGCTGGCCTCCCCGAGCCTCGGCAAGTTTCTTCTTCGCCTCCTGCTGCTTGGGCAGGATCTTCCCCGGATCATGAAGCATCACGAGCTTCGGGGTCCCGGGCTTCACCGTCTTGCCGCGCGATCGCGAGGGCTTCCAGTCCTCGAAGATCTCGCCCTCGCCATTGCGATACACCACCAAGGTCGCCTTCTCATCCTCCCGCAGGATGAAGAGCACGAACTGGCCCTCGAAGTACTGCTTGCCCGGCGGCGACGAGATGTGGCCCATGCGGACCAACACGACGCCTTCCTCGGCCTGCACCGCAACCGCTTTGGCATACACGGCCTCATAGGCGTCGAGGTCCTCGGCGCTCATCCCTTCCTTCGCCCGCGCCCAGGCCACCACCGTCTTCGGGTCCAGCAACTGGACCACCCGCCACCAATCCGGGTTCGGCAACTCGACGCCCCACCCGCGCAGGTGCACCATCAGCTTGATCGCGTAGTCGGCCTCGCCCTTCTTCCGCACCGTGCGGGCGCTGTTGTCGAAGAACTGCGCCTGCAACACGTGGATCTCGGACAGCGGCGGCAGCCGCGCCCACATCGGTTCCTTCTCCGGAACCTTCAACTTCGTCATGTCGAACTCGAACTCATCAATGAAGTCGGGCACGAGAAAATTCCTCTCGGCCGACGCAGTCCATGTAACAGGTCGACCTCGACGAAGCCATTTCTCTTTAATGAGAACCATCTCGAAGCCGGAGGCGCTACAGTCCGGGTCTTTCTCATTAGTTAATATTAGTTCGTGAAACGAAGGCCGAAGGACTAATATTAACTAATGAGAAACGGGGTTTCTGGGGCTGCGCCCTAAGCGAATAGGCCGCGGCTCTTCGAGCCACGACCTAATACGGGCTCGGCGTCCCTCGCCCTTGAAGTCGACCTCATCAACTCGGCGCACTTCGAGATCAAAGACGAACTGCCGGGCCCGAGACCATGTGCCTCGAAAAGCAACCCAACCGTGACCCTATTTGCTTGTGAGGCGCCGCCGCATTTCAGCCACATTCATGGCGGAATTACGGCGAGCCTGCTAGTGGTGAAGCTGTTGGACGCGATGCGGATCCACATCGCCGAAATCCCGAACTAAGCTCCGCCAGTACGACGACGGAGAGCGCATCATAGTCACCGAGGAAGAGCGGAACACCTACCTGGATATCTGGCTCGACGATCATCCGGGACGACGCACCACATACGTCGGGCTCGGCTACATCACCGGCACCGTCGACGGTAGGATCACCATCGGCCACGACTGTCGGACGCTGGGCGAACTCAAAGCCTTGATCTCCTGGATCCGCCAGGATCTCGACAAGATCGAAGCGAAGGCCGAGAAGCACTTCGAAGAGGTCATGGGTTGCGCAACAACGGCTCCCAAACCATGAGTTCTTCGTCATTGTTCCTCTCGTCTGTGAACGGCGGCGGTCTGGGTTCCGCCCAGCCCGCTGCTAGGCGCCATGGTCGTGAAGAACAAACACTGTGTCGCGGCCAGAGCACGGTTCATGGGAATGTCGACCGTCGCGTTGACGCCGAACACAATCCTCGCCAAGAGTTGTTTTGACGGCTCCCCTCGGGGATCAAAAGGGAACGCGGTGAGGCGCGCGAGCGCCAAGACCTCGGCTGCCCCCGCAACTGTGAACGGTGAGTCTTCCGCCACCAAGTCACTGGATGAAGCTCATCCGGGAAGACGGCATGAAGGCAGCGACCCGTGAGCCAGGAGACCTACCGTCAGTCGTGGTCACGCGCGAAGCGCGTCGGGCGGGGTGTCCTGGCGGGTGTCGATACGGGTCATCGGGATCCGGGCGGCCTTGTTCGCGGTGACGTGCCACTGCCGTTACCCAGGTCCCGCCCGTGCCTACTTCCCGCCTCTCGATAGTCCCATCGGTCTTTACATGTGCCGCCGCGCTCATGTTGGCTCGCCCTGCTGTGGCTCAGGAGGCGGCGGGTGAGATCCGCCTCGACGAGATCGAAGTCGCTGCGCCGCGGCCCGCGTCGTCCAGCACTGCCGCCAGCGCCGGGTACGTCGGAGGCATCAGCGGGATCGGCGGCGGCCTTCGCCCTGTCGATGCTGCCAGCGCCGGGATCATCTCGGGCGCCCAGATCAACAGCCGCCCGGTCACCCGCCCGGGCGAGGTGCTGGAGGAAGTGCCGGGCCTGATCGTCACCCAGCATTCTGGCGAGGGCAAAGCCAACCAGTTCTTCCTGCGCGGCTTCAACCTCGACCACGGCACCGACATCGCCCTCCACGTCGACGGCATGCCGGTGAACATGCGCACCCACGCTCACGGCCAGGGCTACGCCGACCTCAACTTCCTGATCCCCGAACTCGTCGGCGCGGTCGAGTTCCACAAAGGGCCGTACTTCGTCCGCGACGGCGACTTCGCGTCCGCGGGCTCGGTGCGGATCGACTACCTCGACAAGCTCGACCGCAACATCGCGCTGACCACGCTGGGCAGCTTCGGCTACAAGCGCGGGCTCTCGGCCGCCTCGGTGCCGCTCGGCGCGGGTAACCTCCTGGTAGCGGGCGAGGCTCAGACCTACGACGGACCGTGGGTCGTGCCCGACGCCCTGCGCAAGCTCAACGGCGTCGCCCGCTACAGCCAGGGCACCGCGACGGACGGCTTTGCCGTCACCGGCATGGCCTACTGGGCGAAGTGGAACGCCACCAACCAGATCCCCGAGCGGGCGGTGGCGGAGGGCATCATCGGCCGCTACGGCACGCTCGACCCGACCGATGGCGGCGATACCGGGCGCTTCTCGCTCTCTGGGCGCTGGAGCCAGTCGGACGCGGGCGGCATCACCCGGGCCTCCGCCTACGTGATCCGCTACCAGATGAACCTCTGGAACAACTTCACCTACTTCCTCAACGACCCCGTCAACGGCGACCAGTTCCGCCAGCGCGACGCCCGGGTGCTCGGCGGCGGCGAGATCAGCCGCGTCTTCCAGGGCGACCTGTTCGGGTTGCCCATGGAGAACGAGATCGGCGTGCAGACCCGTACCGACGACATCCGGGTCGGCCTGTTCAAAACCACGGCCCGGCAAACCCGCTCGACCGTGCTCGACGATCGGGTGCTGGAGGCGAGCGCGGCCTTCTACTACGAGAACCGGGTGCGCTGGACCGACTGGCTGCGCACCAGCGTCGGCTTCCGGGCGGACGGCTACTATGCCGACGTCCACTCCGACACGCCCGCGAACTCGGGCCGCGCCCGCGACAGCATCGTCAACCCGAAGCTCGGGGCGGTGTTCGGGCCGTGGGCGGATACCGAGATCTACCTGAACTACGGCGGCGGCTTCCACTCGAACGACGCGCGCGGCGTCACCGCGACGGTCGATCCGGCGAGCCCTCTGTTCAACATCAGCCGCTCGCCCTTCCTGGTGCCCTCAACGGGCTACGAGGTCGGGATCCGCAACCGCTCGATCGCCGGGTTGGAGACCAGCCTCGCTCTGTTCCGACTCGACTTCGCCTCCGAGAACCTGTTCCAGGGCGATACCGGCACCACCGAGCCGAGCCGCCCGACGCGGCGCTTCGGCATCGAATGGAGCAACCACTACGCGATCACGCCCTGGCTGCGGCTGGAGGGCGATCTGACGATCACCAACGCGCGCTTCTCCGACCGCGATCCTGTCGGCCAGCGCGTGCCGGAGGCGCCGACCACCATCGCGTCGGCGGGCGTCACCTTCGGCGAAGGCCAGGGCTGGTTCGGCAGCTTGCGCTTCCGGTACTTCGGCCCCCGGCCATTGATCGAGGACAACTCGGTGCGCTCGAAGCCGACCGCCCTGCTCAACGGCCGGATCGGCTACGCCTTCGACAACGGCGTGAGCCTCGCCCTCGACGTGCTCAACCTGACGAACGCCAAGGCCGACCAGATCACCTACTACTACGAGTCCCGCCTGCCCGGAGAGGCCGCAGCCGTCGCCGAGCGGCACTTCCACCCCGTCGAACCGACCGCGGTGCGCCTGACCCTTGCGGGGCGGTTCTGACGGGCATTCCTGGCTGAGACGAGCCCTACAATCCGAAGCCGGACCTTCGCCGCATTGGCGAAAAGCTAAAGCTTGAGGGCGGCCTCCGCCATAATCGTCACGCTTCCTGAAGCAACGCACTTCATCCATCTGGAGCGCCCTGAGCGTTGCCGAGCGAACTACTCGCCGCGATCGAGGCAGTCATTGCGCCGGTTCCATAGTCATGAAGTTACGGCTTACCTTTCCAGCATTCGCTCGGTTGGCTCGCTCAACAACTACTTATTTGCTGTAACCATCCACATGGGACCGAGGGCTACGCGAACCAGCGACCGCTGCTCACCGACGTGCAGACCAGCTTCTCGCAAAGCCGCGGCTTGCTTGCCGAGGGTTGCGTAGTCACCCAGCACAACTGTGCCGCCCGGCTTCAGCACGCGGGCGATCTCACCACAGGCGCGTTCGCGCTCAGCCACATCTTCGATGTTGTGCAGGCACAGCAGCGAGAGCACCACATCGAACGAGGCATCCGCGAAGCTCATGCTGCGCGCGTCCTCGGTTCGTAGCGCTACGCGATCGGCCACGCCCTCGCGGGCGACGTTTGCGGTCACGGCGGCGAGACCGTTCCCGGACAGGTCGCGCGTCTGCCAGATGTCGATCCCGACCACGTGGCCTGTGGTGAGCCGCTTCGCCGCCCCGACCAGGAGCAGCCCGCGACCGGTGCCGACATCGAGAACCTGTTCGTCTCCCCGCCAGGAGACCGCGCCCAGCAAACGGTCGCGCACCCGGAATTTGCCAAAGAGCGCGTAGGCCATCATCGAGGTGAACAGGGTCAGGCACGCGATGCCGACCGCGATGAGCAAGGGTCCGACGAACCGGATGTCGATGTTCACGATCCGGAACGGCGGGACCAGTGCACCCGCCAGAATGGCCGCTATTCCGCTCAGGAGCGCGCCACGAACCACGCCCGGCGCGTCGATGCCGTAGCGCGGCTGGAGGAATTTCTGCCTCATGTCAGCCGCCGACCTCAGTGCACAACTCGACCAGGAAGCCGTTCAGGTCGCGCACGTAGGCCACCACCTGTCCCCAGGGCTTGCGAGTTGGCTCTAAGCAGGGCGTCGCATCGGACGCGAGGGCGTGCCGGTAGGCGGCGTCCACGTCGTCGACGATGAACGCGATTTCGGCACCGGCCGCTTGCTCGGCGCGGCGGTTCGGCCTGAACGCCTGATGGGTTGGGGTGAAGGTCTCGTTGGCGAAGGCGAGCACCGTCGTGCCGGTCTCAAGCTCGCCGTACTGCTCGCTCTCGTGCAGGAAGCGGCGCTGGATCCCGAACGCCTGCTCGTAGAAGGCGAGCGCCTCCGGCACGTTCGGGACGTAGATGATGACGTAGCCAAGCCGCATGGGTCAGATCCTCCGGGAGCCTCTCCATGAGGATGCCGAGGCGCAGGTCAGCGGTCTTGAAGAAATCGGTCAGCCCGGTGCGCTCTCGCCCGGAGTGATCCCGCCGAGCGCTTGGAACTCTCGCGTCATGTGGGCCTGATCGCAGTATCCGCCCGCGACTGCTGCCTCGGCCAGTCCCGTGCCGGATCGGATCAGGCTCAGCGTGTGCTGGAAGCGCAGCACCGAGGCGAGTGTCTTGGGCGAGAGGCCCACTGCTGCCGTGACTTGCCGCCGCAGCGTGCGCTCGCTCGCACCGATGGAGCGACTGAATTCGCCGATGCGTGCCCGGCCTCTCGTTCGCGTCATCACGTCGATGTAGGCGCGTACCTCGGGTGGCTCGTGCCCGCCCTCTGCCCGAGCCGACAGCCGCGTGACCAGCCGTGCGAGGTGCATGCGGAGTTCGTCGGCGGTGCGCGCGCCCTTCACCTCGCCCGCGAGCGGGCCGAGAATACGCATGGTGTCGTCGGGTTCGAGGATCTGGTTGTAGAGGTCACGGGCGGGATGGCGAAGCATCACGCCTCCCTGGCCGGGTAGGAAGCGCACGCCGCAGACGAAGCTGCCGGGCACGATGGTGACGAGATCAGGACGGGAGGTTGGACCGCCGATCAGCACCTCCGGCTCGGCGAAACGGCCGCTGCCGCCCGGCAGGACGCGCAGCACGATGTCGAGGCAGCCGTCCGGCAGGACGCGGTACGGCGCGGAGAGCCGACCGGAGTCACGGGTCTCGATGGACCACAGCGCGGCCACCCGACGCCGATCAGCAAGCAGGCCGCGGTGTTCGCGGTAGGTGGAGTGCATGCGATCCTCAGTCTCTCCGCAGCCTTCCGGATGGGAAAAACTCCTCGTCGGTGAGCGCGGCGGCGAGCACTGACAGCAGCCCGAGATAAAACCCGAGCGCGCCCAAGCCCAGCCCGCGTAGCGATCCCAGCATGATCACGCCAATGACCATGAGCGGCGGGCCCACGACATAGGCCGCGGCTCGCCACGAGCGTGGCGGACGTGCAAGCCGCCAGTGGCAGGCCGCGAACGTGATCGCGGTCAATCCCGTCTTGATCAAGACCATGAAGCCGATCACGCGCGCGAGGTCTGGATCGACCGCCCGGGATGGCGCGGTGGCGACTCACGACCCGGCGGCTACGAAGGCCAGAAGGGTGGCAGACACGAGGATCCGTCTGAGCCTCGACCACTCCGGCAGCGCGTTGGACCTGGACTGGGCGATGTCGGCTGCGAGCATCGGAAACCGCATGAGCGCCTTCTCCCGATTGATGCGATTGCATCGTCGTACACGTTGCCCGCGACCTCAACTTCTGGTGCTCATGCCTGCACGCTGCTGGACGCGAGCCGATCTCGGCGCGCGGCTCGGTCGTCCGCTCACACCTTCATCCAGAGCACGCCGCACAACGGCCCGCAGCACCTGTGGGTTGGCGTAGCCGACCGAGGCGGCGACGTCACGAAACGGCGCTCCGTCCGCGGTTAGCGCGAGAGCCCGGGCCACGCGCGCCCGCGTCCGCCACACGCCGAAGCTCAGGCCCGTCTCCACCCGGAACCGACGCGTCAGCGTGCGGCGGCTGGCTCCCGCCTCGCTTGCCCACGCGTCGAGATCGCGGGCGCATCCCGGGTCGGCAGCGATCTCCTGGCAGACGCGCCGCAGCCGCGGCTCCCGCGGCATCGGCAACACGAGCGGCGTCTCGGGCGCGCCCCCGATCTCGTCGAGCACCAGCGCGGCGAGCAGCCCGCCGCGCCCACCCTCGTCATAGAGCATCGGCTCCTCGGCGAGGGCGGCCAGCGTCGCGGCGAGCAGGCGCGAGACCCGCAGCACCCGACACGACGTTCACGGCACCGATGCGGGCGAGGCCGCGACGTAGGCGGACGCCATCGACACCGGGCCGCACATCGTCACGTCGTGAACGATCCCGGGTGGGATCCAGAGCGCGTGACCCGGTGGCACCACCCAGGTGCCGCGCTCCGTGCTGGCCACCATCACCCCGGACGCCGCGTGGAGCAGTTGCGCGCGCGGATGGCTGTGAGATCCGGTGGCACTGCCCGCCGCGTAGAGCTTTGGCATCACCGCCAACGGGCGCGGCACGTCCTGGTAGTCTGCGGCGCGGTCCGAGCGCATCACCGCTCCCATTTTGGCCCGATCGCGCGCAAGTTCGGCCCGACCGCGCACGCGGGTCAAGGTAGGATCCCGCCGCCTCGAACGCGGACGCCTTCATGAGCCCAGACCACCTGTCCCGACGCACCCTGCTGTTCGTCAACGTCGCCCACGCGCTCGACCACTTCGTGCTGCTGATCTACCCGACCGCGGTGATCGCCATCGCAGCCAGCACGGGCCTGAGCTACGGCTCGCTGATCGGGCTCGCCACCGGCAGCTTCGTGGCCTTCGGCCTGTGCTCGCTGCCGATGGGCTGGCTCGCCGACCGCTTCGGGCGGGGCACCATGCTGGCGGTGTTCTTCTTCGGCTACGGCGTGTCCTGTCTGGGCGTGGCGACGGCGTCGAGCCGAGCTTCCTTCGCGATGTGGCTGCTGGTGCTGGGCGTGGCCTCGGCCATCTACCACCCTATCGGCTCGACCATGCTGGTGACCCACGCGCGCCGCCTCGGCCGCGATCTCGGGATCAACGGTGTCCGGGGCAACCTCGGGACTGCGTCCGCCCGGGGATAACGGCGATCGTCGCCGCCATCCTCGGCTGGCAGGGGGCCCTCATCCTGCCGGGTCTCGTCTGCCTCGGTGCTGGAGCCGCATTCCTGGCGATGGTTCCGAGCGACGGCGACGAGCAGACCCATAAGGCGAGCGGCACCGCGCGCTCATCCCGGTGACGCGCCCACTCGCCATCCTGGCGGTGTTCGGGCTCGCTGTGGTGGCGGGCGGCATGACCTTCAACGTGATCACGATTGCGCTACCCAAGGTACTCGACGAGCGCCTCGGGCTCGACCTGCCCCTCGTGCTGACTGGCTCCTTGGCTACGGCGGTGTTCGTGTTCGGGGCGGCGACCCAGTTGTTGATGGGCCGCCTCGTCGATCGGTTCACGCTGCCCACAATCTTCGTCGGCCTCGCGGCGCTCCAGCCGCTCGGCTTGTGGATCGCGTCGACAACGGGCGGGGTGGCGCTGCTCGTCGGCCTCGTGTTGATCACGGCGGCGATCTACGGGCAGGTGGTGGTGAACGACGCGATGGTGGCGCGCTGCGTGCCTGCCCGGCACCGGGCTAAGGCGTTCAGCGTGCGCTACTTCCTGGGGTTCACGGTGAGCGGGTTCGCGGTGCCGCTAATCGCGCTGCTGCACGAGGTGGGCGGGTTCCGGCTGGTACTCGCCGTGGCAGGCGGGTTCGGCGCGATGGTCTTCCTGGCGGCGGTGGCGTTCTACACCCTCGCTGGCCGCCAGCCGACCACGATGACGGCTCCTGCGGAATGATAGAAGGTCGTCTGTCGTGGACTTCGCGGACTGGCCCCGCGCCGAAGGCGTGCAGCGCCCTGATCCGTGGAAGCAGCGAGCGAGAGGACGTTCTGGCTCGGCACCATACGACCGCAAGTCGTGTGCTGGTTATCTTGCGGGGAACCGGACCGTGACGATCGTGCCCGGATCGCCCGCGTCCGGGCGGATGTCGTAGGTCCCTTCAAGCTGTGCGACCATCGAGCGGATCAGCCGCTGCGCGAGACCCGTGCCGCTTGACCGCGGCTGCTCGAACGCGATCCCGATCCCATCGTCCTTCACCAGCAGGACGAAGGTGTCTCCCTCGCGCGCGAACCGGATGACGACCGTGCCTGCCCGATCATCGGGAAACGCGTACTTGAGCGCGTTGGTAAGGCATTCGTTCACGATCAGCCCGATCGAGACGGCTCGGTCATGGAGCACGTCGTGGTCCTCGATTTCCATCCTCACGACCACCGGACGCAGACCGATCATGCTCGTGCGCAGTTCGTTGCACAGAGCCCGGAGATGAATTCCGATGTGCTCACGATGACGGCGGCGTCGTCGCGGGATATTATACGGGTGAAACCGAATGCATGCCTGCGGCCTGGGATGCCCGTCAGAACCTCCGGCAATCGTCAGCCGCACGGCCGCGGGTTCCACGGGGTGGAAGTGCTGGTCGGCGATACCGCCCGCGTATTCATGACGGCCGAGTAGCGGTTCCAGGCGGGCAGGACGCTCCTGGATTTCCCAACACTGGAACAGCACCTCGCGCAGTTAGTATCGGTGAGAGCCGTGCCATGCACGTGGTGATTGATTTCGCCCACATGCGACCGGCAACAAAGAGGCAACACGCACGTTAAATCTTCAGCCGAGGCGGACGCTTAGGCATAACCCTCAGGCTGCGCCATGATCGATCACATCTCAACACCGACAGATAAGTCTCAATCTGGGTCCGCATCAACGGTCTGGATTGTTTTCCTCGGCATGGCTCTCCTCAGCGTCGTTGCTTTGCCACGTCGTAGTCCACGGTGGGCACAGTCGGACGGGGCGGGTCAACTCGGACCCGAGGAGGGACCTCGCTCACATGAGGGCGCCGCAGCAGAGCGTGTCGCGGACACAGAAGCTGATCGGGGTCGCAAGGCAGAGACCCCATCTGAGATCCCGGCCAAGGGCTGGAGGGACATCGGCCTTCGTGTCTTCCGCGAGTTCAGCAATGACCGTGTCTTGCTGGTCGCGGCTGGGGTGACCTTTTACGCGATCCTCGCCCTCTTTCCTGCCATCGGGGCGCTGGTCTCACTCTACGGTCTAATCGCTGATCCTGAGACCATCAATTCTCAGTTACGCAATCTCCAAGCTGTGCTGCCGGGCGGCGCGCTCGACATCATCGGTGAGCAGGTCAAACGGATCGCCTCGAAAGGTGGGGGTACGCTCGGCTTCACCGCGGTGTTCGGTATCCTCTTATCGATCTGGAGTGCGAATGGTGGCGTAAAGGCCATCTTCGACGCGCTCAACATTGTTTACGGTGAGAAGGAGAAGCGGAATTTTCTCTGGCTCAATCTTCGATCGCTCACCTTCACGGCTGGTGCGCTGTTCTTCGTGATCCTAGCCCTGGTGGCGATCGTCGTTGTACCGGCGGTGCTGGCCTTCCTCGGCTTGGGCGCGACAGCTTGGTACATCGCGCTGCTGCGCTGGCCCGTCCTGCTGCTCGTGGTCCTCGGCAGCCTCGCGCTGCTGTATCGCTACGGTCCGAGCCGTGACACTGCTCAGTGGCGCTGGGTGACCTGGGGGAGCGGCCTTGCTGCCGTGCTCTGGCTCATCGTCTCGGCCCTGTTTTCCTGGTACGTCTCCAGCTTCGGCAATTACAACGAGACTTATGGCTCTCTCGGGGCCGCGATCGGCTTCATGACGTGGATCTGGATCTCCACGACCGTGGTGCTGCTCGGTGCCGAGGTCAACGCCGAGATGGAGCACCAGACAGCCAAGGATACCACTTCAGGCCGATCTGAACCGCTCGGCACACGCGGGGCACGGATGGCTGATACCGTTGCCGCGGCAGCTTGATCCCCGCCGATGCCTACATCGGTGTCCGACGCCCACGCGACAGCGCCGGAGGAGGCCGGGTGCTGACGCCCAGCATCGACCGCGATCCGTGGCATCCTGAGGCGAGACGCCCGAGGTGCCAAGCTCAGAGGTCGAGATCGGAGATCTTGTCATGGCCGACGTGGACTGGACGCTCCACATCGAGGCCGAACCCAATGCGGAGGTCCTGAACAGGATCCTGGAGCCCCTGTCGGCCTACAACAAGATGAGTGTCGGCCCGGGGAACTGGGAGAAGTGGGCTGTCACCGTGCGCGACCGCGAGAACGCGATCGTCGGCGGCTCATGGGGTGAGATCGGCTATGACTTCCTCAAGGTGGAACTGCTCGCGCTCGGGCGCGCCAGGAACCGCAGCTTGGGGCGTCGGCTTATGACGCTGGCCGAGGAGGCGGCGGTCGAGCGGGGCCTTCGCGGCATCTGGCTCGACACCTGGACCTTCCAGGCGCCCAACTTCTACCGCAAGCTCGGCTTCGAGGAGTGCGGTCGCATCAGCGACTACCCTCCCGGACACGACAGGATTTTCTTCGTCAAATACCTACGAGCGGCTGATCGCGACCGGGAGTAGCGTCAATGCCGCGGGGAAGTCAGCGCCGCAGGTGATCCAGCAGCGCCGGGACATGCGCCAGCACGTCGGCTCGGATCCCGGGGTTTCGTGCCGATCGCGGCCGCGACGCTCGGCTCGGTCGCGATGCCCGGCAGCTTCACTGGGATTAGCCTTTCGGCGTCGCAGCCCTGCCCCCGTCCGCGTGGTGATCACGTCGGCGACCGTGCGCGCATCACGAGCAGGTTAGGCGTCGTCAAACGCAGCGATGCCCTTCTTCACGAGCTTCCCCGCCGCCTTGGCGTCGACCCGCTCCTTCACCCGAAACTCCTTGCCGTGCAGCTTGTTGTAGCGCGTGAAGAACTCCTCGATCTCGGTCAGCAGGTTCGGGTTGAGGTCGCCGAGATCGTGCGCCTTCTCGTAGGCGTGGGCGTGCGTCGCCACCGCGAGCAGGCGATCGTTGCGCTCCCACTCGCCGTCCCGCTCGCGCTCCTCGGCCTCGATCGCGCCCACGAGCCGCGCGCTCACCTTCGTCCCGACTGCAAGGCCCTCGTCGAGCAGGATGATGACGTCGAGCGGATCGCCATCCTCGCCTTGCGTCGAGGGTACGAAGCCAAAATCGACCGGGAAGGTCATGCCCTCGGGCAGCACGAACTTCAGCGTGAAGGTGCCGATCTCCGGGTCGTAGGCGTACTTGCTGCGGCTCCCCTTGGGCGTCTCGATGATGACAGTGAGGTCGTCGGATTTCTTGTCGTAGGTGTTGATACGATCCAGAGAGGGGCGGTTCTTCGACATGATGCCTCTAAGCTTGGACGGATGCTGCGCTCGGCTCCACGGCGTGAGCGAAGGCGCGGCTCCTGCCGCGGACGGCCTCAAGGGCCATTGCATCAAGCTAGTCGCCAGGGACACAGTGGCCAGCAGCATGATCGCGGACGCCACCCAGCCGCGCGCACGAAGCGACCCGACAACAAGGCGGGTAACCACTTCTACTGATCGCCTGCGAGACGCTGCTACTCGCCCTATTCTGGGCTGACCGCTACGCCCCCATCATGGGGCGCCTCGCGGCGCCGAACTTGGTCGCCCAGGCTCTTGCCCCGCTCGTGGGCGCCGCGATCATCACCTCGGGGGAGCGGGTGCGATGTTCGACGGGCTCACCGGGATCGCAGCCGCGAACCTCGCGCTCGTCGGGATCCTTCGGCTTGCCGTCGACGGTCGCCATGGTGACGACCAGCCCAGCGCGACCCGCCCGAAGTTTGAGCAAGGCTGAAAGAACCCGCGGGAACAGCGCCCATCGCGTGCGCCCTGGATAGACGCCACGATTCAAAGTCAACAAAACTTCGTGGTTGATACTTTCGGAGATCCCTGTTAGTTTAGTCCTTGGGCTCGCCAATTTCAGGCGATATCACCCAGTCGTTTTGATAAAATTCTCAATCTCAAATCTATTCAGTCTTTCAAAATATCTGATCGTACACAAGGTAATTTTCTATGAAAATCGACTCTTATCGTATGTGGCATATCATCAACAAAGCTCTTGCCGTTGCCATTGTGGCCATGGAGCATCAGCATGAGTATCAGTCTTGGTCTGACTTGAGTGACATGAAGTTGTTGCTTGAAGATCGGCTTGAGGATGATCTTGATCTCGCAATGTACATGCGAGCCGCGCGAATTTCTGCCCTGGGAACGTTCGACTAGATCGCGTCTATCCCTAGACGGTACGGGGTCCCTAGAGCCGAAACTGTGCGAGCGGGGTCATACGCCCAGCGTCGGAGGGTGGGCTGCGACTCCCATTCGGCACCTGGATGGATCAACATCATCTCGTTCGCGACAGCCTCAAGCGCATTCATGGCGAGTGCGACACGGCCGACATCATGTTCGACTTTGCGGACGACCACAGTTTCCGCTCCTGGATCTGCCGGTCGAGGTCGACGAGCTTGTCTGCGGCGTCGATCAAAGGGCAGCCTCGTCGTTCGAGTGTGGAGGCGGCGCGGACCGTCTCCCCGCTGATCCTGTCCGAAGCAAGGCGGTTCAGCAGATGGCCGCTGAGGAGCGGGTCAACGGGTTCCCTGCTCGACTTGGAGGCTCCTCAAGTGCTCGTACATGGCCGCGAGCGTCTCCTCGAAAGCCGCGAGGAGGCGTTCGGCCTTGGCGGGATCGCGACCCTGAGACCGAAGCTGGGTGAACCTCGCCTTCGACGATGTGTCGCCTCGCCAGAGCGAGGTGGTCTTGATGCACTGTCATGGTGGCGAGGTCCAGGCTCGGCATGAGCGCCTGAGATATCAGCCCAGTACTTCAAGTGGATGTGAACGAACTGCTCACCAGCCGTGGGCTCCAGCGGGCTGCCACTACACAAAAATTAGGCCGCACGCTCGGTGCGGCCCAAGTCTAGGGAGGAAACGCCCATGAGGGCTACAGCACGGCCAGCCAACACGTGCTGCACTGCGAAAACTCGCGCTGCACTGCGTTGGTTCCGCGGAGGTGTGCAGCCGCCTCACCCTCCATGAGGACCGCGTCAATCCATGGCATATGGTGACATTGTCCTGCTACGTCGCGGATCGCGTTCGCCGACGTGATCTCCACAAAATCATCTATTGCGACCATATGGTAAGGATTGATGCTGCTCGGGCTTGCTGCTTACTCAACTACTTTAACGCCCGCTTGGTCCAACGATCCTGAAACCACGCTGATCGACCTCGATGATCGCCTGACCGACAGCATTGCCGAACACCCACACCAACTTGCGTTAGTGTCTAGGTCGCGTTGATCAGCTACGGCTCGGAGTCGGAGGAGCCATGCCACGCTATTTCTTCGACATCCACGATCTCAACGGACCAGAAAGGGACAACGTCGGCACCGAGCTTCCAGATCTCACCGCAGCGCGCCGGGAGGCGATGCGCCTGTTGCCGAACATCGCGCGCGATGAGGTGCCGCGGGACGGCGATCACCAGTCCTTCGTGGTCCTGGTCACCGACGAGAATGGACGTCCCGTCTACTCCGCCACGTTGAGCTACACGGGCCTGTGGCTCACACGCTAACCCATCCTCGTCCAAGGCGCGACCGCGACATTAGGGCCGCGCTCACCCTCACTGCGAGGGTTGTGCAATCGCGTCTGATCGGGCTTCCCTGCGACCTGCCGAGCAGGTTCCTGATCAGGTCGACCCCGTGCCGCTCCCTGACGACATTGCCGCATTCGTCGCTGATCGCGATCGCCTCGCGGTGTTGGCCGAATACGACGTCCTTGACACTCCACCCGAGGCGGACTTCGACGACATCGTCCTGGTGGCTGCCACAGCCTGCACTGTTCCGATCGCGCTAATCAGCTTCCTGGATCGCGACCGCCAATGGGTTAAGGCTCACCACGGCCATGAAGTCGGCGAGCTTCCGGTCGATCAATCCATCTGCGCGCACGCTCTTGCGCGAGCGGAGATCCTGATCATCCCCGATCTCGCGCTCGATCCGCGCACGCGCAACGGCGCGCTCGTCACGGGCGAGCCACAGGGCAGGTTCTATGCGGGTGCGCCGCTTCTCGCTCAAGGCGGACTGCACCGTCTCGGGACTCTGTGCGTCATCGACACTGTGCCGCGATCGGGCGGCCTGTCGCGAGAGCAGGCGCTGGCATTGGAAGTTTTGGCCCGCCACGTCGTGGCACTCCTCGAACCGAGCCGCGTCGCGAGGACCACCGATCCCATCCCCACACTTCTGCTTGAGAGGCGAGGCACGCTGCTGGAACGGGCCGTGCAAGGCGCGAAGGAACAGGCCCGCACCCAGGCTGCGCAAGAGGCTGGCGCAGTCGGCACCTTCGAGATCGACGTGGCCTCCGGTACCATGAGCGTCTCGCCCGAGTTCTGCCGGATCTTCGGCGTGCCCGTTACGCCGAACTACGTCGCCTCCCTCTTCGAGGCTGCCGTCGTACCCGAGGACCGCGCCGTACACTCGAACCACGCATCTCGCCAGGACGGTAGTGCCGCCACTGAGGTCGTTTACCGGATCCATCGTGCGGATGACGGCCGCCTTCGCTGGATCAACCGACGCTCTAGGTTCGAGCGCAATGACATGGATCGTGTGGTCAGAATGGTTGGGACGGTGATGGACATCACAGCGTCCCGCCTCGCCACAGATCGCATGGGCGCCTTGCTCGAACTCGGCGACCGCCTGCGCGAGGCGGACACCACCGAGGCGGTGGTCAGCATCGTGGCCGAGATCCTCGGGCGAACGCTCGACGTCGATCGTGCAGGCTACGCGGTGGTCGACACGCCTTGCGGCGGCTTCCGGGTTGAGCGCGACTGGACAGCGCCAGGGACTGGCAGCCTCGTGGGCAATCATCCGCTCGACGGCTTTCCGGCAACCATCCAGCGGCTTCAGCGCGGTCGTCCTCTGGTGAGCGCCGACGTTCTCAGTGAGGTGCAACTCATCAGCGACACGGCGAGCTATCAGGCGATCGCGGTCCGCGGGCAGATCACGATCCCGATCATCGTCGCGGGCGACCTCGTCGGCGTGCTCTTCGCACACGCGACCGAGCCGCGGGCCTGGAGCATGGAGGAGGTCGCCTTCGCGAAAGGCGTGGCGGATCGCGCCGACGCAGCGCTCGCCAAGGTGCGCGCCGAGACCGAGCAGCGGATGCTCAACGTCGAACTCTCGCATCGCCTGAAGAACACTCTGGCGATGGTACAGGCGATCGCCCTGCAAACGCTGCGTCCCGTCACGGAGCAGGACGCCGTCAAGGCATTCACCTCTCGGCTGCTCGCCCTTTCTAAAGCTCATGACGTACTGCTTCAGCAGAGTTGGAGCGCGGCTCGGATCAGGGTTATCGTTACGGGCGTGCTACACGGCGTAGGACAAGCTGAGCGGTTCGACGTAGACGGGCCTGACCTCAGCTTCGGCCCGCGAGCGACGCTGTCTCTCTCGCTCCTGCTCCACGAATTGACAACCAACGCGGTGAAGTACGGCGCGCTCTCAAACGCTGCCGGGCGCGTCTCGGTGACGTGGCGCGTCGAGGGCCGGGGAGCCGAAGCGGCAATTCATCTCGCGTGGCGCGAGCGGGACGGCCCACCCGTTGCCGAGCCGAGTCGCCGCGGCTTCGGCTCCCGATTGATCAGCATGGGCCTCGTCGGAACGGGCGGGGTGACGGTTCGTTACCCCTCAAGCGGGGTCGAGGCAGTCATGACAGCGCCCCTCAGCCAAGTTCAACAATCCTGATCCGATCGAAAGCGTCGCGTGGGCAAGCGTCAATCTGAACAGCGCCTAGTCGTCCTCGTGGTCGAGGATGCCGGGTTCGAGGCGGTGGAGGCCGCGAGTGCGGACGAAGCGATCGACATCCTGGAGACTCGACATCCGGATCGTGTTCACGGACATCGACATGCCCTGGGGGATGGACGGGATGCGCTTGGCAGCCTGCATCCGCGAGCGGTGGCCGCCGATTGAGATCATCCTGACTTCGGGCCATCACGCGATCGAGAACGTCGTTCTTCCCGCCCGAGGGGTGTTCTTCGCCAAGCCTTACCGACCCGGGGACATCGTGGCAGCGCTGCATCGGATGGCGCGCTGAGCCGAATGCGAAAGCCTACGCCACGAGATGCGTGACCGGCACTGCGATGCGCATCGTGAGCCCCTCCGGCTCCCACTCGTGGCGGATCTCACCGCCTAGCTGAAGTTCGATGCTCCTGGCCGACATCCTGGTTCCGAACCCGCGCCGCTGCGGCGCGCCCGCGATCGACGGACCGCCGCGCTCCTGCCAGAACATGAGCAGTGTTCCGCCCTCGCAGCGCAGGCTGATCGTCACCCGCCCGGAAGCCGTCGAGAGGGCGCCATATTTGACCGCATTCGTGGCCTGCTCGTGCATGATCAGGGCGAGTGCTGTCGCAGCCTTCTCGCCGACTGCAACATCGTCTCCCTCAATAACGAAGCGGTTCTGCGCATCCTCCATGTAGGGTGCCAGCAGCGTGCGTATCAGACCTTGTAGGGTTTGTTCTAGGCTCGCGGAATTTGATATTGAGCCATATGGACGGACGTATTCATGTGCCAACGCAAGCGCTTGCAGACGCTCCTGGAAGCGGCGCACGTAGTCTTGCGCAAGCTCGTTCCCGCGCGCGGTCAGTGAGGCTAGTCCGCTCACTACCGCGAAGATGTTCTTGATGCGGTGCGACAACTCGCGGGTGAGTAGCTCGCGCGCCTCCTCGTTGATCTTGCGATGAGTGATGTCGCGATGCGCACCGATCAGGCGCAAGGCCCGACCCGTCTCATCACGCTCGATCTTGGCGACGGCGGTGATCCAACGGGTCTCGCCGTCGCTGGGCCGGATGATGCGGTACTCGGCCCGGTAGTCGCGCGCGTCACCACGAACGGCGTCGAGGAAGTAGCGCTCCACCTCCTCTCGGTCATCAGGGTGGATCCGCTGCACCCAATCCTCATGCGTTTCGTGAAGGGCATCCGGAGAGAGTCCGTGGATGCGCAGGTACTGCGATGATCGGCGATTTCTGATGCCATCTCTCAGATCGACTTCGAGCCCGCCGACTCCTGCGATCTCCTGCACTTGCTCTAGTTCGATTTCACGCTTGGCCAGAGTAGCAACAAGGCGGCCATGTGTGAGAAGCGTCATCACTTGCCGCGCGAGGGCCTGAAGTACCTCGGCCTGCTCGCTCGTGAGACCCTGCGGGCGCGGGTTGTGATCGAGGACGCAGACGGTGCCGAGCGGCAGCCCCTCCGAGGTGCGCAACACGGCTCCTGCGTAGAAGCGCAGGTGCGGCTCCCCCGTGACCAGAGGATTGCAGGCGAACCGTGAGTCGCCGCTCAGGTCGGGAACGACCACCAGATCCTGTTGCAGGATCGCCTGTCGGCAGATCGAGACGTCGAGCGACGTCTCGCGCACGCCCACCCCGATCTCTGCCTTGAAGAACTGCCGCGTGTCCTCGATCAGATTGACGACGGCGATGGGTGTGCGACACACCTGGACGGCGATCTGGCAGACGTCGTCGAACGCCCGCTCCGGCGGCGTGTCGAGGATTTCGTAAGCACGAAGAGCGGCCAACCGCTCCGACTCCGACCAGGAGCATGCATCCGATGCCTGAGAGGCGGGAATGGTGTTCACCGCGGACCCACCTCCAGGTCATTCGAGTTGAGGGTTGTCTAACCCATTTACCTTAGCGTTAGGGGTGATCGCAACGGAACGGCGGGACGTGTCCGCGCACGAGGAAACGGCCGAGCCCATGCCTGCAACCCAAAAGCGAACTTAACTGATATCTGGATGGTTGAGGAGCATGGTGCTCACAGTGGATCCTGCTTCTCCGCTTCTCGTGCTCCTCGTCGAGGATGAGGGATTGGTGCGCCTGATGGCCGCCGACATGCTGGAGGAGGCGGGCTTTTGCGTGCTGGAGGCGGGCGACGCCGATGCGGCGTGGCGCCTGCTGGAAGAGCGGCCCGACATCGGCGTGCTGTTCACCGACGTCGACATGCCCGGCTCGATGAACGGCTTCGATCTGGCGCGTCGCGTCGCTGAGCGCTGGCCGCGGATCCGGCTGGTGATTACCTCTGGGCGATGCGCCCCCAAGCCGCGGGACGTGCCCGACGACGGGCGATTCATCGCCAAGCCCTATGACATGGCCAGGGTCGTGGCAGCCATCACCGATCCGGCGAGCCTGCCCACGATCACCTCCTAGACGCAGGTGAGCCTCTCTGCGCGACAGTGAACAGTCAGAGCACGACGTGGGCCCGGCGCTCGACATTGTGACACCCAAGCCAACGTCTGGATGCACACGGACCGCGATGGCCGCCCCCATCATCAAAGCTTGCTGTGAAACCGTCGTACCAGAGCGACGAGAAGGAGAACCTTCCTGCTTCCTGGAAGGGCGCGGACCGATCTCGACCTGAGCGCGTGCTGGGTCGCGACAGCAGACACACAAATTCGACCAAAGGTTGTTTTTCTGCCTCTTAATCAGTGTTGCCTACGCGTCTCCCGCAGGTTGCCGTGCTAAGGTCGACACCACATCGCGTGAACGAGAGCATCCTCCGTGTATCCCATGCCGTCCAACGAGGCCGAGCGCCTGGAGGCCGTGCGCGCGCTCGACATCCTCGGTACGGCGCCCGAGGAGCACTTCGACGCCGTCTGCCGCAATGCCCAGGTAATGTTCGGCTTGCCGGTCGCCCTGGTCTCCCTCGTCGATGAGGAGCGCCAATGGTTCAAGGCCCGGTGCGGCTTCGACGCTGACGGCACGCCGCGTGGGGCGGCGTTCTGCACTTACACGATCCTCTCCGACGAGGTGCTCGTCATCGAGGATGCGCTGCAAGACGTGCGCGTGTGCGAGAGCCCGCTCGTCACCGGCCGACACGGCATTCGGTTCTACGCGGGTGCTCCGCTCATCGTGCGGCCCGGCATCCGCCTCGGCAGCCTGTGCGTGCTCGATACCAAGCCGCGCACCTTCTCGCCCGAGCAGCGCCAGCAACTCCGGGATCTCGCCAGGATCGTCGTCGCGCATCTGCGCCTGCACGAGATGACGCTGGCCAGCGTCTCCGCCCACGACGCCTTGCAGGCCGCGACCACCCGGCTGCGGCTTGCTCAGGAAGCGGCGGGAGCGGGACTGTTCGATTGGGATCTGCGCGACGACCACGCTCACCTCTCGCCCGAGACCCTGCGCCACCTCGGCTTGCCGGAGGACCGCTCGCCGTTCATCACGGGGCAAGAATGGGCTGCCACCATCCACCCGGGCGATCTCGTCGAACTCCGCCGCGAGGCGAGGCGCGCCATCGCCACAGGCTCGACGTACAGGGCCGAGTTCCGGGTGCCGCTGCCGGAAGGCGGTGAGCGCTGGGTGCTCGGCCTCGGCCGCGTGGCGAGCGATGCGCGCGGGCGGGCCGCACGGATCTCCGGGATCAGCCTCGACTGCACCGAGCAGCGGCAGCGACGGTCTGTTCGACTACGACTTCGTCACCGACGCGGCCTGGGTCTCGGATTGCTGGTGCCGGATGCTCGGCTACGAGCCGGGGGAGCTTCGGGTCGACCGGCACACCTGGGTGCGCCTCCTGCATCTGGAGGACAAGGCGCAAGCCCTCCAGCAAATCGAGAACCATCTGCGCGGCGCGGCGCCCGCGTTCAGGATCGAGTGCCGCCTCCGGTGCAAGGACGGCGCGTGGCGATGGGTGCTGGCGCGCGGCAAGGTCGTGGCCCGTGATGCTGCGGGAGAGCCGCTGCGGATCGTCGGCACGCACATCGACATCAGCGCGCGCAAGGCGGCCGAGGGGCGGGTGACCTGGATGGCCCAGCACGACGGGCTGACCGAGTTGCCCAACCGCACGACGTTCCGCGAGCGCCTCGATCAGCGGCTGGCGGAACTGCGTCGCCGGGGCGGTGCCTGCGCGGTGCTGTGCCTCGACCTCGACCGCTTCAAGGCGGTGAACGACACGCTCGGACATCTTGCAAGCGACGCGCTGCTGCGCGAGATCGCGCACCGGATCCGGGCCACGCTGCGGGGGGAGGACACGGTGGCGCGCCTGGGCGGCGACGAGTTCGCCGTGCTGCTCCACCAGGGCGAGGATGCGGATCGGGCGATCCTGGTCGCCCAGCGGCTGATCGAGGTCGTGCAGGCGCCCGTGGTCCTCGGCGCACAGCAAGCCGAGGTCGGCGTGAGCATCGGCATCGCCCTGACGCCTCAGCATGGGGATGAGGCCGAGACCCTGTTCAGACGCGCCGATCTGGCCCTCTACCGCGCCAAGGCGGAGGGGCGGAACACCTTCCGGTTTTTCGAGCCCGCGATGGACGAGGAGGCGGAGGCACGGCGCAGGCTCGAACTCGATCTGCGACGCGCGCTCCAGCACGGCGAGTTCGAACTGCATTACCAGCCGATCCTCGACGTCGCGACCGGCACTATTGCATCGGCCGAGGCGCTGGTGCGCTGGCGCCATTCTTCACGAGGGCTCGTGCCGCCGGGTGACTTCATCCCCGCGGCCGAGGAGACGGGGCTGATCGTGCCGCTCGGGGAGTGGGTGTTGCGGGCCGCAACTCACGAAGCACGGCGCTGGCCCGAGCACGTGCGGGTGGCCGTGAACGTCTCGGCCGTGCAGGTGCGGCACGGTAACCTGTTTCCGGCTGTGCGCGCCGCCCTTGATGCATCCGGGCTTTCTGCTGAGCGCCTGGAGCTTGAGATCACCGAAAGCGTGCTGATGGCCGATGACGAGCGAGCGAGCGCGGTGCTGCACGATCTGCGGAGCCTTGGCGTGCGCATTGCTCTGGATGATTTCGGGACCGGCTACTCCAGCCTGAGTTACCTGCGCCATTTCCCGTTCTACAAGCTGAAGATCGACCGCTCCTTCCTCTCTGTGGGAAGCAAGACCGAAGAAGCGGCATTCATCGTGCGCGCTGTCGCGGCACTCGGCCGGGGGCTCGGCATGATCGTCGTGGCCGAAGGGGTCGAGACACAGGAACAGTACGATGTGGCTCGGGCAGAGGGCTGCATGGAGGTGCAGGGCTACCTCATCGGCCAACCCTGCCCAGGCCAAGAACTCCGGATCCACCTGCGCAGAAGCACTATGGATGGAGTACAGCAACCCTGTCGTCGATCACGACATGAGTGCGGACGTTGAGTTTAGTCCATGTATGAACGCCGAGCCCTTGAACCAGTCTTACGCCGCATGAGCCTTGTTCGCATGCGTCAAGGCTGGGTGCCTGACTCTCTCCATCAACTGTACCCCCGCCATCTCCGCTGAGACCCACATCACCTCGGCCTGAACGCATTGACCATCTGCGAAGGTCACGTCGACCTTCTTACCGACTGCGAGGCCCGGCACGATGGTGATGCGCGCCCCTGACTGCGAGAGGTCACAGAGGCGGCTGGCACTCTCCCCGCTGTCAATCCGCACCATCACAGTTTCGTCGAGTTGCACGCGCAGGGCTTCACGGCGCTCAGTCAGATCACGGGTGACGGCACTGACGAACTCCTCCACGGAGTGCGTCAGGGTCTGGGCAACGGCCCGAAGCGTCTGGGACACGCCCAGAGCCTCCTCCGCGTGCTGCTGCGTCTCCTGTGTTGCGTGGGCTACAATCTCGGCCCCCTCACGCGCATCCGTGCTGCCTTGCGCCACCCGTGCGATCGTCCGTGACATCTCAGCCGTAGCGCTCTGCTGCTCGGCCACGGCCTGGGTGATCGCGACCGTCAGCCCCTCGATCTCCTGCATCGAGGAGGCGATCGCATCGATGGCTCTCACGGTCTTGCCCGTGGAGCCCTGGATCGCGTTGACCTGCGTGACGATCTCGTCCGTGGCCCGCATCGTCTGGGATGCCAAGCCCTTTACCTCGGCCGCAACGACGGCGAAGCCACGCCCTGCCTCGCCCGCCCGTGCGGCCTCGATCGTGGCATTCAGGGCCAGCAAGTTCGTCTGATCCGCAATTGCCTTGATCAGCCCGATCACGGCTCCGATCCGCTCGGCCGTCGCGGCGAGTTCCCGAACGTCGACGTTGGTGGTTCGAGCCTCATCGCTGATCCGCTGGATCAAGTCGCGCGCCTGTCCAGTCTGCGTCACGATCCCTGCCATCGAGGCGCTAAGCTCCTCGGTGCCCGCAGAGACGGAGAGCACGTTCTGCGCGATGGCAGTCGCTGTTGAGCGCGCCTGCAACGCTTGTTGGCTGGATTGCGTGGCAACGCCGCTCAAGGCCAACGCGGTCTCGCGCATGCCGATCGTCTGCTCCTCGACCTGCCGCTCGACTTCGATCAGGTGATCCCGGAAGCCTGTGACCACCTCGGCCAGGGAGTGCTGCCGGTAAACCTCGAAGCCACGCTCCTGCTGCGCGGTCTGCTCAGCGAGGCGTTGCGCCGTCGCGCTTTGTGCAGCCGCGACAGCCGCCTGCTCGGACTCAGCGATGGCGCGGGTCAGTTGACGTGCCGCCAGGATGAGAGCGGCAGCCTCGATCAGGATGACGACGGCGTGCAGGACGACCCGACCGTAGTCGGCCCCGTTGGGGAACACAGCGGCTGGGTAGATGACGTTGAGCGCGAGGTGATGCACGGCGACCACGGCCGTCGCAATCACGACAGATGACCAGCAGCCCCAGCCTGCGACCACGGCCAGCGCCGCGAAGAACACCATGTGCATGTCAATCTGGAGGTGCGTCCCCGCCAGAGAGAACACGAGAAGGCCGACCAGGGCCATCGTGGCGGCGGAGGAGAGATGACGGGTGACGAGCGCAGCGCCTGATTGGTAGGCCGCGATGAAGACCAAGCTAAGGAGCGCCCCGCCTACGCTTGCGACAGCAAGAGGTTGCCCACTAGTGATCCAGGCCGCAACAACGACGGCGAGATAAAGCAAGCCGAGCCCGGTGAGCAGGACGGGCAGGAATGCGCGACGAAGGCGATCAAGGCCGTTGGGGGTGGTCATGAGCGTGGAGCCTGCCGAAGAGAGGACACAGCGGCGGTAGGGAGACAGCCACTCAGGGGGGAAGCAGCCAGCACCAGGGTCGCGCCAGCGCGGTACAGGGCCTCAACGAGATCAGGACGTGAGGCATGAAGGACGGCCACGTGGCCGTGGGTCGACATCCAGAGGATCTGTCCGCCCGCAGCAGCAATCGCACGCGGCAGCGGCGCGTCTGGAACAAAGGTCACGACGGCGACCGGCTCCCCGGGGCGGGGGCACAGCGCCAAGACGACAGGTGCAAGTCCAGAGAGCAGCACGAAACCGACGACGAGCGCCTTGCTCCGTAAGGCCCGACCACTCGATGTCTGAACGGTCATGCGGATGCAGTCGAAGAGCGTGGCGCTCGGCGAGCGCCAGAGCGTGACCCAGAGTCTGGTTCTGGATTATATCAGCAACTATACTTGCAATTGTTAATAAAAGGTGCGCTTTCGGTCAAGGCGGAGGCCGAAGTGAACTAGACATTCTGGCCTAAGCGACAGCGCTTTCGACAACCTCTCGGCTCCACTGCGAGCGTTCATCAGCATCCAGAGCCAGCAGAGGCAATGCCCTGCACTCGTTTTAGTGTCGCCTGAAAAAATTCTGAGAGATGAGGCTATGTTCGGGCGCCTCATCTCTCACTCTGTACTCGCATAAAGGGAGAGATAATGAGCGGTAATTGCTCGGAGGATTTCTTGGACAGGAGAGCGCCCGCCGGAGGGTTAGGACCTTGACGGGCGCGCTGTAGTGAGGAGACAGATGAAGACTCTTCTCGAAAGCCTAACCCGCGCTTCACGCAAAGAGTTCCCGTACAAGGTCTCCGAAATGTAACATTCAGCTATATCCTGCTTTGAATGATATTATCTCGGTATCGACTAAAGGTTAATAATTACTCACTCAAACAGCACAACCTTACAGCATCCTCGTCGGGTAAGCAGAGAGAGGATGCATAATACCTAATATAACTCGTGGACACGCCCGATCATTAGTGAAGCTCATGCTGAAATTCAGGAGCTAAGATCACTTCTCTGTACCGATCCTGAGCGATACTGCGATTTCCGCAACACTGAAAGAGTTTCATCAAGTTCACGCGTGAGATGGGTGACCGTGCGGAATGACACGATCTTCGTATGGTTTTCAGGCGGTTCTTCGAGAGCGCCTCGCAATTGCTCAATCTCAGCGATCTTCGTCTGGATGATGCTGAGATCCTCCCCGGTAGGGGCTCCAGCATCATCCAACATGCCTTGAAGTGCCCACTGCTGAACTCGCAGGAGCACGAGAGCGTCGAGATCGTCGTAGAGGGCAGCCTCTGCGTCTGATGAATTCTCCCCCATCTGATAGAGCTTCTCGATCCCGGCGGCCCGTGCCGACGAGCGCATCTCGATCTCGGCAATGCGCCGCCGGACGCTCCGAAGGGAAGCGGCGAGGTTGGTTGTCATTGGGTCCGAGGTCATCTCACAGACAGGTCCAGCAGGCGACAATGGCGATCGCGTTAAGCCGCAAGGGGGCACTCGAATTCGGCGAGGAGGCACATCTGGATACAGCGGATCGCGCCGTGAATGAGCGCGACGTGGCATCCTTCATCATCTCTGCGGCCTCCATGTACGCGGGATAGATCAAGCCTGATCAACCCGCCAGCCTACAGACCGATCTCTTCCGTGAGCGCTTCATCGAACAGGCGGCCCTCGCGCACGTAGCGGCGCAGGACGCTGAGGCTGGCGTGGCGGGTCTGGCGGGCGATGGCGATCTCGCCCACCCCTGCGCGAGCGGCGCTGGTGGCGAACCCGGCGCGCATGGAGTGCCCGGAATACCCCCCAGGATCGAGCCCGGCAGCAGCAACCCGACGCTGCACGATCAGGGCGATCGCATTGCCGGAGAGGCGCCCGCCGAGGCGGTTGTGGCGATCGACGGCGCGGAAGGCCGCGCCCTCGCGGATGCCCGCCTCGGCGGGCGCCTCTCCGGCAATGCGATCGCCCTGATCGTGCAGCGGCGGGTTGCTGCTTCCGGGCTCGATTCTGGGGGGGATTCCGGGCACTCCATGCGCGCCGGGGTCTCCACCCGCGACGCGCGCGCCGGGGGGGGCG
>NZ_LABX01000054.1 GCF_001043915.1 Methylobacterium aquaticum | reverse complement strand
GCGGCGGTGCAGGCGTACCGGGCCATGACGGTCGTGCAGGCCCGGGAGCTGGTCGCGGAGCAGTCCGGGGTGACGCGCGACACGGCCGGCACCGGTGCCGTCACCCGGCCGGAACTTGTCCTCACCTGACATGGTCGAAGCAAGCGTCGCGAAAGCCGGCAGTCTTGCGATAAAAATCTGCCGAAAATCAAGTATCGGAGCGGATAATGGTCTACCATGTCCGCACAATAATGCAGAGATGATCGCTTTTTCTGAATAGATGCCGGACCGACGTGTGTACTCCCGGGCCGTATCGCGCCCATGCGGTCAAGAGCTTGCGCGTTAAACCGTTATCTTGCCCTAATCTCAGGTTGATGGAGCCAGAACTTAATGTCTCGTTAACTTCTCTGGGAAACGAATAGTCCCGATTTCAACGCATGGTCGCGCGCAATGAAACTACTCGGCAACACCCGCATCCTCATCAAGGCGGCGTTGCCGCTCCTGATCATCGCCGCCGTTGCTGGTGGGCTCGTCCTGTACGCCCGCAGCAACCTCAACGACCTGGCCGCGCAGACGCGCCGGATCGCGGAGGTGCAGATGCTGCGTCTCCAGACCATCCTGACCGTGCGCATCAACGTGAACGAAGCCGCGGTCCTGAGCCGGAACATGGCGCTGCAGACCCGCGACGAGCAGATGACCGGCGACAAGAACAACTACGACGTCGCCGAGAAGGCCGCCCTCGCCGGCGCCGATACGCTGATCGCGATGTCCGACTCGCCCGAGCGGAGGACGGTGAACGAGACGCTCCGCGAGACCCTGGTCGAGTTCTTCGCCATCTCCGCCCGGGCCAACGTCCTGGCGCTGAAGAACGACAACGAGCGGGCCGGCAAGATCCTGATGGGCGAGGCCGCGCCGATCCGCTGGAAGGTCCGCGACCTGGTGCAGGCGCGCATGGATGTCCTGACGGCGGAGCTGAAACGGGCCAGCGATGCCGCCGACCGCGCCGCGTCCGAGGCCGGCACCGTGCTCGTCGGCGCAGGCTTCGTCGGCCTGCTCGCCGCTCTGGTGCTCGCGGTCACGGTCGCGGTCTTCGGCATCACCCGTCCGCTCGGCAGCCTCGTCGGCTCGCTCCAGCGCATGGCGAAGGGCGATGCGGAGGCCGTGATCGCCGAGGCGGCGCGCGGTGACGAGATCGGCGCCGTGGGCCGCGCGGTCGACGCGATCCGCGACATGGTCGCCCGGAAGGCGGCCGAACAGGCGGAGATCCAGCGCCTCGCCGATGCGGCCGCGGCGGCCGCGCGCAAGCGGGCGATGGCGGAGATGGCCGACGGGTTCGAGCGCGCCGTCGGGGGAATCGTCGGCCAGGTCTCCGCCTCGGCGAACGAGTTGCAGGCCACCGCCGGCACGATGACCGCCACCGCGACCCAGACCGCCGCGCAATCCTCCGCCGTCGCTGCCGCCGCCGAGGAGGCCGCCTCCAATGTCGGGACGGTGGCCGCTGCCGCCGAGGAGCTGGGAGCCTCGGTCCACGAGATCGGCCGCCAGGTGCAGGGCTCGGCCGGCCTCGCCCAGTCCGCCGTCGGGGAGGCCGACCAGACCGGCCATTTCGTCCAGGCGCTCAAGTCCACCTCGGCCCGGATCGGCGACATGGTCGGGCTGATCTCGACCATCGCCGCGCAGACCAACCTTCTCGCGCTCAACGCCACCATCGAGGCGGCCCGCGCGGGCGAGGCGGGGCGCGGCTTCGCCGTGGTGGCCGCCGAGGTCAAGCAGCTCGCCTCCCAGACGGCCAAGGCCACCGAGGAGATCGCCCGCCAGATCGGCGAGATCCAGGGCGTGACCGACCAGGCCGTGTCGGCGATCGACGGCATCACGGGCCGGATCCGCGAGATCAGCTCCGTCACGGTCTCGATCGCTTCGGCGGTGGAGCAGCAGGGCGCGGCGACGCAGGAGATCGTCCGCAACGTCTCCCAGGCCGCGACCGGCACCGGCGAGGTCACCCGCAACATTGCCGGCGTGGCCCAGGCTTCCGGGGAGACCGGCGCCGCGGCAAGCCAGGTGCTCGCCGCGGCCTCCGAGCTGTCGCGGCAGTCCGAGCACCTGTCGGCGCAGGTCATGCAGTTCCTCCATACGGTGCGGGCGGCCTGACGGGCACCTCCCGGCGGGGCCTTGGCGGGCGAGAGACCGAGCGCATAGGGGATTGGCCGGGCCGGATGCGGGCCCGGCTTTTTTCATTGCGGGGTTCGTGCGGCGACCGGCGAGAGAGGCACGCTCGCCGCTCCGGTGCCTCCCGGGCAGGCCGCCTTCGATCGAATGACGGAACGACCGAGGGAACCCGACCTGCACGGAGGCCCAGGCTGCGCTTGACCTGCTCGCATATTTTATACAATCTACGAGACAGGACCAGCGAGGGACGATGCCGTGCCCAAGACCGCACTCGAGACCAGGGGGCTGACCAAGGCGTTCGGCGGCTTCCGGGCGGTGCGAGGGCTCGACCTGAAGGTCCAGCGCCACACGATCCACGCGCTGATCGGGCCGAACGGCGCCGGCAAGACCACGGTGTTCAACCTGCTCACCAAGGTCCACGTGCCGACCGAGGGGCAGATCCTCTACGAGGGGGCGGACATCACCCGCGACTCCTCGGCGTCGATCGCCCGGCGCGGGCTGGTGCGCTCGTTCCAGATCTCGGCGATCTTCCCGAACCTCTCGGTGCGCGACAACGTCCGGGTGGCGTTGCAGCGCCGGCTCGGCACGCAGTTCCAGTTCTGGCGCTCCGGCCGCTCGCTCGCGGTGCTCGACGAGGAGGCGAGGCGGCTGCTGTCCGAGGTCGGGCTCTCCGAGGCTGCGGATGCCCGGGCCGCCGACCTGTCCTATGGCCGCAAGCGCACCCTCGAAATCGCCACGACGCTCGCCCTCGACCCGCCCTTCCTACTCCTCGACGAGCCGACGCAAGGCATGGCGATCGAGGATGTCGACCGAATCAAGCGGCTGATCCGGCGCATCGCCAAAGGCCGCACGATCCTGATGGTGGAGCACAACATGTCGGTCGTGGCCGACCTCTGCGACACGATCACGGTGCTGCAACGGGGCGAGATCCTGGCGGAGGGCGCTTACGCGGCGGTCTCGGCCGATCCGGCGGTGAAGGCGGCCTATCTCGGGGGCGGTCATGGCTGAGGTCGTCCTCGAAACACGCGGCCTCCAGGCCTGGTACGGCGAGAGCCACGTGCTCCACGGCATCGATCTCACGGTGCGCGAGGGCGAGTGCGTCACGCTGATCGGCCGCAACGGCGCCGGGCGCACCACGACGCTTCGCGCCATCCTCGGCCTGACCGACCGGCGCGCCGGCTCGGTGCGGGTGCGCGGGCAGGAGGCGATCCGGCTGCCGCCCCACCGCATCGCACGGCTGGGCCTCGGCTATTGCCCGGAGGAGCGCGGCGTCTACCGCACGCTCACCACCCGCGAGAACCTGACCCTGCTGCCGCGCCTCGGCGAGGGTGGCCTGCCGCTCGACGAGGTGCTGGCGCTCTTCCCGAATCTCGCCGAGCGGGCCGACAGCTATGGCGGCCGGCTCTCGGGCGGCGAGCAGCAGATGCTGGCCCTCGGGCGCATCCTCACCACCGGGGCCCGCATCCTGCTTCTCGACGAGATCACCGAGGGACTGGCGCCGGTCATCGTCGAGGCGCTGGGGCATGCCGTGTCGCTCCTGAAGCGCCGCGGCTTCACCATCGTGCTGGTCGAGCAGAACTTCCACTTCGCCCGCCACCTCGCCGACCGCCACTACGTCGTCGAGCACGGCCGCATCGCCGCGGAGATCGCGGCGCACGAGGTCGCGGCGCGGGAGGAGGAGGTCGGGCGGTTGCTGGGTGTGTGACGGAAACAATAGACGTCCCGCCGATCAACGCATTTCCACCACGCAGGGCCATCCCGGGGCCGCGCAGCGGAGCCCGGGATCCAGACGCTCAGGTCTTCGAGAGTTGAGCGGATCGGTTTTCGTCTCGTTCTGAACCATTGGCGGTTCCGCATTGCGGGCTCCACTGCATGGCCCCGGAATGACGCGGAGGGTGGAAGAGCCGGTGTTTGCACAAAGGTGTCGGGTGCGTTCGGAAGAGATGCTTCGCTGAAGAGCGGGCGTCGTTCAGGCCAATCACAGGAGGCTAAGAATCATGCGGTCGCGTGTCATCGGCTATGCCCTCGGTCTGTCGCTCGCCGCCCTGGCATCGGGCGCTCGTGCGGCCGACACGGTCAGCGACGGGGTGGTGAAGGTCGGCATCCTCAACGATCTGTCGGGCATCTATTCCGACTTCACCGGCCGCGGCTCGGCGGTGGCGGCGCAGATCGCCATCGACGAGATGGGCGGCAAGGTTTTGGGCGCGCCGGTCGAGCTGGTCGCCGCCGACCACCAGAACAAGCCCGACATCGCGGCCAACCTCGCCCGCGAGTGGTTCGATCAGGGCAAGGTCGACATGATCGCCGACTTCCCGACCTCCTCGACGGCGCTCGCCGTCATGGAGATCGCCAAGCAGAAGAACCGGGTGACCATGCTGTCGGCCGGCGTCGCCATGGCGGCGATCACCGACAAGTGCTCGGCCTTGAGCGCGCAATGGATGGTCAACACCTACGCGCTCGCCGCCGGCACCGCCAAGGCGCTGCTGAAGACCGGGCGCAAGAGCTGGTACTTCGTCACCGCCGATTACACCTTCGGCCATTCCCTGGAGAAGGACGCCGCCGCGGTGGTCGAGGCCGAGGGCGGCAAGGTGCTGGGCGTGTCGCGCCATCCGTTCCCGGGCGGCGATTTCTCCTCCTACATGCTGAAGGCGCAAGCCACCGGCGCCCAGGTGATCGCCCTGGCCAATGCCGGCAGCGACACCGTCAACGCCGTCAAGCAGGCCGCCGAATACGGCATCGGCCGCAGCGACAAGCAGGTGATCGCCCCGCTCCTCACCTACATCACCGACGTGAAGAGCCTCGGCCTCGCCAAGGCCCAGGACATGTACCTCACGGAAGCGTTCTACTGGGATTACGACGACCGCTCGCGCGCCTTCGCGGAACAATATTTTTCCAAGATGAAGCGGATGCCGAGCGCCTCGCAGGCCGCGATCTACTCGGCGGTGCTGAGCTACCTGAAGGCGATTCAAGCGGCGGGCACCGACGAGGCCGGGGCGGTGATGAAGCAGCTGCGCTCCATGACCATCGACGACGCGGTGATCCGCAACGGCAAGCTCCGCGCCGACGGGGCGCTGGTGCACGACCTGCTGCTGCTCCAGGTGAAGAAGCCGGCGGAATCGAAGCGGGATTGGGACTTCTACCACGTCAAGGCGGTGCTGAAGGGCGACGACGTCTACCCGAAGCCGAGCGATGCCTGCCCGCTGAACGCCAAGGGGTAACCGCCACGCCAAACCCTCGCCCCCTCGGCGGGGGAGGGTTTCTCCTCGGATCCCGATTCGCTCTTCCCCGGTGCGCCCATGTCGGACATCACCCTTCAGGCTTTCATGGCCCAGCTCACCATCGGGCTCATCGGCGGCTGCTTCTACGCCATGCTGAGCATGGGGCTGGCGATCATCTTCGGGCTGCTCAACATCATCAACTTCACCCATGGGGCGCAGTTCATGATGGCGGCCTTCCTGGCCTGGATCGGGCTGACTCAAGGAGGGCCCTGGCTCGGCCAGCCGGATCTCCAGGTCAATTTCTGGCTCGCTTTGGTCCTGGCCCCGGCCCTCGTCGCCCTGTTCGGCATGGCGATCGAGCGGACCCTTTTGCGCCGGCTCTACCACCTCGATCACCTCTACGGCCTGCTGCTCACCTTCGGGGTGGCGCTGGTGATGGAGGGCGGTTTTCGCTATGTCTTCGGCGTCTCCGGCCAGGGCTACGAGCCGCCGGAGATCCTCCAGGGCCCGGTCGATGTCGGCTTCATGCTGCTGCCGAAGTACCGGGTCTTCGTGGTCGCGGCGTCGCTGCTGATCTGCCTCGCCACCTGGTACCTGTTCGAGCGCACCAAGCTCGGCGCCTATCTGCGGGCCGGCACCGAGAATCCGCGCCTGCTCCAGGCGTTCGGCATCAACGTGCCGGTGATGATCACCCTGACCTACGGCTTCGGGGTGGCGCTTGCCGGCATCGCCGGGGTGCTGGCCGCGCCGATCATGCAGATCACCCCGCTGATGGGCGGCAGCCTGCTCAACATCGTCTTCGCCGTGGTGGTGATCGGTGGCCTCGGCTCGATCCTCGGCGCGATGCTGACCGGCCTCGGCCTCGGGCTGATCGAGGGGCTGACCAAGGTGGTCTATCCGGAAGCCTCGACCGTGGTGGTCTTCGTCATCATGGCTCTGGCGCTGCTCTTGCGCCCGGCCGGCCTGTTCGGGCGGGAGGCGTGAGATGAACGCGAAAACCCTGTTCGCCGCGCTCCTCGCCCTGCTCCTCGTGGTGCCGCTGGTGCCGGGGCTGATCTACCCGATCTTCGTCATGAAGGTGATGGCCTACGGGCTGTTCGCCTGCGCCTTCAACCTGCTGCTGGGCTTCACCGGCCTCGTCTCCTTCGCCCATGCCGCCTTCCTCGGCACCGCCGGCTACGTGACCGGCGCGCTGATGATCCGGTTCGGCGCCCACCCGCTCGGGGTGCCGGTCTCGTTCGCGGCGGGCGTCGCCGCGGCGGCTTTGGTCGGCTTCGCCATCGGCGGCCTGGCGATCCGGCGCCGCGGCATCTACTTCGCGATGATCACGCTGGCGCTGTCGCAGATCGTCTACTTCCTGGCGGTGCAGTTCCGCTGGACCGGCGGCGAGGACGGGCTCCAGGGCATCCCGCGCGGGACGCTTCTGGGCCTCGTCGACCTCTCCAACGACACCGCGATGTACTATCTGGCGCTCGCCCTGTTCGCCGCCGGCTTCCTGTTCATCCACCGGGTGGTGCACTCGCCCTTCGGCCAGATCCTCCAGGCGGTGCGCGACAACGAGGCGCGGGCGGTGTCGCTCGGCTACGATGCCTCCCGATTCCAGCTCCTCGCCTTCGTGCTCTCGGCGGCCGTCGCGGGCTATGCCGGCGCCCTCAAGGCCCTGGTCTTCGGCCTGGTCTCGCTCAACGACGTGTCGCTGCACACCTCGACCGAGGTGGTGCTGATGACCCTGCTCGGCGGCGTCGGCACCCTGTTCGGGCCGCTGGTCGGTGCCGCCCTGGTGGTCGGGTTGCAGAACTACCTCGCGACGATCGGCGACCTCGTCACGGTGGTGATCGGCCTGATCTTCATCCTCTGCGTCTCGTTCTTCCGCCGCGGCGTCGTCGGCGAGTGGCTGCACTGGCGCCACCGCCGCGCCGCCCGGGCCGCGCCGCCGCGCCCGCACCCGGCCCCGGCCGCCGAGGCGGCCTGACTCCTTCACCCCGACCCTTCGAGGAGACACGACCATGTGGACAGGCGTCCTTCCCGCCGTCACCACCAAGTTCACCGCCGACGGTGCGCTCGACCATGCCGAGATGGAGCGCTGCTTCGCCCTCCAGATGCAGGCCGGCTGCGACGGCCTGATCGTCTGCGGCTCGCTCGGCGAGGGCCCGATGCTGTCGCCCGACGAGCGGCTGGAGGTTCTGAAGACCGCCCAGTCGGTCGCCAAGGGCAAGCCCGTCCTGCTCACCGTCTCCGAGGCCGGCACCCGCGAGGCTTGCGCGCTGGCCGCGCGTGCCGCCAAGGCCGGCGCCTCCGGCCTGATGGTGGTGCCGAGTCCGATCTACCACACCGACGAGGACGAGACCGTCGCGACCTTGAGCGCCGTTGCCGCTGCCGGCGACCTGCCGGTGATGATCTATTCCAACCGCGTCGCCTACCGGGTCGACGTGACGCCCCGGATCATGGAGCGGCTGGCCGGCGACAAGCATTTCGTCGCCATCAAGGAATCCTCCGACGACATCCGCCGCACCACCGAGATCATCAATCATTTCGGCGACCGGTTCGCGGTGCTGACCGGCGTCGACAACCTCGCCTTCGAGGCGCTGAGCGTCGGCGCGGTCGGCTGGGTCGCCGGCCTCGTCGTCGCCTTCCCGGACGAGACCGTGGCGATCTATCGCCTGATGAAGGCCGGCCGCACGGCCGAAGCCCTCGCGATCTACCGCTGGTTCCGTCCGCTCCTCGATCTCGACGTCTCGACCTTCCTGGTCCAGAACATCAAGCTCGCCGAGGCGCTGGCGATCGGCTCGACCGAGCACGTCCGGATGCCGAGGACGCCGCTCTCGGGCGAGCGCCGGGCCGCCGTCGAGGCGATCATCCGCACCGCCCTGGAGCGCCGCCCGTCGCTCAAGCTGGCCGCGTAAAGGGAACCGTCTTGCCCCGCGAGGTCGTGATCGTCGGGGCCGGCATCGTCGGCCTCGCCTCTGCCCATCACCTGCTGGCCGAGGGCTGGCGGGTGCGGCTGATCGAGCGCGGCGGCGTCGCCGAGGGGGCGAGCTTCGGCAATGCCGGGGCCCTCGCCTTCACCGACGTGCTGCCGCTCGCCTCGCCGGGCATCCTGCGCAAGGCGCCTCGCTGGATGCTCGATCCCCTCGGGCCGCTGGCGCTGCCGCCGGCCTACCTGCCGCGGATCGCGCCCTGGCTCCTGCGCTTCTGGCGCGCCAGCCTGCCCGACCGGCACCGCCATGCCACGCAAGTCCAGTCCGGCCTGATGCGGCTCGCCGCCCAGGCCATGGCGGCGATGGTGGAGTCGGCGGGCCTCGCCGGCCGGCTGCGCCATGGCGGCAACCTCGAACTCTACGAGAGCGAGGCGGAGATGGCCGCCGCCGCGCCCGGCTGGGCCGCGCGGGAGCGGGAAGGCATCGCCTTCGAGCATGTCCGCGGCGCCCGCCTCGCCGAATTGCAGCCTGGACTGTCGCCGCGCTTCGTCGCCGGCACCTTCACGCCGAACTGGATGACGGTGGACGATCCCCATCGGTTCGCCCTGGCGCTCCATGCCGACATGATGGCGAAGGGCGCGACTCTCACCAAGGGCGAGGTGCGGGACATCGCCCCCGCGGGGGAGGGCGTGCGCCTCACCCTCGCGGATGGCACGGTGCTGAAGGCCGATGCCGGCGTGCTCGCCGCCGGTGCCTGGTCGCGGGATCTCGCCCGCCGCCTCGGCGACCGGGTCCCCCTCGACACCGAGCGCGGCTACAACACCACGCTGCCGCCCGGCGCCTTCGATCTTCGCCGCCAGATCACCTTCGGCGGCCACGGCTTCGTGGTGACGCCGCTCTCGACAGGCGTGCGGGTCGGCGGCGCCGTCGAGTTCGGCGGTCTGCACCGTCCGCCCAACTTCGCCCGCGCCGACGCGATGCTGCGCAAGGCCGCCGCGTTCCTGCCCGGCTTGCGGACCGAAGGCGGTCGGCCATGGATGGGGTTCCGGCCGTCGCTCCCCGACAGCCTGCCGGTGATCGGCCCGTCGCGGGCGACCCCGCGGGTGATCTACGCCTTCGGCCACGGGCATCTCGGCCTGACGCAGAGCGCCGCGACCGGGCGGATCGTGGCGGACCTGCTGGCCGGACGGGCGCCGGCCGTGGCTTTGAACGCATTGCGGGCCGGGCGGTTCGGGTGAGGACGTGCCGCCAAGTGGATTGTCGGCAGTCGCGCGACGAGAAAAAGCAGAGCGGTCGACGATTTTTCAATCCTGTCCGCGACCTCGGGATGAGGTCGCGAAGGGGGCCCGGTCGATCAAGGCCACCTCATGCCCGCCCGGCCACCGGCAGATCGGCGAGAACCGGCCGGGGCCGTTCGATCAGGGCGGCGGCGAGCATCGCTTCGAGGCGGATCAGGTCCTCGTCGGGCTCTGGCTGCCAGCCACAGCCACAGCGGGGCGCCGGACCATGCAGGGAGGCGATCTGGCGGTAGAGCGTGCCGACCGTGCGGGCCGCGGCTTCGAGCGCCGCCATCGGCGGCAGCGGACCCCGCTCCAAGGCGTCCCAGAAGGCGAGCGTGAGGGCCCGTTCCAGGGCGGCCTGCCCGCGGGCCTCGGCCTCGGCGAGCCGGCCTTCGTACCGATACAGGCTCATCGCGCGCGCTCCCCGTCGCTGAGCAGGCCGACCAGCCGGTCCCAGGGCAGGCCGACCGGAGGCCATCCCTCCCGGATCAGGCCCGCATAGCCGTGAATCAGGATCAGCGCTCGCGCCATCGCGGCCTCCATCGTCGATCGTGCCGGGGTTCGGCCCGCCCTGAATGCCGCGCATGATCCTTCTATGCAAGATCCCTTCGAAATATTGGAGGATTTCTACTTTGCGACGCAGAATTTATATTATCAGATGAATTATGAAGATTCCAAAGAACGCCTCGTGCGGGCGGCGGATTGGCAGCGGCGCCGGGAGCGGCTATCGGGGCGCCGGCACATCCCGCGGCACACCGTTCCGAAAAAGGCTCCGACCGATGACCGATACCCTGCCCGACCGCCTCAGCACCGACCCGCGCAGCCCCTTCCACGACGCCGCCCTGCTCGAGCGCGGCGTCGGCGTGCGCTTCAAGGGCGTCGAGAAGACCAATGTCGAGGAATATTGCGTGAGCGAGGGCTGGGTGCGGCTCGCCGCCGGCAATGCCAAGGACCGCTTCGGCAACCCGATGACGGTGAAGCTGAAGGGCCTGGTCGAGCCCTATCTCCGCACTCCCGAGGCCGGCGCGGCTGACGCCGGGTAGAGGTCGGGGCGGCTCTGCGCCGCCACCCGGTCCGGCTGTCGTCCGGCCGCATCTCCCGCCGGCGCCGCCGTGACGGCCTGCGGCCCCCCCCGGAAGGTGACGAGGCGGGCCGATCGGCACCTCGACGCACTGGACGAGGATCTCCGCCACGAGGCCGAGCACCAGCAGGGCGAGCCCGCTATGGCGGCAGAGCGCGTCGATCGCCGCCTCGTCCTCAGGGTTCTCGGTCGGCAGGCCGCCGAGGAGCTGGCTGACGTCGTGGCGCTCCTCCAGCACGACGCCCCATCCGATCAGGCTCACGGCCATCCCCTCGACGAGGTGCCCGGCTTCCTTGATCGTGCCGTGATCCGCCCGCCCGGCGCCCCACAGCAAGGCACCGATCTCGAACAGCGCCAGCGTCAACGGCATCGCGATCCGCATGTTGACAGTACGATCGACCAGCGGTTGAGCAAAATCTCCGCGAGCATGGTGCGGGCAGGGCGTGTCATGATGGTGGTCGTTCGGCCGGTCTCGATCCCTGAAACATCGATCGGAAGGCGTTATACCAACGGTCGTTGAAAACGACCTTTGGTTCCGTTCTCCAACTTTCGCTAAGCTCTTGGCTTAGTATGGAAAATTTGAGATGGTTCATCGGCCCGATGCGTCAGCATCTTGGGACGATGGTATTATGCCCTCGGGTTATGATTGTCGAATGTCAAGATCGGTTCTGTCAAGATCGGCATCGCGTGGGTCGGTTTCGACGCAAACACGATAGAAATACAAAACGGGCCACATCAACGGGCGGCGCGCGCTCGGGCGGCTGGCGATCCCGCCCGGGCGCGTGACCGCCTGCGGAGCGTCAGCGGGCCTGGGCCGGGCGTTCCGCCCTCAGGCTCGCGAGGTCGAGGCGGCGGGTCACCATCTGGAGCCCGCCCGCGTCGTCCCGCGGCCACTCGCTCTCGGGCCGGTCCCGGTACAGTTCCACCCCGTTGCGGTCCGGGTCGTCGAGGTACAAGGCCTCGCTGACCCCGTGGTCGCTCGCGCCGGTGAGCGGAATGCCGGCGGCGTCGAGCCGGGCGAGGGCATCGGCCAGGGCCGCCCGGGTCGGATAGAGGATCGCCACGTGATAGAGCCCGGTGCTGCCGGGCGGCGGCGGGGCGCCGCCGGCGCTGTCCCAGGTGTTGAGCCCGATATGATGGTGGTAGCCGCCGGCCGACACGAAGGCGGCCTGGGTGCCGTAGCGTTGCATCAGCGTGAAACCCAGCACTCCGCAATAGAAGCGGAGCGCCCGGTCGAGGTCGGCCACCCGCAGGTGGACGTGCCCGATCCGGGTATGCGGGTCGATCGGTCCGGTCATGATCCACTCCTGCTGCGGTCTGTTTCCCCGCGGCCTGCGCAGACTGCCTCCTTTCAGCGTGTCCGGAAATCCGGCATCTGGTAGGATCACCTCACGCTCCAGGAGTGAGATCGAGTCGTGCTCGACCGGCTGACCGGAATGCAGATCTTCGTGCGCGTCGCCGCCGCCGGCAGCTTCTCGGCCGCCGCGCGGGCGCTCGGCCTGTCGCAGAGCGGGGTCACCAAGCACGTCGCCGCTCTCGAGGACCGGCTCGGCGCCCGGCTGCTGCACCGCACCACCCGCCGCCTGACCCTGACCGAGGCCGGCCGGCATTATCTCGAGGCTTGCGAGCGAATCCTCGCCGAGGTCGACGAGGCCGAGGCGGCGGCCGGCGCCGAGGCGGCGGAGCCCCGCGGCACCCTGCGGCTCAACGTGCCGGTCTCGTTCGGGGTGCTGCACGTCGCCCCCGCCCTCGCGGAGTTCGGGCGGGCCCATCCGGCGCTGGCCGTCGAGCTGGGCCTCAACGACCGGCCCGTCGACCTGATCGAGGAGGGCTGGGACCTGGCTCTGCGGATCGGACACCTGCGGGAGTCGAGCCTGGTCGCCCGGTCGCTCGCCCCGTGCCGGATGCGGGTCTGCGCCGCGCCGGCCTACTGGGCGGCAAGGGGCCGCCCGCACCGCCCGGAGGATCTCGCCGCGCATAACTGCCTCGGCTACACCCTCGCGAGCAGCGACGGCTGGCGCTTCGAGGGCGGGACAGTCCCGGTCGCAGGCTCGCTGCGCGCCTCGAACGGCGCCGCCCTGGTGGCCGCCGCCGCCGCCGGGCTCGGGGTGATCTACCAGCCGACCTTCCTGGTCGGCGAGGCTTTGCGCCGGGGCAGCCTGGTGGCGCTCGATCTCGGGGCGATTCCGTCCCTGCCGATCCACGCGGTGATGCCCTCGCGCCGCCGCCCGCCCGCCAAGGTCCGGGCGCTGGTCGAGTTCGTGGCAGCGCGCTTCGCCGACCCGCCCTGGGACCGGAACCTGCCCGCCCCGCTCGGGCCCGGCGATCCGCTGACCAGGGCACGTGATCCGCTGCGCGGCGCCTGCGACCCCGTGGGCCCGGAGGAGGCCGGCGCAACCCTGGCGAGGCCGTCGTGAGCCGGCGCCTGCCACCGCACGGCCGGCCGGCCGTCCCCGTCCCGGATTGTCCGCTGACCTTCCCGGACCAGGATTTCCTCCGCCTGGTCGAGGCGCACGGCCTGACCGGCAGTTGGACCTGGACCTTCGCCACCGACGAGCAGTGCTGGTCCCCCGGGCTGTTCCGGCTGCTCGGCTTCGAGCCGGGCACGGTCCGGCCGGATTACGGCCTGTTCCTGACACTCGTCCATCCGGAGGACCGGCCGGCCATCGAGGTCAGCGCCCAGGTGATGCGGGAGGGGATCTTCAACGACCAGACCTTCCGGGTGATCCGGCCGGACGGGTCGCTGCGGGTGCTGACCATCCGCGGCACGGCGTATTTCTTCCCGGACGGCCGGCCGCGCGCTGTCGCCGGGGTCGTGCTGGACGTGACCGATACCGAGCGCATGGCCGGCCTGCGCCGCGAGGAGCAGCGTCGCCGCCGGGCCCTGTTCGAGCTGGCGCAGACCTGGATGCACGCCTCGCCCTACACGGATACGTTCCGCATCGCCTCGCGCGAGCTGTTGATCCTCACCGGGCTGACCCAGCAGGATTTTCACGACGATTGGACGCAGATCCTCGTCCCGCGGGAGCGCCCCTACGCCCGCGACCCGATCCTGGAGCGCGTCGCGGCCGGTCGGCCCTTCGTGGCCGAGCACGATCTGGCCCTGGCCAGTGGCGAGACCGGCCGGTTCCGGGGCGTGTTCGTCCCGGTG
Organism: Methylobacterium aquaticum; assembly: GCF_001043915.1. GTDB lineage: Bacteria > Pseudomonadota > Alphaproteobacteria > Rhizobiales > Beijerinckiaceae > Methylobacterium > Methylobacterium aquaticum. Next base: position 36,947 of record NZ_LABX01000054.1, on the reverse strand, counting down.
CGTCTCGCCGATGGGCGGATCGAGACCTGGGCCAGCCTGAATTCCCGGGTCGACGGGATCCGCCCGGTGCCGACCGGCCTGGCACGGCGCGGCCTGGAGCAGGCGGTGCAGGGCGCGCATCTGCGCGCCGCCCGCGGCCTGCTCGACTGGTCGATGACGGATCTCGCCGAGGCCAGCGGCCTGTCGCTCTCGACCATCCGGCGCCTGGAGGAGGGGGGCGAGGGACAGGCGGCCCGCAGCCGCCACCTCGCCATCGAGGCACTGCGCCGGGCTGGAATCGGCTTCGTGCTCGTCGAGGGCGACACGATCGCGGTCGCCAAGGTGCGATGACCTCGCGGAGGTTGAGCGCCCTGCGGTGATGCAGGCCCTTTCCGGCCCAGGCCGGGCTTGCCATATCGGGAGCATGCCCGCCCCGAAGAAGCCCCGCCTGTCGACCGGCAAGGCCTCGAAGCCCGAGCTGAAGCCGCTCGATCCGTTCCTCGCCGAGCTGCTGAACCCGGCGCTGAACCGCGACCGCCTGCCTGCCATCGAGCCGCCGCCGGAACCGCCGAAGCGGGGCCGCCCGCGCAAGGAGGCGGCCGAGGCCAAAGCCGCGTCCAAGCCGCCGTCCAAGGCGTCGTCGAAGCCCGGCCGCAAGGCGGGGCGCCGGGAGACCGGCCATCAGGAGGTCTCGGCCTCCGATGGCTTCGGCGAGGCGCCGCAGGCCGCCTTTGCCCATGGGACCGCGGCCGATGTCGAGCCGGCGCTGGCCCAGGCGCTTGGCCTGCGCGAGCCGGACGGCGAGGCGGTGGAGGAGCGCGGGTCGCTGGCGAGCGAGGGCGTCTCGGCCACGGTCGACGCGCTGACCAAGCTCCTCACCGAGGGTAACCCGCTGTTCAAGAACGGCGAGCTGTGGCGGCCGCATCGCCCCGAGCGGCCGCAGAAATCCGAGGGCGGCGTCCCGTTCCGGCTGAAATCCGACTTCACCCCGGCCGGCGACCAGCCCCGCGCCATCGCCGAGCTGGTGGCCGGCGTGAAGGGCCAGGAGCGCGACCAGGTCCTGCTCGGGGTCACCGGCTCGGGCAAGACCTTCACGATGGCCAAGGTCATCGAGGAGACCCAGCGCCCGGCCCTGATCCTCGCCCCCAACAAGACCCTGGCGGCGCAGCTTTACGGCGAGTTCAAGAGCTTCTTTCCCGACAACGCGGTGGAATATTTCGTTTCGTACTACGATTACTATCAGCCCGAAGCCTACGTGCCGCGGTCCGACACCTTCATCGAGAAGGAATCGTCGATCAACGAGCAGATCGACCGGATGCGCCACTCGGCCACCCGGGCGCTCTTGGAGCGCGACGACGTCATCATCGTCGCCTCGGTCTCGTGCATCTACGGTATCGGCTCGGTCGAGACCTACACGGCGATGTCGTTCACCGTCAGCCTCGGCGAGAAGATCGAGCAGCGCCAGCTCGTCGCCGACCTGGTGGCCCTGCAATACAAGCGCATCCAGTCCGACTTCGCCCGCGGCACCTTCCGGGTGCGCGGCGACGTGATCGAGCTGTGGCCGGCTCACCTGGAGGACCGCGGCTGGCGCATCGGCCTGTTCGGCGACGAGATCGAGTCGATCTCCGAGTTCGATCCGCTCACCGGCAAGACGATCAACACCCTCAAGTTCGTCAAGGTCTACGCCAACAGCCACTACGTGACGCCGCGCCCGACGCTGCAACAGGCGGTGAAGGGCATCAAGGACGAGCTGAAGTGGCGGGTCGAGGAGCTGACCCGGATGGGCCGGCTGATCGAGGCGCAGCGCCTGGAGCAGCGCTGCACCTTCGACCTCGAGATGATCGAGGCGACGGGGGCCTGCAACGGCATCGAGAACTATTCGCGCTACCTCACCGGCCGCAAGCCCGGCGAGCCGCCGCCGACCCTGTTCGAGTACCTGCCCGACAACGCGCTCGTCTTCACCGACGAGAGCCACGTCACGGTCTCGCAGATCGGCGGCATGTACCGGGGCGACTTCCGCCGCAAGGCGACGCTCGCCGAGTACGGCTTCCGGCTGCCCTCCTGCCTCGACAACCGCCCGCTGCGGTTCGAGGAATGGGACGCGATGCGCCCGCAATCGATCCACGTCTCGGCGACGCCGGCGAAGTGGGAGCTGGAGCAGACCGGCGGCGTCTTCGCCGAGCAGGTCATCCGCCCGACCGGCCTCGTCGATCCGGTGATCGAGGTGCGCCCGGCCCGGTCCCAGGTCGACGACCTGTTGGGCGAGGTGAAGGAGGTTGCCGCCGCCGGCTACCGGACGCTGGTGACCACGCTGACCAAGCGCATGGCCGAGGACCTGACCGAGTACCTGCACGAGAACGGCGTGCGGGTGCGCTACATGCATTCCGACATCGACACCCTGGAGCGGATCGAGATCATCCGCGATCTGCGGCTCGGCGCCTTCGATGTGCTCATCGGCATCAACCTCCTGCGCGAGGGCCTCGACATCCCGGAATGCGCGCTGGTGGCGATCCTCGACGCCGACAAGGAAGGTTTTCTGCGCTCCGAGACCTCGCTGATCCAGACCATCGGGCGGGCCGCCCGCAACGCCGACGCCCGCTGCATCCTCTACGCCGACCACATCACCGGCTCGATGGAGCGGGCGATGGCCGAGACCGAGCGCCGGCGCAAGAAGCAGCTCGCCTATAACGAGGAGCACGGCATCACGCCCCAGAGCGTGAAGCGCACCATCTCCGACATCCTGGAGAGCGTCTACGAGCGCGACCACGTCCAGGTCGATACGGGGCTCGCCACGTCCGCCGTCACGGTGGGCCACAACCTCAAGGCGGTGATGGCCGACCTCGAGAAAAGGATGCGGACGGCGGCGGCCGATCTCGACTTCGAGGAGGCGGCGCGCCTGCGCGACGAGCTCAAGCGCCTCCAGGCGACCGAGCTTGCCATCGCCGACGACCCGATGGCCGAGCAGGCCGATGTCGAGCGCGAGGCCGGCCGCTTCGGCGCCAAGCGCAAGCGGCGGGGTCCCGAACCGCTCGGCTACGGCCCGGGCGGCAGGGGCACCTCCGACGAGGGCACCCGCATCCGCCAGCCCGACCTCGACGACATGGGCCCGGGCACCGACCGCGAGATTCCCTTTTCCTACGCCGAGCGCCCGACCGGCCGCTCGACGCAAGGCTTCCCGGGACAGAAGCCGAAATATAAAGGGCGCAAGGGACGGGGCTGAAGCGCCCCGCCTCATCGTCCGGCCGGCGAGAGAGGAAAGTGACATCGGATTTCCGCGAGGGGCCGGTCTTGGCTGGGGTCTCGCAGGTCCGGTCGCGGCGATCGGCGGGCTTTCTGTTCCGCTGGGTCTTACGTTGCTGTGGCAGACGGTGCTTGAACTCGTCAATCAGCCCGTCGGCGACGGCTCTGATCCCACTTATACCAACGGCCCAAGATGCTGACGCATCGGGCCATTGACCCATCTCGAATTTTCGATGTCAAGCCAGAGGCTTGGCGAAAATTCGAGAACAGAACCAAAGGTCGTTTTCAACGACCGTTGGTATTACAAAGCCACAAGCTTCCTCATCGCGAAGTCTGGATCACGTCACGCTCCGAACCGTCAACGACCTCCTTCAAAGTGAAAGATAACAAGGCACGCAGATCGACATCAACTACGTCGGCATGCGCGCCATGGTCGTCTACGACCTGCCGCTCAACGAGGTTGTGTTCGATGTCTACGACTGCCTGACGTCAATCTCGAAGGGCTACACCTCGTTCGACGACCACATCTCGGATTACCGCGAGGATGCTCTGGTGAATGTCGATCCTGGTCAATGCCGAGCCGGTCGATGCGCTGTCCATGCTGGTCCACCGCGCCCGCGCCGAGAGCCGTGGCCGGACGTTGTGCGAGAAGCTGAAGGACCTGATCCCGCGCCACCTGTTCCAGATCCCGGTCCAGGCGGCGATCGGCGGCAAGATCATCGCCCGCGAGACCATCAGGGCCCTGTCGAAGGACGGCACCGCCAACGCGCCTGGCGCATGAATCGTTCTGCGTCCGGTGGATCAATATGTCATTAACCCACCTTACCTATGGTTTTTGAGAACAGGTACTAAGGGTGGGGAGTGATGACCGGGCACGAGACGGGTGAATGGAAATGCTTCTCGGCCGATCGCTCCGGCAGTGTCCTCGTCATCTTCGCGCTCATCGCACCGATCGTGCTTGGGGTCGTCGGCCTCGCGGTCGATTACGCGACCTGGACGATGCAGAAGTCGACGTTGCAGCTGGCGGCCGATTCGGCCGCCCTCGCGGTGGTCTCCGATCTGCAGGTGTCCGGAGCGAACACGCAGCGGATGCAATCCCTGGCGGAATCTTACGTCAAGACCAACGTGAAGCTGCAACGCGGCGACGGAGCGGTCCAGGTGACCGTCACACCGGTGGTGCGGGAGCGTCCGGGCGGTGCCTTCGTGCCCGCGCACCTGGCGAGCGGGCAGACGCCGAGCGCGGTCACCGTTTCCTTGAGCCAGCGCAAATTTGCGATCATGAGCCGACTGGTGACCCCGCAACTCACCGATCTCAGCGTATCGGCGACGGCAGAGGCGGTCGGCAGCACCAAGCTGTGCATCCTCGCTCTGTCGCCGACCGGCCGGAGCGCGTTCCGCCTCGAAGAAAAGGCCAGGATCGACGCCGGCGATTGCGCGGTCTACTCGATGTCATCGGATGCCAGAGGGCTCGAAGGCGATGGCCACAGCCTCATCCAGGCGATGACGACCTGTACCGTGGGCGGGTTCAACGGCAAGCCGGCCAACTTCAAGCCGCTTCCCGTCACGGGATGCCCAGCCATCAAGGACCCGATGGCGCAGCGGCCCGCGCCGCCCGTCGAGAGCTGTCGCTACAACAACCTGCGACTCCGCGGTGGAAGCCATACCCTCGATCCTGGAACGTATTGTGGCGGCCTGATGATCGAGGACGGTGCCGAGGTCAGGCTCAAGCCGGGCATTCACGTGATTAAGGACGGACCCTTGATCGTCGGGCCGCCCGAACAGATGGTCATGAACACGCAGACTTGCGATTCGTCGTCCGGGGCGCCGCAATGCCGGATGGCACAGACGATCACGAGCGTCGGGTCGCTGAAGGGCGACGGCGTCGGCATCTATTTCACCGGAAACTACAAGATGAGCCGATTCCAGAGTACCGGTCCGCTGACTTTCTTGAAAAATTCCGTTGTCGAACTCACGGCGCCGCGCACAGGTCCGATGGCAGGAATCATCCTGTTCGAGGATCGCACGAATCCCGAGGGTCAGCGCTACTACATCATGAGCGACTCCGCTCGGCGCCTGGTCGGGACGATCTACCTGTCGCGCGGGGACTTCTGGGTCCGGTCGCGGCAGGTCGTCGCCGACCAATCGGAATACACGGCCATCGTCGCCAACAAGATCTTCCTCGACAAGGAACCCCGCTTGGTCATCAACACCCGCTACGGCGCCACCGACGTACCGGTGCCCAAGGGCCTCGGCCCAACGAGCGGCGTGATCGGGCTGGCGAACTGACGGAACCGGTTGCCGCCCGCCGGGCCGCCGTGGCATGACGGGGTCCCTCCGACACCGTGGGCCGTTTGCCGCGTCCGGGATGAGATGACCGTGTCCGTACTGAGCCTGAAGCCCCGCCCCGAGGATGTCGACGCGCTGATGCGCGTGATCGGCCGGCGCGCCCGCGCCGCCGCGCGCCGGATGGCTCTGGTCCCGGGCCCGGTGAAGGATGCAGCCCTGCGGGAGGCTGCGTCCTTCCTGCGGGGGGCGAGCACGACGATCCTCGCGGCAAACGCCGCCGATCTCGACGAGGGCCGGGCCAAGGGCCTGTCCGCCGCATCGCTCGATCGTCTGGCGCTGAATCCGGCCCGGATCGAGGCGATCGCCGAGGCCCTCGAGAGCATCGCCGGCCTGCCCGATCCGGTCGGACGGAGCCTCGCCACCTACGAGCGCCCGAACGGCCTGACGATCGAGCGGGTGGCGACGCCGCTCGGGGTGATCGGGGTGATCTTCGAGAGCCGTCCCAACGTCACGGCGGATGCCGGGGCTTTGTGCGTCAAGGCCGGCAACGCCGCGATCCTGCGCGCCGGCTCGGAGAGCCACCGCAGCGCCACCGCCATCGCGCAAGCGATGATCGAGGGGCTGACCCGCCATGGCCTGCCGGCCGACGCGATCCAGCTCGTGCCGACGAGGGACCGGGCGGCGGTGGGCGCCATGCTCACCGGCCTCGACGGCGCCATCGACGTGATCGTGCCCCGCGGCGGCAAGAGCCTGGTCGCCCGGGTGCAGGACGAGGCGCGGGTCCCGGTCTTCGCCCATCTGGAGGGGATCTGCCACGTCTTCGTCCATGAAGCCGCCGACCTCGCCATGGCGCGCAGCATCGTGCGCAACAGCAAGATGCGCCGCACCGGCATCTGCGGCGCTGCCGAGACCCTGCTGGTCGACCAAGCCTGCGCGGCGACCCATCTCGGACCCCTGGTGACCGATTTGCTGGAGGCCGGCTGTGCCGTGCGCGGCGACGAACGTGTGCAGGCGGTCGATCCGCGGGTGACGCCGGCGACCGAGGCGGATTGGCGCACCGAGTATCTCGACGCGATCATCTCGGTGCGGGTGGTCGACGGCTTGGAAGCCGCCATCGACCACATCGAGACGTATGGTTCGCACCACACCGAGTCGATCCTGACGCAGGATCAGGCGGCGGCCGAGCGCTTCCTGGCCGAGGTCGATTCGGCGATCGTCGTCCACAACGCCTCGACGCAATTCGCCGATGGCGGCGAGTTCGGATTCGGCGCCGAGATCGGCATCGCCACCGGGCGGATGCATGCCCGCGGCCCGGTCGGCGTCGAGCAGCTCACCACCTTCAACTACCGGGTCCGCGGCACCGGGCAGATCCGCCCGTGACGGCCTGACGACGGGAGTCTCGGGAAACGATGCTCCCGTGATCGTGCGCCTGCCGCCCCTCGCCCCGGGCCTGCGGGTCGGCCTCTACGGCGGCTCGTTCAACCCGGCCCATGCCGGCCACCGGCATGTCAGCCGGCTGGCCTTGCGGCGCCTCGCCCTCGACCGAGTCTGGTGGCTGGTGAGCCCCGGCAACCCGCTCAAGGACCGCAGCCACCTGCCCGAGACGGCGGCCCGCGCCGTGGGCGCCCGGGCGGTGGCCGCCGATCCGAGGATCGCCGTCACCGACTTCGAGGCGGCCCTGGGCGTCCGCTACACCGTCGAGACCCTGTCCTGGCTGACCGACCGGCACCCGGAGGTGCGCTTCGTCTGGATCATGGGGGCCGACAGCCTCGCGACCTTCCACCGCTGGGGCGGCTGGCGCACCATCGCCGCCCGGATGCCGTTCGCGGTGATCGACCGGCCGGGCTACACCCTGCGCGCCATGGCCTCCCCCGCCGCCCGGGCGCTCGCGACCTCGCGCCTCGACGAGATCGCGGCCCCGACCCTCGCCGGCCGGGCGCCGCCGGCCTGGGTGTTCCTGCACGGACCGCGGTCGAGCCTGTCCTCGACGGCTCTGCGGGCCGGCGCCGTGCCGGGCCGACCGGGCGCGACGAATCGCGATTAATGCCGGGCGAGCTTGAAAAATCGCCTTCTGTTCGCCACTGTCCTCGTTCATTGGCATCGGCACCGCGCGTGCCGCGGGCATGATCGTCTCGTGGCACCACCGGGTGCCTTCATCCACAGGGGCCGGCACTGAACGACGCAATCTCTCACGAAGCTCACGACGGCGAGCTTCCCGTGCAGCCCGAGGCGCAGGGATCCCGGCAGGAATCCGGGACCGTCGCGCCCGAGGCCGCGGACATGAGGTCGGTTGCCCTCGCTTGCCTCGAGGACATGAAGGCCGAGGAGACCGTCGAGATCGACCTCGTCGGCAAGACCTCCATCGCCGACGCCATGATCATCGCCTCCGGCCGCTCCCAGCGCCATGTCGGCTCGATCGCCGACAAGGTGATCCAGGAGTTCAAGAGCCGCGGCTTCGGCAATCCCCGGGTCGAGGGCCTGCCGGCCTGCGACTGGGTGCTGATCGATGCGGGCGACATCCTGGTCCACATCTTCCGGCCCGAGGTGCGCCACTTCTACAACCTCGAGAAGATCTGGGGCGCCGACCGTCCGGCCGATCAGACGGCCCACCGCCTCGCCGGCTAGACACGCGAACCCCCGGGGAACGGACACGCCGCCATGCGGCTCGCCCTCGTCGCGGTGGGCCGCCTCAAGCGCGGCCCCGAGCGCGACCTTGCCGAGGAGTATCGTGGCCGGGCCGACGCGCTCGGCCGCAGCCTCGGATTCTCCCCCGTGCACCTGACCGAGATCCCCGAGAGCCGGGCTCGCCGCGCGCCGGACCGCTGCGCCGAGGAGGCGGGCGCGATCCTGGCGGCGATCCCCGCCGGCGCCGCCGCGCTCGTCCTCGACGAGGGGGGAAAGGCGGTGACCAGCCCGGACTTCGCCGCGCAGGTGGGGGCTTGGCGCGATGCCGGCCGGCCCGGTCTCGCCATCGTGATTGGCGGCGCCGATGGCCTTGATCCTAGTGTCAGGGCGAGGGCCGACCTCGTCTTCGCCTTCGGGGCCGCCACCTTGCCGCACGGCCTCGTCCGGGTCCTGGCCTTCGAGCAGCTCTACCGGGCCATGACGATCCTCGCCGGCCATCCCTATCACCGCGGCGCCCCGTGACCCGAGTGCTCCGTTCCGCCCTCCTCGTCGCGGCGCTCGCCTGCGCCGTCCCGGCCGCCGCCCAGCCGGCGCCGGATCCGGCGGCCGACGCCGTGGCGAAGGCCCAGGCCGAGAAGGACCGCCGGGCCGAGAGCCTGCGGGCCATCGAAGCCGCGCTCCAGGCCAGCACCGAGACCCGGGCCAAGCTCGAGCGCGAGGTGGCCGAGATCAAGGGCGACGGCGCCCGCCTCAACCAGGCCCTGATCGACGCCGCCCGCAAGGCGCAGGAGGCCGAGACCCGGATCTCCGAGATGGAGGCCCGGCTCCAGACCATGGCGGGCAGCGAGACGGCCCTGCGCCGCTCCCTGGAGGCCCGCCGCGGCGTCATCGCGGAAGTCCTGGCGGCGCTCCAGCGCATGGGCCGGCGCCCGCCCCCGGCGGTGCTGGTGCGGCCCGAGGACGTGCTGGCGGCGATCCGCACCTCGATGCTGCTCGGCGCCGTGGTGCCCGAGTTGCAGGGCGAGGCCGAGACCCTGGCGGGCGATCTCGCCGAGCTGGTCCGCCTGCGCACCCTCATCGCGACCGATCAGGAGACCCTGCGCGGCGACATCAAGGGCTGGGCCGCGGAGCGTCAGCGCCTCACCGCCCTGATCGCCGCCCGCCAGGCCCGGCTCGGCGAGGCCGAGACCGGGCTCAATGCCGAGCGCGAGCGCGCCACCGGCCTCGCCGGCCAGGCCCGCACCCTCAAGGATCTGGTCGATCGCCTCGACGGCGATCTCGCCAATGCCCGCCGGGCCGCCGGCGCCGCCAAGGAGGCCGCCGAGGCGCAGAGCCGCGAGACCCGCGAGCGCTTCGCCGCCGCGGCGCTCCGCGATCCGGCCCGGCTGGCGCCCAAGGTGCCCTTCGCCCAGGTGCGCGGCCTCGTGCCGCGCCCGGTGAGCGGCGAGGTGGTGCGGACCTTCGGCAGCCCCGACGGGGCCGGAGGCACGAGCCGCGGCATATCGCTCATGACGCGCCCGCGCGGCGTCGTCTCCTCTCCGGCCGATGGCTGGGTGGCCTATGCGGGGGCGTTCCGCTCCTACGGACGTCTCTTGATCATCAACGCGGGCGACGGCTACTATCTGCTCCTGGCGGGCATGGACCAGATCAACGTCGAGGTGGGTCAGTTCGTGCTTGCGGGGGAGCCGGTCGCCGTGATGGGAGACACGGGCTCCGCACCTTCGGCAGGAGCCGGCGGGCGGAACGATCCCGTCCTGTACGTCGAGTTCAAAAAAGACGGTGGCTCCATCGACCCGGATCCTTGGTGGGCCAAAGGGTCAAGCGAGAAGGTTCGCGGATAATGCGCAAAGTTTCCCTCGTCCTGTTCGGAGCGGTGTTGGGCGCCGGGACGGCCACGGTGGCGACCCAGACCCACCTGCTCTCGAGCACGAGCGCCGTCGCCGCCTCGGCCGAGACGTATCGCCAGCTCAGCCTGTTCGGCGACGTGTTCGAGAAGATCCGCACCGACTACGTCGAGAAGCCCGACGAGGGGAAGCTGATCGAGGCGGCCGTCAACGGCATGCTGACCTCGCTCGACCCGCATTCGAGCTACATGGACGCCAAGAGCTTCCGTGACATGCAGGTCCAGACCAAGGGCGAGTTCGGAGGCCTCGGCATCGAGGTGACGATGGAGGACGGCCTGATCAAGGTCGTCACCCCGATCGACGACACGCCCGCGGCCCGCGCCGGCCTGCTCGCCAACGACATCATCACCCAGATCGACAACGACCAGGTCCAGGGCCTGACCCTCAACCAGGCCGTCGACAAGATGCGCGGCCCGGTCAACTCGCCGGTCAAGCTCAAGATCACCCGCAAGGAATCGAAGGATCCGATCGAGGTCACGCTCAACCGCGACCTGATCCGGATCAAGCCGGTGCGCTCGCGCACCGAGGGTGGCGACATCGGCTATATCCGCCTGACCCAGTTCAACGAGCAGACCTATGACGGCCTGAAGGCCGCCATCGACAAGCTCTCGTCCGAGATGCCCGGCGACAAGCTCAAGGGCTTCATCATCGACCTGCGCAACAACCCGGGCGGCCTGCTCGACCAGGCGGTGATGGTCTCCGACGCCTTCCTCGACCGTGGCGAGATCGTCTCGACCCGGGGCCGCAACCCGGATGAGACCCAGCGCTTCTCGGCCAAGTCCGGCGACCTGACCAAGGGCAAGCCGGTCGTGGTGCTGGTCAATGGCGGCTCGGCCTCGGCCTCCGAGATCGTCGCCGGAGCGCTCCAGGACCACAAGCGGGCGACCGTGCTCGGCACCCGCTCCTTCGGCAAGGGCTCGGTGCAGTCGATCATCCCGCTCGGCGGCAACGGCGCCCTGCGGCTGACCACCGCGCGCTACTACACCCCGTCCGGTCGCTCGATCCAGGCCAAGGGCATCGAGCCGGACCAGGAGGTGTTGCAGGACGTGCCCGACGAGCTGAAGGGCAAGGACGAGACCAAGGGCGAGGCCGGCCTGAAGGGCCACCTGAAGCAGAAGGACACCGAGGAGCGCGGCGGCTCGTCGGCCTATGTCCCGCCGGACCCGGCCAAGGACAAGCAGCTCATCGCCGCGGTCGACTTCCTGCATGGCGTGCAGAAGGGCGCCGCCAACACCGTGAAGACCACTGTCCCGAATCCGAACTGACCGGGCGTATGGCGGCGGGGGGATCCTGCACCCGCGTTAACGCCGCGTTTACCATGAAGGCCCGCAATACCGGTGATGACCGGCGCTGCGGGCCTTCCGCTTTCTGGCAGCGACCTGGTCGCGGGACCTCACGCCTGTGCCGCTCGCGTCCGACACCATCCTGACCCGTCCCCTCGGGCTGAGGGGCGAAGCGACCGCCCGTGTTCGGCACTGGCGCGCCGCCCTGCGACCCCGCGCGGTCGCCGCCGCCCTCCTCGGCGTGAGCGTCCTGGCGCTCGCCGCCTTCCTGGCCTTCGGCGACGATCCGCTGGCGGGCGAGCCCTACGCGATCGCCACGATCGAGATGCGGGCGGCGAGCGCCCCGGTGCCGGAACCGTCGGTGCCGAGTAGGCCCGATCCCGCAAGCCGCACCGCCGGTGAGATCGAGCGGGCCTCGGGCGTTGCGGTGAGCCGGCCGGACGGCACCAGCGTGCCGGATTCGGTGGTGATCCGGGTCCCGGGCAACGGCCCAGTCCAGCTCAGCCCCGCCCCCGATCCGCGCCTCGCCGAGCGCGGCCGCTACGGCACCCTGCCGAAGATCGGCCCGGACGGCGCGCGGGCCCTCGACGTCTATGCCCGCCCGGAGGCGTCCGGCCTGGAGCGGGGCGGGCCCGTGGCGGGCCGCATCGCCCTCGTGGTCTCGGGCCTCGGCATCGGCCAGGCGGCGACCCAGGACGCGGTGCAGCGCTTGGCCCCGGCCATCTCCCTGGCCTTCGCGCCCTACGGCACCGACGTCGCCCGCAGCGCCGCCCGCGCCCGCGAGGCCGGGCACGAGGTGCTGGTTCAGGCGCCGATGGAGCCGTTCGACTATCCCGACAACGATCCCGGTCCCCAGACCCTGCTGGCGGGCTCCAAGCCCGCCGAGAATCTCGACCGCTTGGCCTTCGTGCTCGCCCGGGTGCCGGGCGCCGTCGCGGTGATGAATTTCATGGGCGCCCGCCTCACCAGCGAGGCCGCCGCTCTGGAACCGGTCCTGCGCGAGATCGGCGCCCGCGGCCTCGGCTTCCTCGACGACGGGACCTCGCCGCGCTCGCTGGCCCGCGATGTCGGCCGCAAGGTCAAGGCGCCGGTGGCCCGGGCCGAGATCGTCGTCGACGCGGTGCCGCGCCCGGACACGATCGACCGCGAACTCGCCCGGCTGGAGGAGGCGGCGCGCAAGTCGGGCTTCGCCCTCGGCTCGGCCACCGCCCTGCCGCTCTCCATCGACCGGATCGCCCGCTGGTCGCGCGATCTCGAATCCCGCGGCATCCTGCTGGTCCCGGCGAGCCGGGCCCTGCGGTCCGGCGCCTGACCTCGTCCGCCTCGCGTCCCTGGTTGCTCCCTGGCCTCTCTCTTGCCGTCCTGATGCGGCATTTTCCGCGAGGTGTCCGGTCCCCTTCACGGAAATTTGCTTTAAGGTTGCCCCATGGCATCGCTTCACCGTCCCGAGGCCGCGCTGGCCGGCCTTCCCTACCGGCCTTGCGTCGGCATCGCCCTGTTCAACCGCGCCGGACTGGTTTTTGCCGGCCACCGGCGGCACGAGTCGGCCGATCTCGGCGCCCATGCCTGGCAGATGCCGCAGGGCGGCATCGACGAGGGCGAGGCGCCGCGGGACGCCGCCCTGCGCGAGCTTTACGAGGAGACCAACGTCGCCCCCGCCTCGGTCCGCTTCCTCGCCGAGGCGCCGGGCTGGTACTCCTACGATCTGCCGACCTTCGCCGAGGGCAAGCCCTGGAAGGGACGTTTCCGCGGCCAGACCCAGAAGTGGTTCGCCTTCGCGTTCGAGGGCGATGAGCGCGAGATCGACATCCTGCGGCCGGGCGGCGGCGCCCACAAGGCGGAGTTCGACGGCTGGCGCTGGGAGCCACTGGCCAACCTCGCCGCTCTGGTCATCCCGTTCAAGCGTCCGGTCTACGAGCAGGTGATCGCCGCCTTCGCCCACCTCGCACGCCCGGCGTGACCGGCCTCGTGCATCCTCGCGCCCGCACATCCCGATGACGCGCTGGTGGCTCGCGGGCCTGGCGATCCTGCTCCTGTGGTTCGGCTACGGCGCCTCGCCCTATGTCGCGCTCTACCGCATCTCGCAGGCGGTGCGGGCGCACGACACGGCGACCCTGGAGCGGCGGGTGAACTTCCGCACCCTGCGGCTGTCACTGACCCGGCAGGCCCACGCCGCGGCGGTCGACGCCATCGCGGCCCGCCGCGACCTGTCGCTTCGCGAGCGCACCATCCTGACCGAGGCGAGCGGAGCGCTGGCCGGGCCGCTCGTCGAGTCCCTCGTCACGCCCGAGACCTTGATCGACCTCCTCGACGACGGCTGGCCGGTGCGTGCCGGCCTCGCCCGGGAGAGCGGCCCCCGCGAGGACGCGCCCGGCGACACGACGGCCACCTCCCGGGATGCCTCGAAGAAGGACGGCCTCGGCCTGAACGCCTCGACATTCGGCCAGCTCTTCGCCCTGTTCCGCTCGGCCGAGCCGCGGGGCTTCCGCGGCATGGTGGTGAGCTACCCGCCCGACCGGCCGATCGAGAACCGCTTCCGCCTGCGGCTGCGGCTGCGGGGCTGGACCTGGCGCCTCGTCGACCTGGAGCTGCCGAGTGCGCTCCGGGCGCGCATCAGCCAGCGTCTCACCGGAGCGTTGCAGCGCTGAAGGCCCCCCGGCCCAGCCGCGCCATCCCTATCCCCGGACAGCCCCCCGCGAGGCGGGGCCCTGCCCTTGATGCGGGACGTCGCGCCCCTCATATCCCGGGACGGGCCGGCGGAGTTGCGGTCGGCCCCGTCGGGCGCTGCGGATGCGGGCCCGGACAGCCTACGAAGTGCCTCCGCAACAGGGCTTCGCCGACACCATGACGCGTCCTTCGCCGTTCGGGCATCCGTTCCTGCTGGGCTTCGACGAGATCGAGCAGGCGCTCGACCGCGTCGCCAAGGCCGCCAATGACGGCTATCCGCCCTACAACATCGAGCGCCTGCCCCGCACCGAGCGCGAGCCGGAGCGGCTGCGCATCACCCTGGCGGTGGCCGGCTTCACCCGCGATCAGCTCGACGTGACCTTGGAGGAGAGCCAGCTCATCGTCCGCGGCCGGCAGGCCGACGACAAGAGCCGGACCTTCCTGCACCGGGGCATCGCCGCCCGGCAGTTTCAGCGCGCCTTCCTGCTCGCCGACGGCATGGAGGTTCTGGGCGCCGACTTGTCGAACGGCCTGCTGTCGATCGACCTCGCCCGGCCCGAACCGGAGCGCATCGTGCGACGGATCGACATCGGGGCGCGCGATGCCGGGTGATCGTTCCCATATCCCTTTTGCACTGATCGGTCGGCCGCTTCGGGGCCCGATCCGATCCTCGTCCTGCTGCCTGTGAGAGGAGGGCGCATCATGTCCGACACCACCCTGAACCTGGATCCGTCCGCGCTCGCGGCCCTCGGCGAGGGCCACGTCGCCTATGTCCGCGCCATGCGCTCGGAGGAGGTGAAGCGCCTCTTCCCGCAGGCGCCGGACCTCACCCCCGGCCTCGATCTGTTCGCCCTGCTCTCGGCGAGCGGCGCCCCGATCCTGCTCACCGACAGCCGCGACGCCGCCTTCGCCAATGCCTGGGCGCAAGACCTCCAGGCGGTCAGCGTGCACTGAGCCCGCCCGACGGGGCTCGGCCGACGGTGCCGAGCCCCTCCGGGGGAAGCTTGAGGGAGGCTCAGCCCTCCCGGGGCGCGATGCCCTCGACGGCCGCGACCAGGCGGTCGAGATCGGCGGGGCCGGAAAGACGGTGATCCCCCTCCTTGACGAGGGTGAGGACCACGCCCGTCGCGGGCAGCCGCTCGACGAGCGCCATGGCGTGAGGCCACGGCACGTCCGGATCCGCCATGCCTTGCAGGATATGCACCGGGCAACCCGGATCGATCGGCCCGCCGAGCATGAGATGGCGGCGCCCGTCCTCAATCAGGGCGCGGGTCACCGGCGTCGGCTCGGGCGAGTATTGCGACTCGCGCTGCCACACCCCGTCCTGCATCACCTGCCGGCGGATCTCCTCGGGGAACTGCTCCCACATCAGCACTTCCGTGAAATCCGTCGCCGGTGCGATCAGCACCAGGCCGGCGGGCCGGACCCGTGCGGCAGCCCGCAAGGCGATCCAGCCGCCCATCGAGGAGCCGACCAGGATCGGGCGCCGCGGCGCCAGGGCGGCAATGACCGCCTGCGCATCGGCGAGCCAGTCGGAGATCGTGCCATCGGCGAAGGTGCCGTCGGATTCGCCGTGGCCCGTATAGTCGAAGCGCACGAAGGCGCGGCCCGCCCGCGCCGCCCAGGCATCCAGGGCCTCGGCCTTGGTGGCGCGCATGTCCGACCGGAAGCCGCCGAGCCAGACCACCGGCGGCCCGGCGCCGGGCCGCACCAGGGTGGCGAGGCGGCGGCTCCCCACGGGCAGCATCGTGGCGGGTGGGCGCGGCGTCTCGGTTCCGTGCTCGTGCATGACGTTATCCCCGTTATTCCCTATGCAACTCTGGATGCGGGCGGCCGGTGCCAAGGTTTACCGATCCGCAATACGGTCGGGCGACCTTGAAGCATCGTCCAGGCGCATCGTCCTTCCGTGGACGTGACGGCCGGCTTCTACACCGGGGCGGCCGGCGGCCCCATGCGAGATCAGGCCGGCACCCCGCCAACCTTTCATCGATCCCTGCGCGGAGTAGGCACCATCATGCCGCGAGTGCTGCGATCAGAACCCTGACCCGGAGTCCCATGCCATCGAGCCAGGCCACGCCGTTCCCGGCCGCGAGCCACCCGCTGGCGGACCGCACCGTGCTTCAGATCATCCCGGAGCTGGATGCCGGCGGTGCCGAGCGCACCGCCGTCGACGTGGCGGCGGCGCTCGCCGCCGCCGGTGCCCGGGCGCTCGTCGCCACCGAGGGTGGGCGCCTCGTCGGCGAGTTGCAGGCCAAGGGCGGCGCCTGGGTGCCGTTCCCGGCGCGGTCCAAGAACCCCTTCGCCATGGCGCTCCATGTCGGGCGCCTGATGCGGATCTGCCGGGCGGAGCGGGTCGACTTGATCCATGCCCGCTCGCGGGCCCCGGCCTGGGTCGCCCTGGGAGCGGCGCGGCGGCTGCGCATCCCCTTCGTCACCACCTATCACGGCAGCTATGCCGGCCGCTCGCCGGCCAAGCTCCTCTACAACTCGGTGATGGCCCGCGGCGACGTGGTGATCGCCAACTCGCATTTCACGGCTGCGGCGATCCGGCGTCTCTTCCCGCAGGTCGCAGGCGACAGGGTCCGGGTGATCCATCGCGGCACCGATCTCGCCGCCTTCGCGCCCGCCCAGGTCGCGCCGCAGCGGGTCGAGGCCCTGCGCCGGGCTTGGGGCGTCGCCCCGCACGAGCGGGTGGTGCTGCTTGCCGCCCGCCTCACCCCCTGGAAGGGCCACCGCGTGCTGATCGAGGCGGCGGCGGCCCTGCGCGCGCAGGGTCTCGCCGAGTTCACGGTGGTGCTGGCGGGCGATCCGCAGGGACGGACCGCGTATGTGCGCGAACTCGATGCGTTGATCGCCGCCCACGGTCTTGCGGCCCATGTGAAGCGCGTCGGGCATTGCAGCGACATGCCGGCGGCCTACCGGGCGGCCTCGGTGGTGGCGGTGCCCTCGACCGAGCCCGAGGCGTTCGGCCGGTCCGCCGTCGAGGCCCAGGCTCTCGGCACGCCGGTCGTGGTCTCGGATCTCGGTGCCGTGCCGGAGACGGTGCTGGCCCCGCCCGAGGTGGCGGCGCACGAACGCACCGGCTGGCGCGTCACGCCCGGGGACCCGCAGGCGCTGGCCGGCGCGATCGCCGAGGCGTTGCAGCTCGGCGCCAGCGCCCGCGACGCCCTGGTGCGCCGCGCCCGGCGCCACGTCGAGGCGCATTTCTCCCTCGATCTGATGCTGGCCGACACCCTGACGGTCTATGCCGAGCTGCTGGGGGCGGAGCCCCCGGGGGAGGGGAGCTGAGCGCAAGGCGCGGCGAGAGCGCCCGCACCCGGAGGCCGGGACGGCACGCCGCGAGGAAATCGGCATGCGGACCATCAGGTTGCCCCTTCTTTCAGCAATCCGCAACCAAGTCTCGCATCCGTGAGTTGACAAATCGGGCGATCTCGCCAAGGTGCTAGCGTACACCCGAGTATGCCCGCGCGGTGGTTCGGGACCGGTCCGGAGGGGACGCGGTCGGCGGGCCGCCGCCGGACGACGTGATTGAGGAGAATGAAGCCATTCGCAGACCTATGAGAGCCATGCCGGCCCCGCAGAAAGACGGGCCGCGCGCGAACCGGGACATCCGCGGCGTCCGCGAGGTGCAGCTCATCGACGATACCGGCCAGAACCGCGGTGTCATGGGCTTCTTCGAAGCGTTGCAGGTCGCCGAAGAGGCGGGCCTCGACCTGGTCGAGATCGCGCCGAACTCCGTGCCTCCGGTCTGCAAGCTTCTCGACTACGGCCGCTTCCGCTTCAACGAGCAGAAGAAGCAGGCCGAGGCGCGCAAGCGGCAGAAGACCGTCGAGGTCAAGGAGATCAAGCTCCGCCCCGGCATCGACAAGCACGATTACGAAGTCAAGATGAAGGCCGTGCAGCGGTTCTTCGAGGAAGGCGACAAGGTCAAGGTGACCCTGCGCTTCCGCGGCCGCGAGATGGCGCACCAGGATCTGGGTCTGCGTCTGCTCGAGCGCGTCAAGGCCGAGACGCAGGAAGTCGCCAAGGTGGAGAGCGAGCCGCAGCTCGAAGGCCGCCAGATGATCATGATCCTGGCGCCGCGCTAAAGGCACGGTGCCGCCGTCGCGCTGTTTTGGGAGCGCGGGCACGGGATCATGGAGCGCTCCGGGCGCGGGCGTCTCACACCAACCCGCGCGGGGAGCATCGAAGGGCCGGGACATGTCCCGGCCCATCGCATGTCTACTTCAGAAGAGTAAGTCTACTTCAGAAGAACAACTTGCGCGTCGCCGGTCCGGCGCACCACGTTGACGGTCACGTCGCTGCCGTGGCGGTGGATCAGCAGATCGACATGGCTGTCGCCGAGCTTCAGGTTGCGGATCAGCACGTCGTCGAGGAAGGCCGGCAGGATCGGGTCGCGGAAGCGGATCCGGTTGCGGTCGTGGCGCAGTTCGAGCCCGAGGCAGGCGGCCAGGAATGCGAAGGGCGCCGCCGCCGCCCAAGCTTGCGGGCTGCACGCCACCGGATAGTTGGTCGGGCCGCGCTGCTTGCGCTGGATGAAGCCGCAGAACAGCTCCGGCAGCCGCCGCCCCTCCTGGTAGAGCGAGGCGCCGTGCTGGCCCTCGAACACCCGCGCCGCGTCCGCCTTCAGGCCGTAGCGGGCGAGGCCCAGCGCGATCAGCGCGTTGTCGTGCGGCCAGATCGAGCCGTTGTGGTACGACATCGGGTTGAAGCGCGCCTCGCCGACCGCAATCGTGCGAACGCCCCAGCCGTTGAATCCGTCCTTCGACATCAGCACCGCGGCGACGCTCTCGGCCCGCTCCGGATAGGCGATCCCGGTGAACAGCGCGTGGCCGGCATTCGAGGAGCGCACGGCGCAGGGGCGCTTCTCGCCGTCGAGCGCGATGGCGTAGGTGCCGATCTCCGGGAGAAAGAACGCCTCGTCGAACGCCTTGCGCAGCCGCTCGGCCTCGCCCTTCAGCCGCTCGGACAATGCCTGATCGCCCATCAGCCCGGCGAGCTTCGCGGCGCCCTTCTTGGCGGCGTAGACGTAGCCCTGGACTTCGCACAGGGCGATCGGCCCCTGCGCCATCCGGCCGTCGGCATGGAAGATCGAATCGTGGCTGTCCTTCCAGCCCTGGTTGGCCAGGCCCTTCTCGGTCTCACGGGCGTATTCGACGAAGCCGTCCTTGTCCCGGTCGCCGTACTCGTCGATCCAGGTGAGCGCCGCCAGGAGATTGGGCCAGATCGCCCGGATGGTCGCGAGATCCCCGGTCTGCTCGTAATATTGTCCGGCCAGCATCACGAAGAGCGGCGTCGCGTCGATCGTGCCGTAATAGAGTTTGAACGGCACCTCGCCGAGGATCGCCATCTCGCCGTTGCGGGTCTCGTGCAGGACCTTGCCGGGCTGGGCGTCGGCGGCCGGGTCGACCGTCGTCGCCTGCGTCGCCGCGAGGTGGCGGAGAACGCCCTTGGCGATCTCGGGGTCGATCCACAGCGTCATCATGGCGGTGATGATGCCGTCGCGGCCGAAGACCGTGCTGTACCAGGGGATGCCCGCATAGGGGTAGATGCCGTTCGGCGTGCGGCTGAGCAGCATGTAGAGGTCGGCCGTCGAGCGGCAGGCGGCCTCGTTGAACTGGTCGTTCGAGCTTTCGATCGTGGTGATGTTGGCGGTGGCCTTGCGCAGGTCGCGCCGCGCATCGCGATAGGCGAGCGCGAAGGTCATGCCCTCGCCCTTCGGATGGCCGTCTTCGCGGCGCGGGCTCGGATAGGCCGCGTGGATGAAGGGCAGGGCGCTGCCGACCGCGGCCACGCCCTCGCGGCCGAGATCGACCGTGTCGCAGATCGCCCGCACGAAGAGCGAGGCGCGCCCGCCGGGCGAGAGCCTGACCGCGAACTCGGCCTTGTTCGCCTCGAGCCGCGCCGGCTTGGGGCCGAAGCGCAGGCGGGTGGTGCGGCGCCGCGCGTCGAGGCCGTCATAGGTGAACGTCACCTCGTTGGGCCCCGTCACCTCGACCCGGCGCTTGCCGCGATGCGCCCGGTCGCTGCCGCGCACCTCGAACAGATCGCGAAAGTCGGCGTCGAAGGTCAGGGAGACGCGCAGGTGGCGGGGCTTGGTGTCGTAGTTGCGCAGGCCGATCCGGTCGTAGCAGGTGCCGCGGAAGAGAAACTTGGTCCGCTCCAGCGCGATGATCTCGCGCGGGATGCTGGTCTCGTCGCCGGCATCGAGCCGGATGTCCGGCGTCGTCATGTCGACCGAGAGGGCGCCGTTGTCGTCCTGCACCACCGAGCCGAGCAGCATCGGCCGCTGGCCCTCGACCGTCAGCTCCAGGCGGGACAGGAAGCGTGTGTCCTGGAAGTACAGCCCCTCGGGCCCCGGGACGACGCCGATATCGCCGTAGCTATCGAGCACCGCGAAGGCATCGCCATGCTTGAGCGAGCGCAGCTGGCGCTCGACCAGCGAGGTCTGGGCCTCGATGTGATATTGCGGCAGCGTCTCGTCGTCGGGGGCGGTCGCGACCATCGGCACGGTGGACTCCTTGGGGCTTCGCTCCGCGAGGCGTCGCGGGGCGAGGTTTCGCGGGGATCGGGGCGAGATTGCGGGGCTCCGGGCGGATGCCCGGGTGGCGCGACCCCCGGCGATTCGCGGGTCGAGGGCCCACGCTAGAGCGAAAGTGGGCCATCGTGCGGCGGACGCCAGGGGGAACTCCCGGGCGTGCAAGCTCGGATTTTGGGCAGGCGCCGCGCAAAGGAAAGGCCCGGCCCCCTCGCGGGGACCGAGCCTCGTCGGCGCTAAGCAGATTTCGCAAAAGCGGTTGCCGGTTTTGCGACGAAAATCTGCGACAAAACAAGAATTTAAGCAGCCTTGCGTTGGCCTGCCAACGCAAGGCTGCTTAGAGCATTGTCCGACGACGTGGATACCGGTTCGTCGTCGACAATGCGGCAAAATCAAACAGCGAGAGAAGCTTCGCGATGGCAACGCGATCGTGAAGCGCTCTCTCGTGCGCCGGGACGGATCAGACCGCCCGCAGCACGGGATGCGCCGCGCCGTTGGTCGCACCGTTGAGGGCCGCGGCGGCGCCGAGGGTCAGGCCCGGGATCTTGATCGCGTCCGCGTCGCCGGCGAGCAGCGACTCGTAGGCGGCGACGTAGGAGCGGGCCATGACGCTCGCAGTGAAGCGGGTCTCGAAGTAGCGGCGCACACCCTCGCGGCTCATCGCCTTGCAGGTCTTGACCGCCGCGATCGCCTCCTCCATCGACTCGACCACGACGCCCGACACGCCGTCCTTGATGACCTCCGGCACGGAGCCGTTGCGCCACGCGATCACCGGGGTCCCGGCCGACATCGCCTCGATCATCACCAGGCCGAAGGGCTCCGGCCAGTCGATCGGGAAGGCGAGCGCCAGGGCGTTGCCGAGGAAGTCGTGCTTCTGGTCCTCGTTGATCTCGCCGATATACTCGACCAGCGGGTGATGGGTCATCGGCTCGATGACCTCGTCCCAGTAATCCTGGTCGGCCTTGTCGACCTTGGCGGCAATCTTCAGCTTGACGCCGGCGGCCTTGGCAATCTCGATCGCGCGGTCGGGGCGCTTCTCGGGCGAGATGCGGCCCAGGAAGGCGAGGTAGCCGCCATCCTTGGGCTTCGCCGAGAAGCGGCAATTCTCCGCCGGCAGGCCGTGATGAATGGTCTGGAGCCAGTTGGCGTTCTCGGGCATCGGCCCGCGCTGGTGGTCGGAGATCGACACCAGCGGCATGCCCGTGAAGGTGCGGTAGACCGGCATGAAGTCCGGCACGTCGAGCCGCCCGTGCAGGGTGGTGACGCATTTGTGATTCAGGTCCTCGAACAGCGGGTACTGCAAGAGGTCGATGTGGAAGTGGATGACGTCGAACTCGTCCGCGCGCCGACGCAGGTGATAGAGCATGGCAAGGTGGCTGGCGACGTGGTCGCGGATGCCGGCGAGCCGCAGGCCCTCGGGGCAGCAGGCGACCAGCTTGGCGCTCGTCTCCGAGTCGCCGCTCGCGAACAGCGTGACGTCGTGGCCCTGCCGGACCAGCTCCTCGGTGAGCCAGGAGACGACACGCTCGGTGCCGCCGTAGAACTTCGGCGGAACGGCTTCCGCGAGAGGGGCTACCTGGGCAATGCGCACGAGCAAATCTCCTGAGACGCCAAACGAGGGCGGGTCACGTTGGAGGGACTTAAGCAGGATGGGGCCTGAGCGGGACATGAACGAAACCGCGCACCCGAGCTTATGGTTCCGGTGCGGCGCACAACGCCAGCGCGAAGGGCCGGTCGTTCCCGCCTCCCACAGGGGCGAGGTGCCCGACGATGCGACGATTGCGTGAAGCATTCGTCCCTGCTATAGCGCGCCCCTCGCCGAACCGCCCGGCCGTGAGGGCTGCCGTGGCGGTTCGTGTCGCTCCACACCGTCGATCGAGTGCGATCGTCGGGGTCCGCCCGTGGCGGATCCCCGGTGGAGTTCGCGTCAGGAGAGCAAAATGCCCAAGCTGAAGACCAAGTCGGGCGCCAAGAAGCGCTTCAAGATCACCGGGACCGGCAAGGTCATGTACGCCCAGGCCGGCAAGCGCCACGGCATGATCAAGCGGACCACGAAGCAGATCCGCAACCTGCGCGGCACGACCACCCTGTTCGAGGGCGACGCCGCCAACGTGAAGAAGTACTTCCTGCCGAACGCCCGCTAAGAACCGGCTTCGCAGAAGACGCTTCGTTCCGAATCTGTTTCGTAGACTTCCCAGGAGATCACCATGGCCCGCGTCAAGCGCGGCGTGACCAGCCACGCCAAGCACAAGAAAGTTTTCAAGGCCGCCAAGGGCTATTACGGCCGGCGCAAGAACACGATCCGGATCGCCAAGCAGGCGGTCGAGAAGGGCATGCAATATGCCTACCGCGATCGGAAGAACAAGAAGCGCAACTTCCGCGCCCTGTGGATCCAGCGCATCAACGCCGCGGTCCGTCCGCACGGCCTGACCTATTCGCGCTTCATCGACGGCCTGGCCAAGGCCGGCGTGCAGGTCGACCGCAAGGCGCTCTCGGAGCTTGCCATCCACGAGCCGGCGGCTTTCGTCGCCGTGGTCGAGAAGGCCAAGTCGGTCCTGCCGGCCGAGCTCATCAAGGCGGCGTAAGCCTTCTAGACGGGTCCGTGACTCTATACGGGTCCGTCGATCATGTCCCCGGGCGTGGTGTCGCTGGAGTTGGTCCACCACGCTGACCACCGGCAGGGCCGGACTGATCAGACTGCGAATGAGGGCAGGCTGACGAGGGGATCATCGCCGATCGGGGCGATGCTTTCCAGGATCATGGAACGGCAGCGCGGCACGGCCCGCTCGTCGTTCTGTTCGAGCAGGATCGCGCCCACGAGCCGGCACACCGATGGTCGTCGGAGACGATGCCGACGACCTAAGCAGATTTCGCCGAAGCGGTCACCGGTTCGGCGGCAAAATCTGCGATAAAACAAGAACCTGAGCCGACGAAGAGTTGGCCTGCCAACGCAAGTCTGCTTAGGTGTGCCGCCGCTCCGGGGTCTTCTCGCCGTGGGCCGCGCCGGTCAGGCCGGCCACCTCCAGTTCCAGCAGACGCTGCGCGGCAAAGCCGAATCATCTCGGGCAGCATGTCCGCATCGGCGCTCTTCTCAGCCAGCGCCCGCAGGCTCAAACGGCATCGGTCGTCGGGGGGCTCCCGGGTTCGGGGTTGGTGGCTCGCAACCCGATCCTCACCCGTCACCGCCGATGGCCACCCCCGCGAGAGCTTCCGCCTGCACCAGCGCTATCGAGGGCGCGCAGGCGGGCTCTTCCGCTTTCCGTCAGCGATACCACTCCCAGGGACACGACCGACGCGAGGACGGGACGGGATTGCCGCACCACCCCTGCGCAACCCCGACTTTCTGGCGCCTGCATCCCCTGTTAAGGGGGGGCCGCGACGCGGCCCGTGCGGGGGCCGGCGGGAGGAAAGACCATGGATCGCAAGACGGTGGGTGGCATGTCGGTGGCGGCCGTGCTGCACGACTTCGTGGTCGAGGAAGCCCTGCCCGGGACCGGGATCGGCGCGGAGGCGTTCTGGAACGGCCTGGCCGCCATCCTGCGCGATCTGGCGCCGCGCAACCGCGCCCTTCTGGCGACCCGCGACGCCCTCCAGGCCAGGATCGACGCCTGGCACCGCGAGCGGATCGGCAAGCCGGTGGACGAGGCGGCCTACAAGGCGTTCCTCACCGAGATCGGTTACCTCCTGCCCGATCCCGGCCCGGTCCAGGTGTGCACCGACAACGTCGACGACGAGATCGCCACCATCGCCGGCCCGCAGCTCGTGGTGCCGACCTCGAATGCCCGCTACGCGCTGAACGCCGCCAATGCCCGCTGGGGCTCGCTCTACGACGCGCTCTACGGCACCGACGCGGTGTCGGAGGAGGGCGGCGCGATCCGGGGCGGCGGCTACAACCGCACCCGCGGCGCCCGGGTGGTGGCCCGCGCCCGCGCCTTCCTCGACCGTAACCTGCCCCTCGCCGGTGGCCGCCACGCCGACGTGGTGACCTATGCGGTCGAGGGCGGCCAGCTCGTCGGCAACATGAATACCGGCGACACCATCCCGCTCGCCCGGCCGGAAGCCTTTGCGGGCTATCGCGGCAAGGCGAGCTTCCCGACCGCGCTGCTGCTGCGCCATCACGGCCTGCACGTCGAGATCGTGCTCGACCGCACCCACCGGATCGGCCGCTTCGACGCCTCCGGCGTCGCCGACGTGCTGGTCGAGTCGGCGGTCTCGACCATCATGGACCTGGAAGACTCGGTCGCGGCCGTCGATGCCGACGACAAGGTCGTGGTCTATCGCAACTGGCTCGGCCTGATGAACGGCACCCTCTCGGCTCCGGTCGAGAAGGACGGGCGCCGCTTCGCGCGCACGCTCAACCCCGACCGGACCTACACCGCGCCCTCCGGCGACGGCGAGGTCACGGTGCCGGGCCGCTCCCTGATGCTGGTGCGCAATGTCGGGCACCACATGCTCACCGACGCGGTGCTCGACGAGAGCGGCGCCGAGGTGCCGGAGGGCATCCTGGACGCCGCCATCACGGCCATGATCGCGATCCACGACCTCAAGGGCACCTCGGGCCTGCGCAACAGCCGCCGCGGCTCGGTCTACATCGTCAAGCCGAAGATGCACGGGCCTGAGGAGGTCGCCTTCGCGGTCGAGCTGTTTACCCGCGTCGAGGCGATGCTGGGCTTGACGCCCAACACCCTCAAGATGGGCATCATGGACGAGGAGCGCCGCACCACGGTCAACCTCGCCGCCTGCATCAAGGCGGCGCAGGAGCGGGTGGTGTTCATCAATACAGGCTTCCTCGACCGGACCGGCGACGAGATCCATACCGCGATGGAGGCCGGCCCGGTCATCCGCAAGAACGACATGAAGGGCACGCCCTGGATCAAGGGCTACGAGGAGAACAACGTCGATGTCGGCCTCGCCTGCGGCCTGCTCGGCCGGGCGCAGATCGGCAAGGGCATGTGGGCGGCCCCCGACGCCATGGCCGACATGCTGATGCAGAAGGGCGCCCATCCGAAGGCCGGCGCCTCGACCGCCTGGGTGCCCTCGCCGACCGCCGCGACCCTGCACGCGCTGCACTACCACGAGACCGACGTGAAGGCCCGCCAGCAGGAGCTGGCGCGCCGGCCGCGCTCGGCCATCGACGAGATCCTCCAGATCCCGCTCGCCCGCTCGAACTTCGCCCCCGACGACGTCCAGCAGGAGATCGACAACAACGTCCAGAGCATCTTGGGCTACGTCGTGCGCTGGATCGACCAGGGCGTCGGCTGTTCCAAGGTGCCCGACATCCACGACGTGGCGCTGATGGAGGATCGTGCGACCCTGCGGATCTCGTCCCAGCACATCGCCAACTGGCTGCACCACGGCGTGGTCTCCGAGGCCGAGGTGATGGAGACGATGAAGCGCATGGCGAAAGTGGTCGACCGCCAGAATGCCGGCGACCCGCTCTACCGCCCGATGGCGCCCGGCTTCGACGGACCGGCCTTCCAGGCGGCCTGCGACTTGGTGTTCAAGGGCCGCGTCCAGCCCAACGGCTACACCGAATACGTGCTGCACGCCCGGCGCCGTGAGGCAAAGGCGGCGGGCGCGCCGGCCTGAGGCGGCGAGGGGAGGGCGCCGGTCGCCGCGGGCCCACGGTCGTCGAACCGTGGGTCAGCAGATTGCGCTGGCATTCGTCATGACGTCGATCGCGTAGCCGCGGTAGGTGACCCCCGACCGGTTGATGTAGGTCTTGACGAAGTTCGGCAGCACGGAACTGTACGTGCTGGTGATGATGACGGCGGCGCCGATGTCGCCGTCACGCATGATGGTCCCGGCGGATGAGAGCACGTCGGTATCCGTCATCGCGGTCTTCGTGCCGGAACAGACCCTGATCGATCCGCCGCTCTTCTGGAGCATGTACATGTCGATCGTCGCGCGCTGATAGCGCACGAGCGTATTGGCCCGGCGCGTGATATAGCTGTCGATGAAGTCCGACATGCAACTGGAATTCTGGCAAGTGGACATCGCCCGCGCGATCACCACGGAGGCCCGGTCGACGTCGCGTTTCATGTTGACCATGAACACGATGTCCTGCGTGCCGATGAACATCAGCAGGAGCACGCTGCTGATCATGGCGAACTCGACCGACGCCGTGCCTCGGTTGGCGCGCAGGAGCCTGTCGAATCGGGCCGGCATCGCTCTCCCTCGCTCCCCTATCGGCGGAAGACGACCGATTCCTGCGCGGCCAGGGCCGGGATCAGGGGCACGATCCGCGGGGCCGTCATCGTCGCCCGCAGCAGGATCGCATCCTGGCTTGCACCGGTGTCGAACGTCGTCCCGGTGATCGCGAGCGCCGCCGTCGGGACGTTCACGAGTTTCATCGCCTCGATCTTGATGCCGGTCGTCGGATTAAGGCAGCTTTGGCTCAAGGCGATCTTGGCGCAGATCTTGGCGGTGTATCCCGGCTTGTCCTGCACGAGAAGTTCCGGTTCGGGGTTCGAGGCCGTCTCATACAGCGCATTGCTCAGGGATTGTTGCAGGTAGTAGTAAATGGCAAATTGCAGCATCCCGAGCACGAGCATCAGCAAGGGGAAGGCGATCAGGGCGAATTCGACGGCTGCCGCTCCCGACCGGCACGTCACCATCCTCGCCGCGGCCGTCTCGCGCGCTCGGAGCAAGAGCCAGGGTGACCTCACGGACACGCATTCTGGCAGAAGCGCAGATAGTCGATCAGCCCGCCGAAGCTGTCGTCGAGGCCGGCCGCTCGCCACGATATCCGATATTCTTGCTGCTTGGTGACGTCGAATTTGTAGCTCCGCTCGATCCAGGTCTTCGACCAGACGCAGACGTCCGCCAGATATTGCTTCACGTACTGGGGCGATGTCGCTGCGGTCACGGATTGATCGTCCGACTTGTATCCGCTCGTTTTCGGTTCGACCCAGAGTTCGATCCGTCTGGTCTGACCATCGAGACTGACCGTGCTGACGCCCGCAGCATTCTTCGCGACATCGTTGTCGCGGGTCAGTCCGTCGGTATCCTTCGGGTTCGAGCAGATCACGGTGTCGTTCGGATACTGGTAGGCTCCGACGTTCTTTCGCGCCGTATAGACGTAGCGGACCTCATAGGTACCGACTTGTAGATTGAACTTCATGTTGATCGACGAATTGGTCGTCTTATTGCTCTGGCGGCAGGCGGTGGACTGGGCGGATGTCTGCGTGCCGACCTGGTTGCTGCAGTCGCTATCCAATTCGGCGAAGGATTGTCCGTACTGGACGCCGTCGCCCGTCGTGATCGCCGAGAGCTGGTCGACCTCGACGCCGGCATTCGTCGTGCCCCAGGATTTGCCCTGGCACATCGAGCTGGGGCAGTTCGCCTGCGACATCGTGCCGAACACGGCCCAGCCGCCGACCAATTGCGAGGCATAGCCCTCGAACGATTCGGACATCAGCATCGTCGGCGGGCCGGACGAGGACGACGCCTGCACCGTGCAGTCGCGCACCACGCTGAAGTTGACGCTGTCCTTGTTGAGGAATTTCTTGAAGAACAGACCGACCGAGCCATTCGCCACGACATGGACGTTGCCGGGACGAACCGTCAGCGGCGGCACGGTGAGAACGGTCGAAGAGACGGTCGGCGTTGCCGTGATCTGCGCAGTTGCGGACAGGTGCCGTTCCGAACTGTTTTTGTCGGCATAGGACTGGACTGTCGCCACGTAGCCGCTCGGCATGCTGAGGCCGCTCTGGCTCTCGACGTAGATTTCGGCCTGCCGGCATGTCAGATCCGCCGCGGAGATCAGCCGCTGCCTGTAATCGATGGCCCGCGTGATCTCGATGCTGCCGCCGATGCCCACCATGAGGACCGGCAGCAGGATCCCGAACAGCACCGTCGTCAGGCCGGTCCGATCCTCGAGAAAGCTCGGACGATTCTCGGGATCCAATCGCATCCTTGTCTCCGCGAGCGGCTCGGCTCAGGCACGCCGATATCCTCTCCGCAGAGTCTTTGGAAAACATGAATGCAACATTAGAACTTCCGGCTGGGTTGCGACAGGCTTGCTCTCACGTTGCCTCGGTCGCCTGGCGCTGCGCGTGTGTCATACCAACGGGCGTTGAAAACGACTTTTTGATTCTTCCCACGGTCCACGACAGGACGGCCCGTCTGGAGTTCAGCTCCTTCCCACCCTCACCCTCGGGAGCAGGTTGCGGATCGGAGAGCCTCGTTCCGGCAGGATGTCACGCCACTGCCGTGCACCGTGGATGCCTCTCTCGCATTCTCGCCAAGCCTTTGGCGCAGTATCGAAAATTCGACAACGCACATCGGCCCGGTCGATCTCGGGCCTGTCCGAGATCGAATCGATGCGTCAGCATCGTGGGCCGACGGCTTCCGTGGAACCGGTCGCGCTGGGCCGGCGCCGTGTCACCGTTCGCTGCACATCCCGCCCGCAGACAACGATACGCCCGGTCACGTCGTGACCGGGCGCTGCTCGCCGGTAACCGGCGTTCCACAAATTCTTCGACCAAAACCAGCCACAAAACAACAATTTAAGCGGACTTGCGTCGGCCCGCCGACGCCGATCCGCCTAGAACGGGATATCGTCGTCGAGGTCGTCGTAGCGCTTCTGGTTGCCGCCGCTCGACGACGGCGCCGGGCGCCGCTCGCCACCGCCGGCCGCGCGTCCGCCGCTGCTGCGCCCGCCGCCGCCGCCGTAATCCCCGCCGCGGCTGATCTGGCCGCCGCCCATGTCGTCGCCGCCCATCTCGCTCATGCCGCCCTCGGCCCCGCCGCCACGGCCGTCGAGGATCGTCAGTTCGCCGCGGAAGCGCTGGAGCACGATCTCGGTCGTGTATTTCTCGACGCCGGACTGGTCCTGCCACTTGCGGGTCTGGAGCTGGCCCTCGACATAGACCTTCGAGCCCTTGCGCAGGTATTGCTCGGCGACGCGGGCGAGGTTCTCGTTGTAGATCACGACCGAGTGCCACTCGGTCTTTTCCTTGCGCTCGCCGGTCGCCTTGTCCTTCCAGGACTCCGACGTGGCCAGGCGCAGGTTCACCACCGGATCGCCGGAGGCCAGCCGGCGGGTCTCGGGGTCGCGCCCGAGATTGCCCACCAGGATCACCTTGTTCACGCTGCCCGCCATCCCGCTCTCCTCTCGTTCCATCTCACTCGGGCGCATGCCCGGCCGACGCCGCGGACCACCGCTTCGGGTCCGCGAGTTGGGCCAAACAGGCCGGGGCCGGCAAGGGCAGGGACGCCGTTTTGCCCGCTGCACACAGGCCGGAGGCCGGAGATTGTTCTACATTTGTTCGGAGCATGAGGCAAGCGGCGTCCGGCGATGATCCGGGCGCCGCGGGGGTCAGTCGAGGGCGTCGAGGGACTGCGCCACGTCGGCGATCAGGTCCTCGACCGATTCGAGGCCGATCGAGAGGCGCACGGTGTCGGGGCCGACCCGGGCCGCGTCCTTGTCGGCGGCGGGAAGCTGGCGGTGGGTGGTCGTCGCCGGATGGATCGCCAGGGACTTGATCTCGCCGATATTGACGAGGTGCGAGATCAGGCCGAGCCCGGTGATGAAGGCTTGCGCCGCCTTCTCGCCGCCCTTGAAGCCGACGGTGAAGATCGCGCCGGCGCCCATCGGCGCGTAGCGGTTCGCCATCGCCTCGCCGGGCTGGCCGGGCAGGGACGGATAGCTCACCCACGCCACCTTCGGGTGATCCTTGAGGAAGGCCGCGACGGCACGCGCGTTGGCGCAATGGCGCTCCATGCGCAGCGGCAGGGTCTCGGTGCCGGTGAGCGTCAGGAAGGCGTTCATCGGCGACAGGCCGGGGCCGAGGTCGCGCAGGCCGAACAGCCGGCAGGCGACCGCGAAGGCGGTCTCGGGGAAGCGCTCCGAGACGACGAGCCCGTCATAGTCGGGCCAGGGCTCGGTGATCAGGTTGTAGCGGCCCGATGCGGGCCAGTCGAAGCGGCCGCCGTCGCAGACGAGGCCGCCGATCACCGTGCCGGAGCCCGACAGGAACTTCGAGGTCGAGTGGACCACGATGTCGGCGCCGTGCTCGATCGGCCGGATCAGAGCCGGGGAGGCGAGCGTGTTGTCGACGATGAGCGGCAGGCCGTGCCTGTGCGCCACCGCGGCGACGCCTTCGAGGTCGATCACCGTGCCGCAGGGATTGACGATCGATTCGCAGACGATCGCCCGGGTCTTGTCCGTGATCGCCGCCTCGAAATCCTCCGGCGTCAGGCCGCGGCTGAATTGCGGCACGAGGTCGTAGCGGCCCTCCAGCCGGCGCATCAGGCCGAGCGAGCCGCCGAACAGCCGCGAGGAGGCGACATAGGCGTCGCCCGAGCGCATCAGGGTCATCAGCACCAGCAGCATCGCCGACTGGCCGGACGCCACCGCCACGGCGGCCTTGGCGCCCTCCAGCGCGGCGACGCGGCGCTCGAGCGCCGCCACGGTCGGGTTCGAGCCGCGGGAATACGAGAAGCCCGTCGCCCGCATGGCGAAGATGTCGGCCGCCTGCTCGTTCGACTCGAACACGAAGCCGTTGGTGAAGTAGATCGGCTGCGCCCGGGCGCCGGTGGCCGGATCGGGGGCGGTGCCGGCATGGACCGCCCGGGTGGCGAAGTGGAGCTTGGTCGGATCGGTCATCGGGGAAGTCCGGGGAGTCTGAAGTCCGGGGAGTCTCATGCGACATCCGCGCGAGGGCTGTGCCACGCGGGTGTCGGGTTTCGCGAAGGCACCCCGCGGGATCAGGCGGCGCGGCGCACGGTGGCGTGCAACGTCCGCACCAGGGCGGACGGCGCGTAGGGCTTCGGGATGAAGCGGGCGCCCGGCGGCAGATCGTGCGGTCCGGGGCTTCCCATGCCGGAGACCACCAGGACCGGGATGCGCGGCCAGCGCCGCGACACCAGACGGGCGAGGGCAAAGCCGTTCATCGAGCCGAGCGGCATGTCGACGTCGGTCATCAGCACCTCGACGTCGGGGCGGCTCTCCAGCACCTTGAGCGCCTGATCGGCATGGGGGGCTTCGAGCACGGTGAAGCCGGCTTCCGACAGGGTGTCGGCGGCCTCCATCAGCAGAAGCCCGTCATCTTCGACGAGGAGCACCACGGGGCCCCCGTCGCAGGCGGGGGCTGGCCCCTCCGGCTGCGGGTCGTGGGGCGTTCGGTCCGGATCAGATGTCATCGCGGCCAATGCGGGGGAGGGCGAAAGGTTGCTGCCTATGGGTCCGCATCCCGGGGGTCAAGCGTGGCCGGACGCGCCGCGGCAGCCCTGCGGCAGGGCGCCCCGCTGCGGGACCCCGTCGCGCCGATCCCTTTCGAAGACCGGTCCATCCCGCCCATTCCACCCCGCCTCGCCGACGACGGGCCGAGCCTCTCCCGAGCGCGCGACGCTGTCCTGCCGGAGACGGCGTGTCCGGCGGAAGGCGCCGTGGCATCCTGGGCGACCCCGCACCGGCCCCGAGACCTGCCCGCGAGACCTGCGTCCCGGCCGGGTCGGCCTGCCCGGTGCCGAAACCCCCGGTGCCACCTGTCCACCGGGGCGGCAGACACGGCGGCTCGGGTTGCGAACGAGTCCGTCCGTCCAATCCTCCAGGGTGCCCGGCCGCGCGCGATCGTCGCGGCCGGGCGACCGCCTGCGGCTCAGGCTAGCGCCTGATCGAGATCGGCGATCAGGTCGCGCGCATCCTCGATGCCGATGGAGAGGCGCACCACCTCCGGGCCGGCGCCGGCCCGGGTCTTCTGCTCGTCGGTGAGCTGGCGATGGGTGGTCGAGGCCGGATGGATCACCAGCGAGCGGGTGTCGCCGATATTGGCCAGGTGCGAGAAGAGCTTCAGGTTCGAGACCAGGGCCACGCCGGCCTCGTAGCCGCCCTTGAGGCCGAAGGTGAACACCGCGCCGGCGCCGTGCGGGCAGTAGCGCTTGTGCAGCTGGTGGTAACGGTCGGTCTCGAGGCCCGGATAGCTCACCCAGGCCACCGCCGGATGGCGGCTCAGGTGCTCGGCCACGGTCTTGGCGTTGTCGGAATGGCGCTGCATGCGCAGCGGCAGGGTCTCGATGCCGTTGATGATCAGGAAGGCGTTGAACGGCGAGAGCGCCGGCCCGAGATCGCGCAGGCCCAGCACCCGCACGGCGATGGCGAAGCCGAAATTGCCGAAGGTCTCGGAGAGGACCATGCCGGCATATTCCGGCCGCGGCTGCGACAGCATCGGGTAGCGGGCGTCGCCCGCCCAGGTGAACGAGCCGCCGTCGACGATCAGGCCGGCGATCGAGTTGCCGTGCCCGCCGAGGAACTTGGTGGCCGAGTGGACCACGATGTCGGCGCCGTGCTCGAAGGGCCGGATCAGGTACGGCGTCGCCATGGTGTTGTCGACGACGAGCGGGATGTTGTGGCGCTTGGCGACGGCCGCGATCGCCGCGATGTCGGTGATGACGCCGCCCGGATTGGCGATCGACTCGATGAAGATCGCTTTGGTGCGCGGCGTGATCGCCGCCTCGAACGAGGCCGGATCGTCGGTATCGGCCCAGACGACGGTCCAGCCGAAGTTCTTGTAGGAATGGTTGAACTGGTTGATCGAGCCGCCGTACAGCTTGTTGGCGGCGATGAACTCGTCGCCCGGCTGCATCAGGGCGTGCATCACCAGGAACTCGGCGGCGTGGCCGGAGGCCACCGCGACCGCGGCGGTGCCGCCTTCGAGCGCGGCGATGCGCTCCTCCAGCACCGCGTTGGTCGGGTTGGTGATGCGGCTGTAGATGTTGCCGAATGCCTGGAGCCCGAACAGCGAGGCGGCATGGTCCACGTCGTCGAACACGAACGAGGTGGTCTGGTAGATCGGCGTCGCCCGGGCGCCGGTGGCGGCGTCCGGCGCCGCGCCGGCATGGATCGCGAGGGTGTTGAAGCCGGGCTGGCGGTCGGTCATGGCGTCCTCGGGCGTCGGTTTGGCCGATGTGCTTAGGACCCGCGGGGCCTGAGGGTCAAGCGCTCCGGCAAGCCGGCCGGCTCAATAAAGCCGGACTATTCGCTTCCCTGCGGTCGCTCTGTGCCTGCATGGAGAAGCAACGTCTACAAATCCGGCGGATCCGACAAGATCGATCTCCTCCCTCCGGAGGACAGGCGGACGGCGACAACTGGCCTGCGCCGCCGCGCTGTCGCCGGATGGGCGGGTGCGGGCGATCGGCATGGCGATCGGCCCGGCGTCGAATGACCCTGCGAGGAGCCGTCTTGGTCCTGGTTCTGGCACGAGACCTGCATTGCCTGTTTCGACGCTCATGGGCGTTTCCTCCCCGACTTGGGGCCCCGCCGCGATCGCCGCGCGGGGCCTCCCTTCGGCGACGGCCGTTGCCATCGGGCCCGGGCCGCCCGATAACCCGGGCGACCGGAGATATCCCCGACATGGCCCTCACCGTCGCGGTCCAGATGGACCCGATCCAGGCGATCCGCATCGCCGGCGACACCACCTTCGCCCTGCTGCTGGAGGCGCAGAGCCGCGGCCACACGCTGCTGCACTACACCCCCGATCGCCTCTCGATGCGCGACGGGCGCGTCACCGCCCGGGTCGAGCCCCTGCGGGTGCAGGATGTCGAGGGCGATCATGCGGCCCTCGGCGCCCCGGAGCGGATCGATCTGGCGACGGTCGACGTGGTGCTGATGCGCCAGGACCCGCCCTTCGACCTCGCCTACATCACGGCGACGCACCTCCTGGAGCGCATCCACCCGCACACGCTGGTGGTGAACAACCCCTTCGAGGTGCGCAACGCTCCCGAGAAGCTGTTCGTCACCGCCTATCCGGAGCTGATGCCCCCGACCCTGATCACCCGTGACAAGCAGGAGATCGAGGCGTTCCGGGCCGAGCACGGCGCCGTGGTGATGAAGCCGCTGCACGGCCATGGCGGCGCCGCGGTGCTGCGGGTCCTGCCCGACGACCCGAATTTCGGCTCGATGTTCGACCTGTTCTCGGTCACCTTCCGGGAGCCCTGGGTGGTGCAGCGCTTCCTGCCGCGCATCACCGAGGGCGACAAGCGCATCATCCTGGTCGACGGCGAGCCGCTGGGCGCCGTCAACCGGGTCCCGGCGGCCAACGACATCCGCTCCAACATGGTGCGGGGCGGCACCGGCGGCGCCACCGCGCTGACGCCGCGCGAGCGGGAGATCTGCGCCGCGATCGGCCCGGAGCTGCGCCGCCGGGGCCTGATCCTGGTGGGCATCGACGTGATCGACGGCAACCTGACCGAGATCAACGTCACCTCGCCGACCGGCATCCGGGCGATCAAGCGCCTCGGCGGCCCCGACCTCGCGGTCGCGGTCTGGGACGCGATCGAGGCCAAGGTGACGAAGCCGCAGAGCGCGTAGAACCGTCGCGGACAGGGCTTTTCGACAGAGAGAAGAGGCGTTGGTTTCTGCTCTCCCCGCCCGCGGGGAGAGGCGAGGCTCGCGCTTCGTCTTTTCGCCCTGACGGCGCGGCATCGCGTTGGGAGAGCGCGTCAGCCCACACCCTCCCCCAGCGTGTCCTGGAGGTAGAGCCGGTCGAGCAGCACCTTGGCGACCGCCATCAGGGGCAGGGCCAGGGCGACGCCCCACAGGCCGAACAGCACGCCGAGCAGGATCTGGCCGGCGAACAGCGTGGCGGGCGGGATGTCGAGGGCCCGCTTCTGCACGAAGGGCGTCAGCACGTAGCTCTCCAGCGTCTGCACCAGCAGGTAGACGCACAGGCCGGCAATCACCCCCTTCAGCCCCGAGGCGAGGGAGGCCAGCACGATGATGATGCCGGCGACCAGGGCCCCGATGGTCGGGATGAAGCAGAGCAGGCCGGCCTGGAGCCCCAGCACCAGGGAGCCGTCGATGCCGACGAGGCTTAAGCCCAGCCAGACGCAGACGAAGATCGCCGCCATGACGACGAGCTGGCCGAACAGCCAGTGGCGCAAGGTGATGCCGATGTCGTCGGCGACCGAGGCCGCATGGGTGCGGTGGCGCGAGGGCACGAAGCGCAGGAGCCCGTCGCGGTAGGTCCGCGGATCGGCCGCCACGAACAGGCCGAGCACCACCACGATGAACACGTTGCCGATGGCGCCGAACACCGCCAAAGCCACCGTCGAGGCTTGGCCGAGCACGCTGCCGGCGCCCGACAGGAGCGTGCCGGGGCTCGGCAGGCCGCCCGCCATGGGCGTGCTCCGCCGCCCCCCCTCCGCGTCGCCGGAGGGGGGCGATGCGGCGTCCTTGAGCTTGCCGAGATCGAGGAAGCGGGTGTCGATCCCGCGGGCGTCGAGCCAGGATTTCACCGTGCCGGATTGCTGCTGGAGCGTCTGGCCCAGGCGCTGGGCCTGTCCCGCCACGGTGGCGCCGCCGAGCCCGACCATGCCGAGCACCAGGAGCGCCAGCAGCACGCTCACGATCGCGAGCCGGGCCCCGTGCCCGAGGGGAACGACGCGGCCGAGGTAATGCGTGAGCCCGTCGAGGAAGACCGCGCAGAGGATGCCGGCGAAGATGAGCAGCAGCGTGTCGGCCGAGTGCCAGGCCAGCAACAGGACGGCCGTGAAGGACACCACCCCGATCCCGGCGAGGACGAGGGAGCGAGGGCTCGCCCCGTCGAGTCGGGCGGTGTCCTTGGAGGGGATGACAGGCATGTCCGGTGATGTCTCCGCCGGCGGCGCCTCACGCCGCCGTGCAGGACAGATAGCCGAGACCGGCGGTTCGGCGACCCGGTATCCTGATTTCCCTCACCCCTGCTCGCGCCGGCGCCGCACGCCGGCGAGCACGGCGGGATGGGCGGAGGTCTGCCAGCCCGCGCTTCCCTCCGGCGGAGGCGTCAGGATCGGCTTGGGGAGGGCCAGGATCGGGGCCGGGCGCCGGGGCGCCCAATCCGACACCTCGACCACCTCGACGACGGGCTCGGGCCGCGGCCGAGTCTTCGGGCGTGCCGGCCGCGCCGGCCGGCCGCCGAAGAGGCGCAGCAGAACCCAGCCGATGAGGCCGGCCCAGGCGAGGATCACCCCCCCGGGCGTCGGCCGCTCGGAGAGGAGGAGGGTGACGAGCCCGATGAGCGCGCAGGCCATCGAGAGACTACGCGCGCTCAGCGGGTCGAACGGCAAGGGGTCGGGGGAGCTGTGATCGCGGGGCATGGCGCGATCCTGCCGCAGGCTCGTCAGCGTTTCCTCAGCCCGATCGCTCGAATTCTCGGTATCCCCGCTTCACACCTCACCACCGCGCCGCCGCCGCCGCATCGTGCTCCATCGCCTCGACCCAGCCGCCGAGGGTCCCGTCGGTGTGGTGCTCGCGCTTCCAGAACGGCGCGCGGGTCTTGAGGTAGTCCATCAGGAAGCTTGCCGCCTCGAAGGCGGCGCTGCGGTGGGCGGAGGCGGCGAGCACCAGGACGATGCCCTCGCCCGGGCGGATCAGGCCGTGGCGGTGGATCGCGACGGCCCCCTGGAGCGGCCAGCGCCCTGCGGCCTCGGCCAGCACGCGGC